>NZ_OX031157.1:1277500-1590000 GCF_943736995.1 Sporosarcina sp. Marseille-Q4943 | reverse complement strand
ATTCTTCGTGCGGTACATAAGTACAAAGATTCGCGCGAGCAGTTCGAAATGCGTACGCATAAACGTCTTATCGATATCGTCAACCCGACACCACAAACTGTCGATGCATTGATGAAACTCGATCTACCATCTGGCGTTGACATTGAAATCAAACTTTAATCGATAAAATAAAACTTATTAAATCAGGAGGTGTGACAAATGACCAAAGGAATCTTAGGGAGAAAAGTCGGCATGACGCAAATTTTTGCTGAAAACGGCGATCTCATTCCAGTAACTGTGATTGAAGCTGCTCCAAACGTTGTTCTTCAAAAGAAGACAATCGAAACTGACGGCTACGAAGCAATCCAGCTTGGATTCGACGACAAACGTGAGAAGCTTGCAAACAAACCTGAAAAAGGACACGTTGCAAAAGCTGAAACGGCACCTAAGCGCTTCATTCGCGAATTCCGCGGAGATGTAGCTGGGTATGAAGTTGGTCAGGAAGTCAAAGTCGATACTTTCGCAGAAGGCGATATCGTCGACATTACAGGAGTATCAAAAGGTAAAGGGTTCCAAGGTGTTATTAAACGCCACGGTTACTCACGCGGACCAATGAGTCACGGTTCCCGTTTCCACCGTGCGCCAGGTTCACTAGGTGCGGTTGACGGACAACGTGTATTCAAAGGTAAAAAATTACCAGGACGTACTGGTGGAGACACTATCACGATCCAAAACCTTGAAATCGTACGAGTTGACGCTGAGCGTAACTTGTTGCTAGTAAAAGGTAACGTTCCAGGAGCACGCAAATCACTTATTACAGTGAAAAGCGCAATCAAAGGGAACTAATTCTTAAAGGAAGGAGGAAACAAAAATGCCTAAAGTATCTGTACTAAGTCAGACAGGTTCTTCAGTTGGCGACATCGAATTGAACGAAGCGATCTTCGGTATCGAACCAAATGAAGCTGTCCTATTCGAAGCATTGGTTCAACAACGCGCATCATTGCGCCAAGGTAACCATAAAGTAAAAACTCGCGCAGAAGTTGCTGGCGGTGGCCGTAAACCATGGCGCCAAAAAGGAACTGGACGTGCTCGTCAAGGGTCGATCCGTTCACCACAATGGCGTGGAGGCGGTATCGTATTCGGTCCGACTCAAAGAAGCTACAGCTACAAGCTTCCTAAGAAAGTTCGCCGTTTGGCACTACTTTCAGCACTTTCAACAAAAGTGCGCGATGAAGAAATCATCGTATTGGACGCTCTAACATTCGACGCGCCAAAAACAAAAGAATTCACGAAGGTCCTTACAGATCTTTCAATCGATAAAAAAGCATTGTTCGTAACAGCTGATCTTGATGAAGCGGTGGCATTGTCCGCTCGTAACATTCCTGGAATTAGCGTTGTTACAGCAAACGGCATCAACGTGCTTGACCTTGTCGCTCATGACAAGCTTGTCATCACAAAAGATGCAGTCCAAAAAATTGAGGAGGTGCTTGGTTAATGGAAGCACGTGATGTACTAAAACGTCCGGTCATTACCGAGCGTTCTTCAGAACAAATGGAATACAAAAAGTACACTTTCGAAGTTGATACACGCGCTAACAAAACGCATGTAAAACAAGCTATCGAAGAAATCTTCGGAGTGAAAGTGGAAAAAGTCAACGTACAGAACTACAAAGGCAAGTTCAAACGTATGGGCAAACATGCTGGTTACACGAACAAACGCCGTAAAGCGATCGTAACTTTGACTGCTGATTCAAAAGACATCGAACTATTCGAAATCTAATTGACTTCTAAATAAACGAAGGAGGGAACACCAATGGCGATTAAGAAATACAAACCTACCTCCAACGGACGTCGTAACATGACAAGCTCTGACTTCTCTGCAATCACTACAGATAAGCCGGAAAAATCATTGCTTGAACCGGTAAAACGGAAAGGCGGCCGTAACAACCAAGGTAGGACTACTGTTCGTCACCAAGGTGGAGGCCACAAGCGCCAATACCGTGTCATCGACTTCCAACGTCGGAAAGATGGCATTCCAGGACGCGTTGCTACGATCGAATACGATCCAAACCGTTCTGCTAATATCGCTCTAATCAACTATGTTGATGGGGAAAAACGTTACATCCTAGCACCAAAAGGATTGGAAGTAGGAATGACAGTAATGTCAGGTCCAGAAGCGGATATCAAAGTTGGAAACACACTTCCACTTGAAAGCATCCCGATGGGTTCTACTATCCACAATATCGAATTGAAACCAGGTAAAGGCGGTCAACTAGTACGTTCTGCAGGTACATCTGCTCAACTTCTAGGACGTGAAGGCAAATATGTCATCATCCGTCTACAATCAGGCGAAGTTCGTATGATCCTATCTACTTGCCGTGCAACAATCGGTCAAGTTGGTAACGAGCAGCACGAATTGATCAACATCGGTAAAGCAGGTCGTTCACGTTGGTTGGGCAAACGTCCAACAGTACGCGGATCTGTCATGAACCCTAACGATCACCCACACGGTGGTGGTGAAGGACGTACACCAATCGGCCGTCCGAGCCCAGTTACACCTTGGGGCAAACCGACTCTTGGTTACAAGACTCGTAAGAAAAACAACAAATCCGACAAACTTATCGTTCGTCGCCGTAAAAAATAATGTGATGACACTGCGGTTCGGCAAGTGGACCGTAGTACAACCATCACGGAGGGAGGTTTTTCCATGGGCCGCAGCTTGAAAAAAGGACCTTTTGCAGATGATCATCTAATGAAAAAGGTCGACGCTCAAAAAGATGCACAAAAGAAACAGGTCATTAAAACTTGGTCTCGCCGTTCCACAATCTTTCCATCCTTCATCGGATTGACGATTGCTGTATATGACGGGCGCAAGCACGTACCTGTATATGTGACTGAAGATATGGTTGGTCACAAACTCGGTGAATTCGTACCTACGCGCACATACAAAGGTCATGGCGCTGACGATAAGAAAACTAGACGTTAATTGAGAGGAGGTTAATCTGATGCAACAAGCAAAAGCTACTGCCCGCACAGTCCGTATTGCTCCTCGCAAAGTCCGTTTGGTCGTTGATCTTATCCGGGGCAAGAAAATCGGTGAAGCTGTCGCGATTCTACGCCTGACGCCGAAAGCGGCATCTCCGGTTGTAGAAAAAGTATTGAAATCAGCAATCGCTAATGCTGAACACAACTATGAAATGGATGTTGAGAACATGATCGTCAGCGAAGTATTCGTTGATGAAGGTCCAACAATGAAACGTTTCCGTCCGCGTGCACAAGGTCGTGCAACTGCGATCAATAAACGTACTAGCCACATTACAGTAGTGGTATCCGAAAAGAAGGAGGGGTAATTCGTGGGTCAAAAAGTACATCCTAATGGTTTACGGGTTGGCATCATTCGTGATTGGGATTCGAAATGGTATGCAGAAAAAGACTATGCGAATCTTCTACATGAAGACTTGAAAATCCGTGAGTACATCGAAAAACGCCTTGTTGACGCAGCAGTTTCCAAAGTGGAAATCGAGCGTGCCGCAAAGCGTGTCAACATTACTATCCACACTGCGAAGCCGGGCATGGTGATCGGTAAAGGCGGTTCTGAAGTCGAAGCACTTCGTAAATCGTTGAACGATATCACTGGCAAGCGTGTACACATCAACATCGTAGAAATCAAACGTGCTGATCTTGACGCGAAATTGGTTGCAGAATCAATTGCACGCCAATTGGAAGGCCGTGTGTCATTCCGTCGTGCTCAAAAACAAGCAATCCAACGCACAATCCGCGCTGGTGCAAAAGGAATCAAAACACAAGTATCCGGACGTCTTGGCGGTGCTGACATCGCTCGTGCGGAACACTACAGTGAAGGTACTGTTCCTCTTCATACATTACGTGCAGACATTGACTATGCACACGCAGAAGCTGACACAACTTATGGTAAGCTCGGCGTAAAAGTATGGATCTACCGGGGAGAAGTCCTTCCAGTGAAGAAGAACTCTGAGGAAGGAGGCAACTAATTATGTTAATGCCTAAACGCGTTAAATATCGTCGTGTATTCCGTGGTAAAATGCGCGGAACTACTAAAGGCGGAGCATCGGTACAGTTTGGTGAGTTCGGCCTGCAAGCGACTGAATCAGGTTGGATCACAAACCGTCAAATCGAATCTGCCCGTATCGCTATGACACGTTACATGAAGCGTGGCGGTAAAGTTTGGATCAACATCTTCCCACATAAGCCATATACGAAAAAGCCTCTTGAAGTCCGGATGGGTTCCGGTAAAGGTGCTGTAGAAGGCTGGGTAGCAGTAGTAAAACCAGGTCGTGTAATGTTTGAAATCGCAGGTGTGTCAGAAGAGGTTGCCCGTGAAGCACTTCGTCTCGCATCTCACAAACTGCCCGTGAAGAGCAAGTTTGTAAAACGTGAAGAAATTGGTGGTGAATCTAATGAAAGCTAAAGAAATCCGTGACTTAACAACTGCAGAGATCGAGCAAAAAGTGAAATCACTGAAAGAAGAGCTTTTCAACCTTCGCTTCCAATTAGCGACAGGACAATTAGAAAACACTGCACGCATCCGTGAAGTTCGCAAATCGATTGCGCGCATGAAAACTGTAATACGTCAAAGAGAGATCAGTGCAAATAACTGATGAAGGAGGTTGCAGCCATGACTGAGCGTAACCAGCGCAAAGTATATACAGGCCGTGTTGTATCCGACAAAATGGATAAAACGGTTACCGTAATGGTAGAGACACATAAAAAACACACTTTATATGGTAAACGTGTAAAGTACTCTAAGAAATTCAAGGCCCATGACGAATTGAATGAAGCGAAAATCGGCGATGTAGTTCGCATTATGGAAACACGTCCACTTTCAGCTACAAAGCGTTTCCGCCTCATCGAAGTAGTCGAGAAAGCGGTCATCATCTAATATCGTTCGGAAAGTAAATTCCGAGAGGAGGTAGCCTCAATGATTCAACAAGAAAGCCGTATGAAAGTTGCCGATAACTCAGGTGCACGTGAAGTTCTAACAATTAAAGTGTTAGGCGGAACAGGCCGTAAAACTGCTAATATCGGTGACGTAGTTGTTGTAACAGTGAAAAAAGCAACACCTGGTGGCGTTGTCAAGAAAGGCGACGTTGTCAAAGCTGTTATCGTCCGCACGAAAAGCGGAGTACGTCGTAAAGATGGCTCCTACATTACGTTCGACGAAAACGCATGTGTTATCATCCGTGATGACAAGAGCCCACGTGGAACTCGTATTTTCGGACCTGTTGCACGCGAATTGCGCGACAGCAACTTCATGAAAATCATTTCCCTAGCTCCAGAAGTTCTTTAATCACATGACAGTGCCAATCAAGGAGGTGCGATGAAATGCACGTTAAAAAAGGCGATAAAGTTATGGTCATCACCGGAAAAGATAAAGGTAAGACCGGAGTAATCTTAGCTGCTTTCCCTAAGAAGGATCGCGTGCTTGTGGAAGGCGTAAACATTGTTAAGAAACATACAAAGCCGAACCAAGCAAATCCTCAAGGCGGAATCGTCAGCCAAGAGGCAGCTATCCATGTATCCAACGTCATGCCAATCGATCCTATAACAGGCGAGCCTACTCGCGTAGGATACAAATTCGAAAATGGCGAAAAGATTCGTATTGCTAAAAAATCCGGTGAAGCGCTGGACAAATGAGTAATGGATGAAAGGAGGTCCAACTGATGAGCCGATTAAAAGAAAAATTTTCGAAAGAAATCACACCTGCTCTCATGAGCAAGTTTGAATATAGTTCTGTAATGCAAGTACCAAAAGTGGAGAAAATCGTCATCAACATGGGTGTTGGTGATGCTGTTCAAAACACTAAAGCGCTAGATGCAGCGGTCGAAGATCTAACGATCATTTCTGGTCAGAAGCCAGTTGTAACTAAAGCGAAAAAGTCAATCGCTGGATTCCGTCTTCGTGAAGGAATGCCGATCGGAGCGAAGGTGACACTACGCGGCGAACGCATGTATGAATTCCTGGACAAGCTGATCTCAGTTTCACTTCCACGTGTCCGTGACTTCCGTGGTGTTTCAAAGAAATCATTCGACGGTCGCGGGAACTACACACTCGGTGTGAAAGAACAGCTAATTTTCCCTGAAATTGACTACGATAAAGTATCTAAAGTACGAGGAATGGATATCGTCATCGTTACGACTGCTAACTCCGATGAAGAAGCACGCGAGTTGCTAACGCAGTTCGGCATGCCGTTCCAAAAGTAAACTAGAGGGAGGCGAAAACGTGGCTAAGAAATCAATGATCGTTAAACAGAAACGTACGCCAAAGTTCAAGGTACAAGAATATACACGTTGCGAGCGCTGTGGTCGCCCGCACTCCGTATATCGTAAATTTAAACTTTGCCGTATTTGTTTCCGAGAACTTGCATATAAGGGACAAATTCCTGGCGTTAAAAAAGCTAGTTGGTAATCCCCTAACTTGGGAAGGAGGTTAATGGAATGACAATGAGTGATCCGATCGCAGATATGCTTACACGCATCCGTAACGCGAACATGGTTCGTCACGAGAAGCTTGAGGTACCTGCTTCAAATATGAAAAGAGAAATCGCTGAAATCTTGAAACGTGAAGGTTTCGTCCGCGATGTTGAATATGTGGAAGATAGCAAACAAGGTATTATCCGCATTTTCCTTAAATATGGTCAAAACAACGAGCGTGTTATCACTGGTCTTAAACGTATCTCAAAACCTGGTCTTCGTGTTTACGCAAAAACAAATGAAGTACCTAAAGTTTTGAATGGCCTTGGTATCGCCCTTGTATCCACGTCAAACGGTCTCCTTACTGATAAGGAAGCTCGTGCAAAACAAGTAGGCGGAGAAGTCGTAGCTTACGTTTGGTAATCTGTAACAATTGAATGGAGGTGCAATAGAATGTCCCGAATTGGTAAACGTCCGATCGAGGTTCCTGAAAACGTGACAGTTACTATCGCTGATAACAACGTTGTCACTGTTAAAGGCCCTAAAGGCGAACTTACAAATACATTTAACACTGATATTAAAATCGAGCAAGAAGGCAACGTCATCACTTTGACTCGTCCTTCTGACTCTAAAGAACACCGCTCCATCCACGGAACAACTCGTTCCCTTCTGGACAACATGGTAACTGGTGTATCTAAAGGTTTTGAACGTACACTTGAACTTGTCGGGGTTGGGTACCGTGCTCAACTACAAGGCAAGAAACTAGTATTGAACGTAGGATACTCCCACCCGGTTGAATTCACACCGGAAGAAGGAGTCGAAGTTGAAGTTCCTGCAAATACGAAAATCGTCGTTCGCGGTATCAACAAAGAGCGCGTCGGTGCTTTGGCGTCGAACATTCGTCAAGTACGTCCACCTGAACCGTATAAAGGAAAAGGTATCAAGTACGAAGGCGAACAAATCCGTCGTAAAGAAGGAAAAACAGGTAAATAATGCCGCGTAAAGGCATTCGGAAGGAGTGACCACGATGATCACGAAACAAGATAAGAACGCTGTCCGCAAGAAACGTCATGCACGTGTTCGTACGAAAATCAGCGGATCTCCAGCGCGTCCACGCTTGAATGTTTATCGTTCAAACAAACATATCTATGCACAACTAATCGATGATGTGAATGGCGTTACGATTGCTAGTGCTTCCACTATGGATAAAGGGTTCGAATTGGACTCTAAGGCGAATGCCGAAGCAGCAGCTAAAGTCGGCGAGATGATCGCGAAGAAAGCCGTTGAAAAGGATGTCAAATCGGTTGTTTTCGACCGTGGCGGATACCTATTCCACGGCCGTGTGAAAGCTCTTGCAGACGCAGCACGCGAAAATGGACTGGAATTTTAATTAAGAAGGAGGGACATATTTCATGCGTCGTAATGATCAGAATAGAAGTGAATTCGAAGAACGCGTAGTAACGATCAACCGCGTAGCGAAAGTGGTTAAGGGTGGACGTCGTTTCCGCTTCACAGCACTTGTCGTTGTCGGAGACAAAAACGGTCGCGTCGGTTTCGGAACTGGGAAAGCGCAAGAAGTTCCAGATGCAATCCGTAAAGCTATCGAAGATGCGAAAAAGAACTTGATCGAAGTGCCAATGGTTAAAGGAACGACTCCGCACGAAATTATTGGACGTTTCGGTGCAGGCCAAATCCTTATCAAACCGGCAGCACCTGGTACAGGAGTAATCGCCGGAGGACCTGTCCGTGCGGTACTTGAACTTGCAGGAATCACGGATATCCTTTCAAAATCCCTAGGATCTAGCACGCCGATCAACATGGTACGTGCAACAATTGAAGGGTTGAAGAATTTGAAACGCGCTGAAGAGGTTGCTAAGTTGCGCGGCAAATCCGTAGAAGAACTGTTAGGTTAAGGGGGGAAACACTATGGCAAACAAACTTGAAATCACCCTTACGAAAAGTGTAATCGGCTCTAAGCCGGCACAACGTAAAACAGTTGAAGCTCTCGGTCTGCGTAAGTTGAATCAGACGGTTGAACATCAAGACAATGTAGCAATTCGTGGCATGATCAACAAGGTTAGCCACTTAGTCACTGTTAAAGAAATTTAATGCACATTTTCGAAATAAGGAGGTGCCGATAAGATGAAATTACACGATATGAAGCCAGCTGAAGGCGCACGTAAAGCACGTAAACGCATTGGTCGTGGAATCGGTTCCGGTACAGGTAAAACTTCCGGTAAAGGTCATAAAGGTCAAAATGCTCGTTCCGGCGGCGGTGTCCGTCTAGGATTCGAGGGTGGTCAAATTCCACTTTTCCAACGACTTCCGAAGCGTGGATTTACGAACATTAATCGTAAAGAATATGCAATCGTGAATTTGGACGTACTGAACCGTTTTGACGAAGGTACTGAAGTTACGCCTGAATTGCTAATTGAAACTGGAATCGTGAGCAATGAAAAATCAGGAATTAAGATTCTTGGAAATGGGACTCTTGAGAAAAAGATTACTGTCAAAGCTCATAAATTCTCTGCTTCTGCTAAAGAAGCGATCGAGAAAGCGGGCGGGCAAGCAGAGGTGATTTAATGTTTCAGACAATCTCCAACTTTATGCGCGTTAGAGATATCAGGTCTAAAATCATTTTCACACTATTAGTGCTCATCGTATTCAGACTAGGTACGTTTGTCCCGGTCCCGAACGTTGATGCAACAGCTTTGCAACAATCAAACAACCAATTCATTGGATTTCTAAACATATTCGGCGGTGGAGCGTTGTCGCAGTTCTCTATCTTTGCTATGGGAATCATGCCATACATCACCGCTTCCATCATCGTGCAATTATTGCAGATGGATGTCGTTCCGAAATTCACTGAATGGGCAAAGCAAGGGGACGTCGGAAGACGGAAGCTTGCACAATTCACAAGATATTTCACAGTCGTCCTCGCCTTTATTCAAGCGATCGCCATGTCATTCGGCTTCAACCAAATGTTTGGCGGCACGCTGATTGTGGATGAAGGGATTTCCACTTATGTGATGATTGCGATTGTCTTGACTGCGGGTACTTCGTTCCTGCTTTGGCTAGGTGAGCAGATCACTGCAAAAGGAGTCGGTAATGGTATTTCCATTATCATCTTCGCAGGTATCGTCGCAGCTATTCCAAGCGCAGTGAACCAACTCTATGCAACACAAATTCAAGATGCGGGAGATGCTTTGTTCATTCGTCTTGCTACGATGGCATTGCTGTTGATCGTTATTATCGCGATCATCGTCGGAGTTGTTTATGTACAGGAAGCACTCCGTAAAATTCCGATTCAGTACGCAAAACGTATGACAGGCCGTCAACAGACTACGGCTGGTCAACAAACGCACTTACCGTTGAAATTGAATGCTGCAGGGGTTATCCCAGTAATCTTTGCTGTGGCGTTTTTCATCACACCTCAGCAATTGAGTGCATTTTTCGGTGATAATAGTGTAACAAAGTTCATTACACGGACGTTTGACTACAATCAACCGGTCGGAATGATCATTTATGTAGCACTGATACTTGCTTTCACATATTTCTACGCATTCATCCAGGTGAATCCGGAAAATATGGCAGATAATCTGAAAAAGCAAGGCGCGTATATCCCGGGCATCCGTCCAGGACAAAACACGCAAAACTATTTAACGAGCACTTTGTACAGATTGACATTCGTCGGTTCGATTTTCCTTGCCGTCGTAGCAATCATGCCGATTTTCTTCATCAATTTTGCGAACCTTCCACAGTCCGCTCAAATTGGAGGAACGAGCTTGCTCATCGTCGTCGGGGTTGCACTTGAAACGATGAAACAGCTTGAATCACAACTTGTGAAAAGGCATTACAAAGGGTTCATGAAATAATATTCTTAACAGGCGTGACCCTTGGGTAACACTGTTGTGAATAACGATGGAGGGCAAAACGTATGAACATCGTATTAATGGGTCTGCCCGGTGCCGGAAAAGGTACGCAAGCAGATAAAATTGTCGAAAAGTACGAAATCCCTCATATTTCTACAGGCGATATGTTCCGTGCTGCTATTCAGGAAGGCACGGAACTTGGAGTCAAAGCAAAATCGTTCATGGATCAAGGTGCCCTTGTTCCTGATGAAGTGACAATCGGCATCGTACGTGAACGATTGAGCAAATCCGATTGCGATAAAGGATTCCTACTTGATGGTTTTCCACGCACAGTTCCTCAAGCAGAAGCATTGGATGCGTTGCTTTTGGATATGGGCCGGAAGATTGAGCATGTGCTCAACATCAAAGTGGAGAAAGATGAACTTATCGCAAGATTGACCGGTCGCAGAATTTGCAAAGTATGCGGCACATCCTACCATTTGCAATTCAACCCGCCAAAGGTTGAAGGCAAATGTGATAAGGATGGCGGGGAACTTTATCAGCGAGCGGATGACAATCCGGAAACCGTCACGAACCGTCTGGAAGTAAATATGAATCAAACAGCACCGCTATTGGCGTTCTACGACGACAAAGGCGTGTTGACGAACATAGATGGACAAAAAGACATCAATGATGTTTTCAAAGATCTGGACGCTATCTTGCAAGAGAGTGGACAGTGATCCTTTCCGGACGCAATTCATGCACGCCATATTGTGGGCAGCATCGCACTGTTGCACGGAAAGAGCGTATGATTAACGAGCTGCAAAAGCATATGGTGCCCGGTATAGGAACTGGTGATAATCCATTGGCGGCACGGTTTTGGGACGTCATAAATGCAAATGCCCACCGGGGTGGGTATAATGTAATAGATGTTCGAAACTGTGTAGCAAGGATGGAGCACACCAACGGCAATCCTGTCGTTAGTGTCTTTTCCGATGCGATTTTCCACAACAAAAGTCGGGGACTGACTAACGGGAAACGAAGTGTGACAGACGTCTTTCGAACATCACTCATGCAATCCGGACATATGTTGAAGGAAGCTTTGAAGGCGACTGCTGCCGCTCGATGGTTAAGACCTTTATTGGATATAGAAGGGAGACAGGATTGATGGCGAAGGACGACGTAATTGAAGTTGAAGGTACCGTAGTCGAAACGTTGCCGAACGCGATGTTCAAGGTGGAATTGGAAAATGGTCATACGATTCTTGCACATGTTTCAGGCAAGATTCGCATGCACTTTATCCGTATCCTGCCTGGCGACAAAGTGACGATGGAACTCTCACCTTATGATTTGACACGCGGTCGTATCACATACCGTTTCAAATGAAACTTTTGCAACTCCGGAATATTGAAGGAGGTTGGGTAAGATGAAAGTAAGACCATCTGTAAAACCGATCTGCGAAAAATGTAAAGTTATTCGCAGACGCGGCCGAGTAATGGTAATCTGTGAAAATCCAAAACATAAACAAAGACAAGGCTAATACAAAGGGAGGTGCACAATCTATATGGCACGTATTGCTGGAGTAGACGTACCACGCGATAAGCGCGTAGTCATTTCATTGACATACATTTTTGGAATTGGTAAAACAACTGCACAAAAAGTATTGGCGGCTGCAGGCGTTTCTGAGGAAACACGCGTCCGTGATCTTACTGATGCAGAGCTTGATAAAATCCGTGAACAAATCGACAGCTTGAAAGTTGAAGGGGACCTTCGTCGTGAAACTTCCCTTAACATCAAACGTTTGATGGAAATCGGTAGCTTCCGTGGAATCCGTCACCGTCGTGGATTACCTGTTCGTGGACAAAACACGAAAAACAACGCACGTACACGTAAAGGTCCTAAACGGACAGTTGCTAACAAGAAGAAATAATAGGTAAAGGAGGTTTTTCGTAGACATGGCACGTAAACAACAAACTCGTAAACGTCGTGTGAAAAAGAATATTGAAACTGGTATTGCACATATCCGTTCGACGTTCAACAATACAATCGTAACGATCACTGATAGTCATGGGAATGCCCTATCTTGGTCCAGTGCTGGTGCATTAGGATTCAGAGGTTCCCGTAAATCAACTCCGTTTGCTGCACAAATGGCTGCTGAAACAGCTGCCAAAACTGCTATGGAGCACGGCTTGAAGTCTTTGGAGGTTACTGTTAAAGGACCGGGTGCTGGTCGTGAAGCTGCAATCCGTTCACTACAAGCTGCAGGTCTAGAAGTAACTGCAATCAGAGACGTAACTCCGGTTCCACATAACGGATGCCGCCCGCCGAAACGTCGTCGTGTATAATGGTTTGTTCTCCATTTGATTGAAAAGCACAATTTTTGGTAAAACTAAATTGTGTGATTGCATTTTGATTTCTTTTGATAATCGATTTCAATATGGAACGGCCTATATACTAGACGTTTTGAAGGAGGGTAAATGAATGATCGAGATTGAAAAACCGAAGATTGAAACAGTTATGATCAGCGAAGATTCCAAGTTCGGTAAATTTATTATTGAACCATTGGAACGTGGATACGGAAACACTTTAGGGAATTCCTTGCGCCGCGTGCTTCTTTCCTCATTGCCAGGAGCTGCCGTGACATCTATCCAGATCGACGGAGTTCTTCATGAATTCTCTACAATTGAAGGTGTCGTTGAAGACGTTGCAACAATTATTTTGAATGTGAAGAAACTTGCTCTCAAAATCTATTCAGACGATGAGAAAGTGATTGAAATAGATGTGAAAGGCGAAGGGACGGTCACTGCTGCTGATATTACCCATGACAGTGATGTCGAAGTGCTAAATCCGGATCTTCAAATCGCTACACTAGGCAAGAACGGTCATTTGCGTATGCGGATGTATGCTGTTCGTGGCCGTGGGTATGCACCTTCCGATCAAAACAAACGTGAGGATCTTGCGATTGGTGTTATTCCGATCGACTCTATTTACACTCCAGTTTCACGCGTCAATTTCCAAGTCGAGAATACTCGTGTAGGTCAAAGCACTAACTTTGATAAGTTGACCTTTGACATTTGGACAGATGGCAGCATCGGTCCGAAAGAAGCTGTTTCGCTCGGAGCAAAAATCCTGACGGAGCATTTGAATATTTTCGTCGGAATGACTGACGAAGCACAAACTGCTGAAATTATGGTGGAAAAAGAGGAAGACCAGAAAGAAAAAGTGCTTGAGATGACTATCGAAGAGCTTGATCTATCTGTTCGATCTTATAACTGCCTGAAACGCGCAGGCATCAATACTGTTCTTGAACTTGCTAACAAGTCCGAGGAAGAAATGATGAAAGTGCGCAACCTTGGCCGTAAATCACTTGAAGAAGTGAAGGCGAAATTGGACGAGTTGAACCTCGGGTTACGCTCGGAAGATTAATCAACTAGATTGAGGGAGGGAAACTTCTATGGGTTACAGAAAACTTGGACGTACAAGTTCACAACGTAAAGCAATGCTTCGCGACTTGGCGACAGACCTAATCGTGCATGAGCGCATCCAAACAACAGAAGCGCGTGCGAAAGAATTGCGTTCAGTCGTTGAAAAGATGATTACGCTTGGTAAACGCGGTGACTTGCATGCACGTCGTCAAGCGGCACAATTCATTCGTCGTGAGTTGGTGACAACTGAGGACGAAGAAGGCAATGAGAAAGAGATCTTTGCACTTCAAAAATTGTTCGATAACGTTGCACCACGCTACGCAGATCGCCAAGGCGGCTACACTCGTATTATGAAAATGGGACCTCGTCGCGGAGACGGAGCACCTGTTGTAGTTATTGAACTAGTTTAATTAAAACCAACAACCGAGGGTGTGTCTGGCATACGCACAGCCACGCCCTTTTCTTATTTAAATGATTTATACGACAATATTAAAAGCTGGAGTGTTACGATCGACGGTTCAGCCGTTCGGTCTAGCTCTACGCATCTCATCCGCTGATCCGGATTGAGCACCCGGTATCAGAATAGAATGGAGCGCATTTCTTCGGATGAGGTGCGCGCTTTTTTTATTTATATCGAGAAAAAATTGTAGTATTCAGTTGTTTCATACATAATCGAAAAAATGCCGGAGGTGAAAGATGTGAAGGAAATTTTGTCGTTGGATCACGTGTCCTATTCGTACGAGTCGGAAGACGGCGAAACGCGCAGAGCGGTTGACGATGTCAGCTTTACTGTGCGGGATGGTGAGTGGATTGCTATCGTCGGTCATAACGGATCTGGCAAATCAACGTTGGCGAAACTGATGATCGGTCTGTTATTTCCAGAAGAAGGCAAAGTGAAGGTGTTTCTGGAGGAACTGAACGTAGACAACCTGTGGGAAATCCGTTCAGATATCGGGATCGTCTTTCAAAATCCGGACAATCAATTCGTCGGCTCGACCGTCCAGGATGATGTCGCGTTCGCTTTGGAGAACAACGGCATTCCTTTCGAGGAGATGGTGCCACGTGTCCACGAATCACTTGCGCAAGTGAAAATGGAAGGATTTCTGGATCATGAGCCTCATCATCTATCCGGCGGACAAAAACAGCGTGTGGCAATTGCCGGAGCGCTTGCCATGCGCCCGAAGCTGCTCATTTTGGATGAGGCGACTTCCATGCTAGATCCGCAAGGTCGCGATGAAGTGATTCATGTTGTCGATGAACTGAAGCGGGCGACCGGACTCACGGTCATTTCCATTACACATGATCTCGAGGAAGTGCTGTTGGCGGATAGGGTCATTGTGATGAATGATGGGAAGTTAATGATGACCGGCAAGCCGGAGGAAATTTTTGCGCATGGAGACAAGCTGGAGGCAATCGGACTGGATTTGCCTTTTGCAGCAAGGTTGTCGCGCTCCCTTCGCCAGGCAGGAATTGCGATACAAGGGGAACATATGACGGAAGAAGAGTTGGTGAATGAATTATGGACATCTCACTTCAACAAGTAGGCTATTCATACGCAAAAGGCACGCCTTTTGAAAAAAGAGCGCTTTATGAGGTGAATGCTTCAATTAGATCAGGGTCGTATACAGCTGTCATCGGGCATACGGGCTCGGGCAAGTCGACGTTGCTCCTTCATTTGAATGGGCTTCTGAAGCCTACTGAAGGGGTAGTTCGCATCGGAGACGTGGATATCACTTCCGATACGAAAGCGAAAGAGTTGAAAAAGATTCGCAAGCACGTCGGCATCGTATTCCAATTTCCCGAGCATCAGCTCTTCGAGGAAACTGTTGAGAAGGACATCATGTTCGGCCCGCTGAATTTTGGAATTCCTGAAGAGGAGGCGAGGCAGCGTGCCCATGAGTTGATCAAGCTGTTGGGATTACCAGAAGACGTTGCTCAGAAGTCTCCATTCGATTTATCCGGAGGGCAAATGCGCCGGGTTGCAATCGCGGGAGTCCTTGCATTCAAGCCGTCTGTCCTCATTTTGGATGAACCGACGGCGGGTCTCGATCCACGTGGGCGGAAAGAAATCATGGAGCTCTTCAATAAATTGCATAAAGAGGAGAATTTGACGACGATTCTCGTTACGCACAGCATGGAAGACGCGGCGAGATATGCCGATCAAGTCCTCGTCATGCATGAGGGGCGTTCTGTCATGGCAGGCACGCCTGAAGAGGTGTTCGGGGATGCTGAGCAGCTGAAGTCTTTCCGGCTCGGCCTGCCGCATTCTGTGGCGTTTCAGCATGATGTTGAAAAGCTGTTCGGCAAGCGGCTAGGAACTTTGGCATTGACGGAAGAGCAACTTGCTGGCGCTATTGCTGACGCTTTGAAGGAAGAAGGTGAGCGATAATGCTGGAGAAGATGATCTTTGGCCGATACGTGCCGGGGGATTCGTTCGTCCATCGACTGGATCCGAGATCGAAGCTGCTGTTCGTCTTTCTTTTCATCATCGCGGTGTTTTTAGCGAACAATACGGCGACGTACGCTCTCCTATTAGCGTTCACATTGCTCGTCATCGCCGTCGCGCGGATTCGGCTCTATTTCCTGTTCAATGGATTGAAACCGATCCTCTTCCTCATCATTTTCACATTGCTCATGCACTTCATTTTCACTAAGGAAGGCGCGCTGCTGTTCGACTGGAAGATCATCAAGATTTACGAAGAAGGGGTCAGGCAAGGGATTTATATATCCATCCGCTTCCTCGTCCTCGTCCTCATGACGACCATATTGACGTTGACGACGTCACCCATATCCATCACTGATGGAATGGAGACACTATTGAATCCGTTGAAGCGTATTAAATTGCCTGTCCACGAGCTTGCATTAATGATGTCGATCTCACTTCGATTCATTCCGACTTTGATGGATGAAACCGACAAGATATTGAAAGCACAGCTTGCCCGTGGTTCCGATTTGACGAGCGGAACGATTAAAGAGCGGATTCGGGCAGTAGTGCCCCTCCTTGTCCCTCTTTTCGTCAGCGCGTTCAAGCGGGCCGAGGATCTCGCCATTGCGATGGAAGTGAGAGGGTATCGGGGCGGCGAGGGAAGGACGAGGTATCGTCAATTGCAATGGCACTGGCGTGATACATCGGTCATCATCCTCTTCCTCATTTTAGTCGCTGCTCTCTTTTGGCTGAGAGGAGGGAACTGACATGAGACGGGTCAAGGCCACTGTCGCCTACGACGGTACAGGCTATGCAGGTTACCAGTTCCAACCGAATATGCGGACGGTGCAATCCGTCATCGACAAGGCGCTTGTGAAGCTTCATAAAGACAACTCCATTTACTCGGTAGCGAGTGGCCGAACGGATGCTGGCGTGCATGCATGGGGGCAAGTGATCCATTTCGACACGCCATTGGAGCTGCCTCTCGATCGTTGGCAAATGGCGCTGAATGTTTTATTGCCGAAAGATGTGAGGATCGTCAAAACGGAGTTCGTTGATGATGACTTCCATGCACGCTATTCTGCGACCGGGAAAACGTATATGTTCAAATGGTCGTCGAGCGAAGTGCAAAGCCCTTTTGAACGCAATTATGCCGTTCACTTAGGGAAGTGGCGGCCGGATGTCGAGAGGATGCGTGAGGCTGCCAAGTATATCGTCGGCACGCACGATTTCACGAGCTTCTGTTCATCCAAGACCGCGACTGAGAATAAAGTCCGGACGGTGCGGGAATTGAGAGTTGAGCAACGAGGCGAAGAGCTGATCATGACGATCGAAGGCGACGGTTTTCTGTACAATATGGTACGGACGATTGCCGGTATGCTCTTTGCGGTAGGCATCGGCTGGAACGAGCCGCAGGACATGAAGGAAATCCTTGAGGCGAAGGACCGAAAAAAAGCAGGGAAAACAGCGCCAGCACACGGTTTGTACTTGATGAATGTCACGTATTAGACTCGAGTCAACTTTTCCAGGCGTTTTCTAATAAAACGCTTGACTTATTCTTGCTTTCAATATAAGATGATAAATGGTATTTCAATAACCCCACAATAAGCCCCGGAAAGTTTATTTGTGTTTAGGGATAGAGAAAACGGAACAGATTTGATAATTTTAGGAGGAAACAATACATGCGTACAACATTCATGGCTAAAGGTCACGAAGTAGAGCGTAAATGGCTCGTTGTCGACGCTGAAGGACAGACGCTTGGTCGTCTAGCTTCTGAAGTTGCAGCAATTTTGCGCGGCAAAAACAAACCTACGTTCACACCACACGTTGACACAGGTGATCACGTTATCATCATCAACGCTGAGAAAATCCAATTGTCTGGGAATAAATTAAAAGATAAAATCTACTATCGCCACTCTGGCTATACTGGTAATCTTAAACAACGTACTGCTCTTGAAATGCGTACAAACTACCCAACTAAAATGTTGGAACTTGCGATTAAAGGGATGCTTCCAAAAGGCCCTCTAGGTCGTCAAACTATCAAGAAACTTCATGTCTATGCTGGACCGGAACATCCACATACGGCACAAAAACCAGAAGCATACGAGCTTCGCGGATAATTAAGAGGAGGAAACACTTTTGGCACAAGTACAATATATCGGCACTGGCCGTCGTAAAAGCTCAGTAGCTCGTGTACGTCTCGTACCTGGCGAAGGTAAAATTGTCGTCAACAACCGTGACGTAGAAGACTACGTACCATTCGAAACACTTCGTGAAGTGATCAAGCAACCACTTGTAGCTACTCAAACACTTGGCAGCTATGACATCCATGTAAACGTCCACGGTGGCGGATACACAGGTCAAGCAGGCGCAATCCGCCACGGCGTTGCACGCGCTCTATTGACTGTAGATCCTGACTTCCGCGGTACATTGAAAGCTGCAGGATTGCTTACTCGTGACTCCCGCATGAAAGAACGTAAAAAATACGGTCTTAAAGGCGCGCGTCGTGCACCTCAGTTCTCAAAACGTTAATCTACGAATATGTACAGCCCTTTCCCGAGATTATTCGGGAAGGGTTTTTTTTGTTTGTATGTATTGGAATTAAATAGTATGGCATTTAGTTTTACGGAACTTTCTATACTTTGAAAGCGTAAACACGAAGAATGAGTTGTCAAAATAAAATAACATTCGTGTTTTTAATTGACTATGTAAAAGTTTCTATGCTATAAATATAAAGTGAAAAAACAGCTTCACAAAATGTGCAATAATTTCATTTAAATAATAAATGTATATGCTTGGGAATATGGCTCAAGCGTTTCTACCTGGTAACCGTAAACTACCGGACTACATGAAAAACTGACTGGAAACATTATCTTTCCATTGTTTTTCGTGAATTGGTAAACCGGGTAGAATCTATCTGGTTTTTTTGCATTTCATCCAGAAAAGAAGATGCCGGAAGAAGCATATGAATAGCTTCCCGCTAATAACGGGAGACTAATCGAGAGTGATTCAAATAATATATATTGTAGAGGATGGGACAGCATGACGAAGAAACCTATTTATTTCAACCACGACGGTGGAGTCGACGACCTTATATCATTATTCTTATTGCTTCGAATGGATAATGTTGAACTGACAGGTGTATCGGTCATTCCTGCCGATTGTTATTTAGAGCCGGCTGTTTATGCAAGCCGGAAGATCATTGATCGCTTCGGGAATGGCGTCAGCCTCGATGTAGCTGAATCTAACTCCCGTGGAAAGAATCCTTTCCCGAAAGACTGGAGAATGCATGCGTTCCTTGTCGATGCTCTGCCAATTTTAAATGAATCCGGAAAGATTGTTACGCCTGTAGCGGAAAAGCCGGCACATCTTCATATGATCGATGCGATTCGAAATACGCCAGAGAAGACAACTTTATTATTCACAGGTCCACTTACTGACCTTGCCCGTGCATTGGACGAGGCTCCGGATATTGAAGAGAAAATCGAAAGACTCGTTTGGATGGGCGGCACTTTCCGTGAAGATGGAAATGTTCATGAACCTGAACACGATGGGACAGCGGAATGGAATGCGTTTTGGGATCCAGAAGCAGCGGCACGTGTATGGAAAACAAACATAGAAATCGACTTAGTCGCTCTGGAAAGTACAAATCAAGTACCGTTGACGTTGGATGTGCGTGAGCGTTGGGCGAAGGATCGCAAATATATCGGGGTTGATTTTCTCGGTCAAAGCTATGCAATGGTACCGCCTCTTGTCCACTTCAAAACAAATTCCACGTACTATTTATGGGACGTGTTAACAACTGCCTTCATCGGTAAAAAAGATCTTGTTAAAGTACAAACGGTAAACAGTATTGTCATTCCAGATGGACCAAGTCAAGGACGTACAGTTGAAACACCTGACGGGCGCCCTGTAAATGTTGTTTATGATGTGAATCGCGACGCTTTCTTCGATTACATTACCGAATTGGCAAAGCAAGTAAGCGGAGAAAACTCCAAGTAATATAAACGAGTCAATAACTCAAATTTCAACATGACGGGAGAGATACTATGCAATACATCTGGGGAATTTGCGGCATCATCGGTATTTTAGCGATTGCATGGGCCTTATCGACAGCACGTAAATCCATTAATCCGAGAACTGTTTTTGGTGCTTTAGCTATCCAAATTATATTTGGTTTTATGGTGTTGAAATGGGAGTTCGGAAGAAAAATTCTGGAATACGTTTCAGGAATTGTCCAAAAAGTGATTGACTCATCCAATGAAGGAATTCAATTTTTGTTTGGAGGAGTACTAGGGGCAGAAGGTGCAGGCTTCACCTTTGCATTTCAAGTGCTGCCCATTATCATTTTCTTTGCTTCCTTAGTAGCAGTGCTTTACTATTTAGGAATTATGCAATTTTTGACGAAAATCCTTGGAGGACTTTTGGCGAAGGCCCTCAAGACGAGTGAGACCGAATCGATGTCGGCTGCTGCCAATATCTTTCTTGGTCCAACAGAAGCCCCGTTAGTCGTCAAACCTTATATTGAAAAAATGACTAGATCAGAGTTGTTTGCAGTAATGGTAGGCGGCTTGGCATGCGTATCGGGTGCTGTTTTAGGCGGTTACGCCATGTTAGGTGTCCCTATTGAATATCTATTGTCGGCAGCTTTCATGGGTGCTCCAGCGGGATTATTGTTTGCGAAAATCATCGTTCCTCAAACGGAAAAGCTAAACACAGCTGAAGATGTTCAAATGGTGAAAGACACGGAATCCAGAAACGTCATCGATGCGGCATCTCGCGGGGCGATGGATGGATTGAAAATAGCGGTTGGTGTAGGTGCAATGTTAATCGCGTTTATCTCTCTCATCTATTTGATTAACCTGATCACTGGAGCAGTTGGCGGGATCTTTGGATTTGAATCGTTAACTCTTGAGAAGCTATTAGGTTATCTTTTCTTCCCAATTGCCTTCCTCATTGGTGTTCCTTGGGAGGAAGCATTGCAAGCCGGTTCATTCATTGGGCAAAAATTCATACTGAACGAATTCGTTGCCTACACTTCTTTTGCACCTGAAATCGCCAATCTGTCACCTAAGAGCGTCGCGATGATCAGCTTTGCGCTATGCGGCTTTGCCAATCTTTCAGCGCTAGCAATGCTCATTGGCGGTTTAGGTGGAATGGCGCCTTCTAGAAGACAAGATATTGCGGAGATGGGATTCCGAGCAATCATTGCGGCGACACTTGCCAATCTGACAAGCGCGGCCATTGCGGGAATGTTAATTTAACTGAAGCGCGGATATGATTATTTCTGCTTGAAACTCATTAAAGGGACTGCTGATTTTGTAGCAGTCCTTTTTGTTCGGTAATTGACAATCAAAGTGCTGGACGTTACGCTGCGCTCGTAGTTAAGATGAAATAAGTGAATACTAGGAGGTTTTTGACATGAAAGAAATAACGACAGCAGAACTGAAGCAGAAGCTTGAGAATGGTGAAACCCTTCATATGATCGATGTAAGGGAAGAGGATGAAGTAGCGCAAGGGATGATTCCCGGCGCAATCCATATTCCGTTAGGGGAAGTTCCGGACCGTTTGGAAGAGCTCGATCAAGCGACGCCGTATGTGATCATTTGTCGATCAGGCGGCCGTAGCGGACGCGCAGCAGAGTTTTTAGAGGCGCAAGGATATGACGCGACAAATATGGTCGGCGGCATGTTGGACTGGCAAGGAGACGTTGAATAAGCAATGTGGAAAGAGGCCCATGCGGCTTCTTTTTTGTTGTTCACGTCTAGACTCCGGGCGCTAGCTGCTCGGGTCATAAGTTAAAGCTACTACGTGGCAAAGACCGCCACTTCGTATCTTTTTCTTATGCCTGTCGCAGCTAAGCAAGCGCCCTTCGCTTTTGTTGATACAAGCATTCATATCTTGGCCAAGGCCTGCGTATAGTGGAGGAAAAAGGCGGTGTGAGATTGAAACGATGGCTTATCATCGGGTTGTTATTTGCAAGTTCCCTTCTTGTTGTGCTGTACGGTGTGAATGCCTCGGACAGAGGGTTTTTCATGCCTGAGCAGCTTGGAGGGGTGAAGATTGTCATTGACCCTGGACATGGTGGATTGGATGGAGGGGCATCAGTAGGAGATGTTGTTGAGAGGGATATTACACTAAGCATTGCGCATGAGTTGAAAAAGAGACTGGAAAAGAAGGGTGCAATGGTTGTCATGACGCGTGAGAAAGAGGGAGACGCCCTTGCGGAGCATGCACCAAGTGAGCAGTTTGGAACGATTCGGCAAAGGAAGATGGCTGATTTAAAACTGCGTGAAAACATTGCGATTGAAGAGGATCCTGATATGTTCCTCAGCGTCCATGTCAATGCAATACCAGAGCAAAGATGGCGAGGTTCCCAAGTGTTTTATCATGCTGAAGGACATCCTGGAGGAGAACTTTTAGCAAAATCAATTCAAGGTTCTTTCGTTCAGAATCTGAAAAATACGGAGCGTGAAGCCTTGGCGATCAAAGGTGTGTATTTATTAAAAAAGGTTCCGATGCCTTCAGTACTTATAGAAACTGGATTCATCTCGAATCCTGAGGAACGGGCGTTGTTGACGGACCCTTCTTATCGCGGGAAAGTGGCGGATGCGATTGTCGAAGGAATCATTCAATTTCATTTATCCGAAAAACAATGAAAGTGAATTCAGACTTTGAAGAAGGAGCAATATGGTATACTTAGGGAAGAATGAATAAATCTCTAAGGGGTGGCCATATTGATTAACGAACAAATTGTCCGTGATGTTGTAGGCGAGTTGAAGGATCCGTTTTTACATAGAACCCTTACGGAAACCGATGGAATTGTCAGCGTATCGGTTAAACCGGAGAAAAAGCATGTCAGTGTAAAATTGGCCATCGCTAAAGTCAACACAGCGGAGCAAATGAACTTGCAGATGAAAGTTGTTGAAGTGATAAAAGCGGCTGGGGCAGATTCAGTCGGTATCCGCTTTGAGGAACTGCCGCCTGAAACGCTTGAAAAATTCCGCGGCACAGCAACGGAGGCGGAAGCTCAGGACTTACTGTCTCCATTGAATAATATTGAATTCATTTCAATTGCATCCGGAAAAGGCGGCGTCGGGAAATCGACGGTCTCTGTGAACTTGGCAGTTGCACTCGCACGCCTCGGGAAGAAGGTTGGTTTGATCGACGCGGATATTTACGGGTTCAGCGTTCCGGATATGATGGGTATTACCGAGTTGCCGGTCATCCGCGAAGATCGGATCATTCCGGTGGAGCGTTTTGGAGTGAAAGTAATTTCCATGGGGTTCTTCGTGGAAGACAATGCTCCAGTCGTATGGCGAGGTCCGATGCTCGGGAAAGTGCTCGATCAGTTTTTCCGTGATGTGGATTGGGGTCCTCTTGATTATCTCATCCTGGACTTGCCGCCTGGTACAGGGGACGTTGCCCTTGATGTCCACCAAATGATTCCTTCATCGAAGGAAATCGTAGTTACAACGCCTCATCCGACTGCTGCGTTTGTAGCGGCACGCGCGGGGGCTATGGCTCTCCAAACGGATCATGCACTTTTAGGAGTCATCGAAAACATGGCATGGTTTGAATCGAAACTGACAAACGAAAAGGAATATGTATTCGGTCAAGGAGGAGGCACCCGGTTAGCGGAAGAATTACGCACCGAGCTTCTAGGACAGATTCCACTTGGGCAACCTGATTGGAATGAGACTGATTTTGCCCCTTCCGTCTATGCGGAAGATCATCCGATTGGCCAAACGTACACGAAAATTGCACAGGCAGTTATCGATAAAACACAAAAATAAAGTAAAACGTTAATCAGTGGGGGGGTGTCCTCCCACTGATTTTTCGTTTAGATGAAAGTGGTAGTGGGGTTATTTGCCGCCACCACCGCCACCGCCTCCACCAGCACCGCCGCCGCCTTCACCACCACCGGATTCACCGCCACCACCGCCACCCTTCTCGGTTGGCGCTACTTCACCGGCTTTTAGAATTAATTCTTGCCATTTCGCTTTGAGCAACGGACTGTTAATCGTTTCTTCAATAGATTTTTCCATCTGTTTTTTCATATTTGCCGATTGCAATATCGTTTCCATCTGCTTTTGCATATCAGCCTGTCCGAAAAACTCCACCATTTCTTTTTGGAATGAAGAGTCGTTTATTAATTTCGACATAATATCCTGTTGTTGGTCTTTCATGCTTTTTGCTATTTTTTCGGTGAATTTTGGGTCCTCGAATGCCTGCTTCCAAAAATCCTTTCCTTTATCCGATAATAACGTATCCTCGATGGATTTTTTCACTTCCGTCTGTTCGAGTACCATCAATTCCCTGAATTCGGGGTCGGACAGCATTTTCCGGACAGCTTTTTTGCCATCTTCCGTCTGCAAAGCATCCGTCATCATCTTCTTCATTTCATCGTAATTCGGTCCTTGCTGTTGCATGCTGCAGCCCGATAAGAGTATGGCGAATACAAGTAAATGAACCCATTTTTTCATCATGAGATCAATTTCCCTTCCGATTGCTTTTTCAATTATTGTTCACAATATAAGGAGGAATATGCATTACGCATTTAATGAAATAGATTTTTCCGCGAAACGCTGATACACTATTGGGAGCAATTAAAAACGGGGGAACAGTATCGTGACCATACGAAATTGGGTTAAATTCTTTTTTACTGCATTGTTAATTGGTGGAATTGTCACGGGGATTCTAGGGTTGATCGTCCGTTGGGAATTCTTTTCACAATATTTATCGGCTGGAGAGTACATGGAGTTTCTCAGTGCATTTTTATGGATGATCTTCCTTGGCTTCACGATGAGCGTCGTCGCACAGATGGGCTTCTTCGCCTATTTGACGGTGCACCAATTCGGCGTGAACCTATTCAAATCATTGACGTTATGGAATTGGGTGCAGCTGCTGATCATCGCCGTAGTCATCTTTGACTTGGTGTTCTTCAGATTTAAGCTGACGGCAGGGGAAACAGGGCGGACAATCCTTTATTTGACGTTGCTGTTTTCGTTATTGGCAGTATCCATTGTTACGGCTTATTTCAAAGCGAAATGGACGAAAAAGCATACACTCATTTCCGCTCTGTTTTTCATGATTGTCATTACGACGCTCGAATGGCTGCCGGCATTAATGGTCCGGTCAGGCAATATCGATACATGGGTGACAATTTTATTATTCCCGCTTCTCGCGGTTAATGCTTATCAAATACTTATGCTGCCGAAGTACAACCGCCAATCCGATGAGGACAAAGCAAAACTCGATGCACGTAGACAGGCGCGCAAATCGAACACGGCAAAAACGGCGAAAACGGCGAAGGCAAAATGACAAGAAGCGCAGTTCCTCAAATATGGGAACCGCGCTTTTGTTTACGTCTAGACTCCGGGCGCCAGTGTCTCGGGGTCATAAGTCAAAGATGCTACGTGGCAAAGACCGCCACTCCACATCTTTGTCTTATGCCTGTCGCCACTAGGCAGGCGCCCTTTGCTTTTGTTATTCCGGCATTTTTTTTGTCTTGATGGACATGTTGAAAAGGACGTCTTCCAATGATTTGTTCTGCCGCGTTTCAGTCAGCTTCTTAAAATTGGTTAAGGTAATCCGTTCTTCGCGGTGGTGGGGCAACGAAATAATTTCTCCTTCGATGACTGGCGGCGGCTCTCCCGTATGCCAGCGGACTGAAGAACCGAGGGCGTTCACTTCGGTATCCCAAAGCGTGCTTCGCAATGAGTAAGGGAACTGCTCATCGAACGTCCTAAACCATAACGGCTTGACCCCGAAAAACTTCTCGTACACTTCCAGTTGTTCGACCAATAAAGGTGTATTCTGTTCATACTCCATCCCGGCATGTCCCAATAAGCCGGTTGGGATGTTGCGTTTCTTGATCAATTGTACGATTTCGGGAAAGCGCTCGGCCCATTCCATATCAAGAAGAAGCAATGGATAAGGAGATTGTAATTCACTGATTAGCTCCTCCACTTCCTCGTCACCGAATGAAATATTAATTGTCAATGCGGAGCCCGACATTCCCCTGACGATGACTTCATTCGGCTCGTCCGTCAAACGGAAAACAGTCTTTAATGAATCAGAACCGGGCATGCTTGGGAAAAATAGTGCGGCTGCGCAGCAGATGATTATGAGTATAATTAGTTTTGCTCTCAAGTCATATCCCCTTTGAAACGAAGTAATCTATAAGGTACTTTATGATAGAGGCTTGACCAATATGATTGGACATGCTAATATAAAAAAGTCGTCACGGGGTAATGAAAAAAGAGTTGATTTTTTTCTGCATCTCGGCTAAACTAAATATTGTCGTTGGAACAATTAATTACGATTCCGCAGTAGCTCAGTGGTAGAGCAATCGGCTGTTAACCGATCGGTCGTAGGTTCGAATCCTACCTGCGGAGCCATTATTATGCTTCCATAGCTCAGTAGGTAGAGTGCTTCCATGGTAAGGAAGAGGTCACCGGTTCGAATCCGGTTGGAAGCTCCAGATGAAACTTGCGAATTCTGTTTCATGGGAAGACGCTTTTTTTATGTCAGCCTGCAGCTTGGAAAAGAAATTATAAAAAAGGCTTGCACAATGTAAGTAAGTTTGTTAATATAACATTTGTGCGCTTCAGAAGTAGATTCTAATTTTAATATGGCCCCTTGGTCAAGCGGTTAAGACACCGCCCTTTCACGGCGGTAACACGGGTTCGAATCCCGTAGGGGTCACCATGTTTGTTTTTTTACTTTATAGAAGAGGGAGCGTACACTAGTACGTGACCGAGTGAACGATAGAAGCTGACAAAGAGATGCGCAGCTTATCACAATTTTAACCTGGTGGGGTAGCGAAGTGGCTAAACGCGGCGGACTGTAAATCCGCTCCCTCAGGGTTCGGCGGTTCGAATCCGTCCCCCACCACCATTTATACATATAGCAATAATGTTACGTGACTGACTGATCGAGTGTAGCTGACGCAGTTGTGCGAAGCTTATCTCAATTTTAACGTTGGGGTATAGCCAAGCGGTAAGGCAACGGACTTTGACTCCGTCATTCGTTGGTTCGAATCCAGCTACCCCAGCCAAACTTTTTTAGCGCTTCGCGATAAAAAAGTTTTGCGAGCAATGCCGCAAGGTAATTGCGAGCAAATTGGTTTTAATTAAAAAGAAATTATTAAACAACCCCACAAACTAAATACAAACCCACCCAAATCCATCAAAAGATAGGATTTTTTTTATTGCCTAAAATCCCCCAACACTTTCGAAAAATGTTCATTCAGCTAACCCATCTTATACAGATTTTACGGGTATCATAGAAAGGTATAGTAGAGACAGCTAGAAGCAAGCCTGTGTAAGGAATGAGAACTTCTTCGATAGAAACGAGAACTTCAACGGCAAGAACGAGAACTCCTTAAAGAGGAATGAGAACATTTCTAGCATAAACGAGAACTTTAACAACAGGAATGAGAACATTTCCGGCATAAACGAGAACTTATGAAAGAGGAAGGAGAACTTGCGATACCCCGTATTGATTTCATGCCTGTATAGTTACGACAGTAATTCAACTAAACGACAGCAAGAGGGTTAGCAGAAAGGATTTGGTTCCTATGCATGACTATTATAAAACAATGCGAAAAATGACGGGATTAGACAATCAGCAGGATGTGGAGGCGATGCTCGCTGATATAGCGTTTGCCCTCGATCAATCAGTCATCATCGCGATGACCGACCGCACTGGAACAATCACCTATGTCAATGAATTGTTCACGAAAATATCCAAGTATGAAGCGGAAGAGCTGATCGGGGCAAATCACTCGATCATTAATTCCGGCTATCATCCGAAAGAGTTTTTCAAAAACATGTGGACGACAATTGGACGGGGGAAGGTCTGGCATGGAGAAATCCGCAACCGTGCGAAGGATGGCAGCTTCTACTGGGTTGATACGAAAATTGTTCCGTTTTTGAATGAAAAAGGGATTCCAAACCGATATATCTCCATCCGCTATGATATTACGAAACGAAAGCTCATGGAGGAGAAGATTCGCAAGGACGCGGAAATCTACCGTAAGATTGTCGAAGAAAACCGTCACCTTGCGTATAACGATCAACTAACGTCTTTGCTCAATCGCAATGCTTTCGCCAAAAAGCTGCGTGCGGCTATTACTGAACAGCAGAACACTGGGTCAAGACTAGGATTGGTTTATTTGAACATTGACAGACTGCGCAATGTGAATGACTCCTTTGGACAGGAAACCGGGGATTATGTGCTGTCGATTGTCGCGAAGCGGTTGAAGAAAGTACTCCGTGCTGAGGACATCATCGGCCGAATTTCTGGTGATGAATTTTCATTCACGTTAACGGAGGCGGCGAATGAAGAAGAAGCTGAGCAACTGATGGAGGAAATAAAGGCCAGTTTGGAAAGTCCAATCAGCATTGACGGTGAACTATGCACCATTTCCACTAGCAGCGGGATTGCACTATTTCCGAAGCATGCGAAAACGGCATCAGAGCTAATTATGAAGGCCGAAAAGGCACTTCATTATGTCAAGGAGCGTGGCGGCGGAAACTATAAAGTGTACGAGCCGGGGACAGCGACGCAAACGTTGGAACGCATCTTATTGGAGAATGAATTACGTAAAAGCGTTCAAATGGGGCATTTTACGTTGGAATATCAACCAAAAATGAATTTGTCGCGCAGAAATTTGTCAGGGATTGAGGCTTTAGTTCGCTGGATCCACCCTGATCTCGGTCGGATCCCGCCGGATAAATTCATCCCTTTGGCGGAGGAGACGAAAATCATCTTGCCATTGGGCGAATGGGTGTTGCGGGAAGCTTGCAAGCAGGCAGTGAAATGGAAACGTCAAGGGTATACACCTTTTCGGATGGCGGTAAATATGTCGACTGTCCAGCTGGAAGATCCCGATATCGTCGAGACGATCAAGCGGATTTTATTCGAAGAGGAAGCTGAACCGGAACTGATTGAAATTGAGCTGACCGAGAGCTCCTTCGCGGATCGGGCGGAAATGCGGGATACGATTCAACGGATCAGGGAGTTAGGCATGCATGTCTCGATAGATGATTTTGGGACGGGGTACAGCACGTTCAGCTATATAAAAGAACTGCCAGCAGATACAGTGAAAATCGACATGTCATTTGTGAAGGACATCGATGTGAATGAAAACAGCAGGGCAATCGTCAAGGCGATCGTAACGTTGGCTGACACGGCGGGCCTCAATGTTATCGCTGAAGGGATCGAGACAGAAGAGCAAGCGAATATCCTCCATAGATTAGGCTGTAGAGAAGGTCAAGGATATTTCTTCAGCAAGCCTCTGTCTCCAATAGACTGTGAATTCATGTTTTCGAAATCCGTGGAAAATGAATAAATATCCGTAAACTTGTCAGGTTGAGCCATTCCATTTAACGAATTACAATATGGATGGGGGGCTGACAAATATGAAAAAAATGAATATATCATTAATAGGGGTTCCGCTAGATTATGGGCAAAGCCGTAGAGGCGTGGACATGGGACCGAGCGCCATCCGATATGCTGGAGCGGTAAATAGATTGAAAGCAATCGGACATACGCTGAAGGATGAGGGGGATGTCCAAGTAAGTGCTGTCGAACGTAAGGATCGGGAAGTTGCAAAGTTGAAAAACTTGGAGGAAGTTGTCCAAGCGACGACTGAACTCGCAAACCGGGTAGCTGATGTCGTAGAGAAAGGGAACTTTCCGCTCGTTCTCGGAGGCGATCACAGTATTGCCATTGGGACAATTGCAGGTTTGACCGCAAAATATAAAAACTTAGGCGTCATCTGGTATGATGCGCATGTCGACATGAATACGTCGGAAACTTCACCTTCAGGTAATATCCATGGAATGCCGCTTGCGGTCCTGATGGGACGTGGCCATGAAAGACTAGTAAATATTTTCAAAGAAGGGCAGAAAGTGAAGCCCGAAAACATTGTCATCATCGGGGCGCGTTCAGTTGATCCGGGCGAGCGTGAATTAATTAAAGCTCTAGGCATCAAAGTTTTCACAATGCATGAAATTGACCGGGATGGCATGACTTCGGTCATGAAGGAAGCGATTGATTATTTGAAGGCGAAGAACCTGGATGGGGTCCACCTATCACTGGATTTGGATGGCCTCGACCCACTCTACACACCTGGAGTCGGAACACCGGTGCCGGGTGGAATAAGCTATCGCGAAAGCCATCTCGCAATGGAAATGCTTGAGGATTCGGGTTTGATCACGTCTGCTGAGTTCGTCGAAGTTAATCCGATTCTCGATGAAAGAAACAAAACTGCAGATGTCGCAGTTGGACTGATGGGATCATTGTTAGGGGAAAAATTATTATGAGGATGACGCCTGGATTCCGATCCAGGCGTTTTTTTGTAAAGAGTTTCCCAAAAAGACGGAAATAACTATCAAACTTTGGTAAAATAAAAAATATGGATTAAAAAATGAAACCTGTTGGACCCTTCAATCGTATAGAAGGAACAGCCGCATAGAGCGGAGGATGAAAGTCATTGGATGAATTGGTCAATAAAAGAATAAATGAAGTGATCAAAGGCGATCAGGATGCATTCGAAGAAATTGTCACCATGTTTCAACATCGGCTGTATCATGTTTGTTATCGAATGCTTGGCAATCCCCAAGAAGCGGAAGATATAGCCCAGGAAGCTTTTGTACGTGCTTATGTGAACATTCATACGTATGATCAGAAACGAAAGTTCTCTACGTGGTTATTTCGGATTGCAACAAATTTATGCATCGACAGAATCCGCAAAAAGAAGCCGGATTATTATCTCGATGCGACAGTACCTGGAACGGATGGCCTCAACATGTACTCGCAAATTGCAGCGGCCGGCGACTTGCCGGAGGAAGAAGTGGAGCGTATGGAAGCGCAGGACCGTGTCCAGTATGAGATTGGACGGCTTCCCGAAAAATACCGTACCGTCATCATTCTTCGCTATATGGAAGAATTGCCGTTGCAGGAGATCAGTGATATTTTAGAGTTACCACTTGGTACTGTAAAGACCCGAGTTCACCGTGGACGGGAAGCGCTACGGAAGCAAATGGGTAATATGTAGGAGGGAATTAAGTATGAATACGTGTCAGGAACCAATAATCCATTTAATGCACGCGTATTTAGACGGAGACATAAGCCGAGAAGATGAGCAGATGCTGCAAAAGCATTTAGCTGCCTGTGAACATTGCAGGGATATGATGGATGAACTGAAAATGTCGGCTTTATTCCTGAAGGATGCTGCTCCAATCCAGGCACCGGACGGATTTGTCTCGGGCGTCATGGCACGTCTCCCGAAAGAAAAATCGCAAGCCGGCTTTCAGCGCCTATTACGCAGGCACCCACTCGTGGCTGCGGCCGCACTATTTTTACTATTAATGAGCGCAACGCTCTTTTCAAGCTATAGTAATGATCAGCAATTCTCCTTCACGAAGCAGCCGAATCTTGTCGTCGAAGGGGAAACGGTCGTCGTTCCTGCCGGAGAAGTCGTGAAAGGGGACATCGTCGTCACAAATGGCAATCTTCGGATCGAAGGGGAAGTGGATGGCAATGTAACTGTTATCCACGGCGCAAAATATATGGCATCGACAGCAGTCGTTACAGGGAAAAGTGAAGAGATTGATCAAGCTTTCGACTGGCTATGGTATAAAATCAAGTCGACAGTCAAGGATATTTTCCCGTCCTCCAACGAGGAGCCGCAGGAATAATAGCAATGACAGCGATCGCCTTCCCGGCAATGGGAGAGCGGTCGTTTTTTTATATTAAATGAATGAACGATTAACACATAGGGGAAGGAAACAAAACATCAACCAAAACGTTCCCATTAGTAACCAGTCCTCTTTCGTTTTCAAGAGCATTGAAACTGGGCTGTATGATATACTGAAGTAAAGAATTTGCGATGAAGGTGAGGGAAGCGCATGCCTGGTTGGGAAATGATTACAAACTCAAGTCCGATTGAAATACTGAAAAATATAGTGGATGTGCTTCTCGTCTGGTTTGTTTTCTATAAATTGATCACCATCATAAAAGGCACGAAAGCGGTACAGCTGTTAAAAGGGATATTCGTCATTTTATTCGCCCAATTCCTGACTGAATATCTTGGGCTCAATACATTGAAGTGGATGATGGAGCAAGTGCTCACATTCGGCTTTCTTGCAGTCATCATCATCTTCCAGCCTGAATTGCGCCGTGCCTTGGAGCAGTTAGGGAGAGGCCGTTTATTTGCGAGGTCGGCAATGCAGGAAGAAGAGGAACGTGATCGCATGATCGAAGCCTTCACCAAGTCGGTGAGCTATATGGCAAAGCGGCGTATTGGAGCGCTTATTTCGATTGAACGGGAGACCGGACTCAGCGAGTATATTGAAACCGGGACTCCGTTGAACTCGATTGTTACGTCGGAATTACTCATCAATATATTCATTCCAAATACTCCGTTGCATGACGGAGCTGTCATTTTGCAAAAGAATCGGATTGCAGCTGCCGGCTGTTACTTACCCCTATCGGAAAACCCTTTCATTTCAAAGGAGCTCGGAACTCGGCACCGGGCGGCTCTCGGCATCAGTGAAGTGACCGATGCCATCACGATTGTCGTATCCGAAGAGACGGGTGCCGTCAGCATCACCGCAAATGGGGATATCAATCGGAATCTGTCGATGGAGGAATTTGAGAAACAGCTTCGGCAAGTATGGTTTGGAGCGGAAACTGAAACTTCATCCACTCCATTCTGGAAATGGGGGAAACAGAAAAATGGATAAGTTAATGGATCGACCATGGTTCCTTCGTTTCACTGCATTGGCGCTTGCCATCATCCTTTTCTTTTCCGTCCAGGCAGATGATGAAACGAATAGTTCCACGGTCGGTGATACCCAGGATGTTCTTCGTGATGTCCCGGTGGAAGTGTTTTATGATAATGAAAATCTTGTTGTAACGGGAGTGCCGAAAACGGTCAATATATCAATTGACGGACCTTCGAACCTTGTATCGACAACAAAGCTGTTAAGGGATTTCACATTGAGAGTCGATCTGAGGACCCTAAATTTGGGACGTCATACTGTGGAAATAGAAGCGGAAAACCTTTCGGAAAAGCTGAATGTGAGAATAGATCCTCCGACGGTGGATGTCGTCATCGAGGAGAAAATATCCAAACAATTCAAAGTCGACCCTGAGTTGAACGAACGATTGCTGGCAGAGGATTTCTATGTCGATAAAATGGAAGTCGAGCCTTCCACAATTCAAGTGACAGGCGCTAAAAGTGTCGTGGAAGCGATCAGCTTCGTGAAGGTTTCGGTAACCGGGGAACCGGGAATTAATAAATCATTTGAACAAAAGAGCCGAGTACGTGTACTCGACCGGGATTTGAACAAATTGAACGTCAAGATTGAGCCTGAAGAAGTGACGGTCAAAGTGGAAGTTAAAGAAAATAGTAAAGAAGTGCCGATCGTCCTCAGGGAAAGAGGCGTTCCGGGTGAGAACATCGTCATCGACTCGATCCTCACGAATACAAAGACGGTGACACTTTTCGGACCGCAGAAGACGCTTGAGAATATAGACGAGCTCCGAGTAGATGTCGATATTTCGAAGGTGAAGGAATCACAAACCGTAGAATTGAACCTTCCAAAACCGAAGGGTGTTTCCAAGCTATCGGCTGATAAAATCAAGGTGAATATTAACGTGACCACTATAAGTGGTGACGATTCTCCTCCTGACGTATCGATCACTCCAACCGAGGAGGATGTAACAAAGGAGTTTAAAAACATCCCTGTCGCTGTGAAAGGGTTAGATGAGAAATATAGCAGCACCTTTTTGAAGCCGACAGATGGAGTTGTCGATGTGACAGTGACTGCGAAAGAGGATGTCATTAATTCAATCGACGCTTCGGACTTCGATATTAGCATCGATGCTTCCGGTACGGATGAGGAAGGAGAGCATGCATACCCGCTCACTGTAGTTGCACCTGATAATATTGCTTGGAAGCTTTCAGAGAATGAAGTTACATTGGAAATAAGGCTTGCATAATGAAGAAGTTGATTATGAGCATTGAAAGGGAGTATGGACAATGACAAAGTATTTCGGGACGGATGGCGTCCGTGGGATTGCCAATAAAGAATTAACGCCAGAGCTTGCTTTTAGGCTTGGCAGGATTGGCGGATATGTGTTAACGAGAGATTCCCAGGAGACATCCCAAGTACTTGTAGGACGGGATACCCGTATATCCGGCCATTTGCTGGAAAACGCTTTGATTGCAGGTCTGTTATCAATGGGAGTCGAAGTGATGAGGCTCGGAATCATCAGTACGCCGGGTGTCGCATATTTGACGCGTGTCATGAATGCACAGGCGGGTGTCATGATTTCAGCATCACACAATCCTTTTGAGGATAACGGCATCAAGTTTTTCGGCGCGGACGGGTTCAAATTGACAGATGAGCAGGAAGAGGAAATTGAATCACTCTTGCATGAAGAGACAGATCGCCTGCCTCGTCCAGTAGGTGCGGATGTCGGCACTGTGACGGATTACTTTGAAGGTGGCCATAAATACATCCAATACTTGAAACAGACAGTCGATGAGGAATTCACGGATCTTCATGTCGTCCTTGACTGTGCACATGGCGCGACTTCTTCATTGGCAACGCACGTCTTTGCAGATCTCGATGCGGACCTGACGACAATCGGCGCATCTCCGAATGGCTTGAACATCAATGACGGCGTTGGATCTACACATCCCGAAGGACTCAGCCAGCTAGTGGTCGATAAAGGTGCGGACATCGGACTTGCTTTTGACGGAGATGGAGACCGTCTCATTGCAGTCGATGAACTCGGTCGTGTCATTAATGGTGACCAGATCATGTTCATCATCGGCCGCCATCTCCAATCGAAAGGCCGTCTTAAATCCGATACGATCGTATCCACGATCATGAGCAACCTCGGCTTTTACAAAGCATTGGAGCGCCACGGCATGATGAGCGTAAAGACTGCTGTTGGGGACCGCTACGTAGTTGAAGAAATGAGAAAAGGAAATTACAATCTCGGCGGAGAGCAATCGGGCCATATCATTCTCCTCGATTACAATACGACAGGGGACGGCCTGTTGACTGCCTTGCAACTCGTCAACATTATGAAGCGAACTGGTCGGAAGCTATCCGACCTAGCAAGCGAGATGACGATTTATCCGCAGGAACTAGTCAACGTCAGAGTTACTGATAAAAACAAAGTGACTGAAAATGCAAAAGTCGCTGCAGTTATTAAGGAAGTTGAAGAGGAAATGGCTGGCAACGGCAGAGTGCTCGTCCGTCCATCAGGAACGGAGCCACTCGTCCGTGTGATGGTCGAATCACCGGATCACAATACTTGCGAACGCTTTGTCAACCGCATTGCGGACGTTGTGCGTGAAGAAATGGGTATAGAAGAATAAGAAATGGACTGGAAACTTCTTATAGGGGAGTTTCCAGTTTTTTTGTGGAATAAAAAAATCGCACCCACAATTGGATGCGATAACAATTCCCGCTCAAAATACACGCTGGAATTTATTCCTGATGATGATTGCTGTGGAATTCAAGATGAACAGTGCCACTAGCAGAACGATGATCGTAGCGGCTGCCAGATTGGCATATTCCGCAACTAACGAAGCATCCAGTGTCCAGTAATAAATTTGCATCGGCAATACTGTGAAGCGGTCCATGATGCTTCCCGGGAATGGGATAAGCAATGCCGGAATGCCGATGACGACGAGCGGCGCCGTTTCCCCGATTGCGCGGGATAAGGAAAGAATGGCCCCCGTCAAAATTCCCGGCAATGCTGCCGGCAGAATGATCCGCTGAATCGTTTGCCATTTCGTCGCGCCCAACCCGTAAGATCCCTCGCTTAGATGGAAAGGGATGGAACGGATCGCTTCTTGGCTTGCGACGATGACAATCGGCAAGATCAGTAGAGACATTGTCAAACCTCCGGCGAGGACAATGTTGCCAAGGTCCATCGCCCGTACAAATACCGTCAAACCGAGTATCCCGTATACGATGGAAGGGACGCCCGCCAAGTTTGAGATATTCGTCTGAATGAAACTGACCAACCGGCCTTTCTTTGCATACATCTCCAAGTAAATTGCCGTGCCTACGCCGATGAACATCGTGACGGGGGCGACGACGAGCATAAGCCAGAACGTTCCTAGAATCGCTCCCATGATGCCTGCGCGCTCCGGCTGGGTCGATAATTTACCGGTCAAAAAATCGAGGTTGACTGAACCGATGCCTTCCGTAACGACACGGACAAGCAAAACGGCAAGAAAGAATAATCCAAAGAATGCAGAGAGCATGAAAATGGACTTCGAAAACCGATTCAGGAGTAAACGGCGCTTCGTCCGCCGTGTCAGTTGCTTTTCGCTTAGTTGATTCATCTTAATATTCCTCCCTGAACTTTTTGGAGACAGCTCTTGCAAGTAGGTTCATCACGAGGGTGAAAACGAAAAGCGTCATTGCCACTGCGTATAAGCTGTAATAGACTGTCGAACCGGCAGCGGCGTCTCCGCCCGTTACTTCGACGATATAAGCGGTCATCGTCTGCATCGATTGTGTAATGTCGAAAGTGAAGTTTTTTGTGCTGCCACTTGCGATCGTCACAATCATCGTTTCCCCAATGGCTCGAGAAATGCCGAGGACGAACGAAGCGATAATGCCGGAAAGAGCCGCAGGAATGACAACTTTGCGTGTTACTTCAAGCTTCGTGGCACCTAATCCAGAAGCCCCTTCACGCATCGAGTTCGGAACGGAGCTCATCGCATCTTCGGATAGGGAGGCGATCATTGGGATGATCATGACTCCCATGACTAAACCGGGGCTCAGAATATTCGTCGCTTGGAGGCTCGGAATGAATTCACGTAATAGCGGCGTCACAAAAGTGAAGGCGAAAAACCCATAGACGATTGTAGGCACGCCGGCAAGCAGCTCAAGAATCGGCTTGACGACTTTCCGCACTTTCGGTGAAGCGTATTCGCTCAAGTAGATGGCGGCCATGAGTCCGATCGGAGCAGCTACCGCCATCGCAATCAATGAAGAAGTGATAGTACCCATCAATAACGGAAGCACCCCGAATTCAGGGTTCTGGCTCAATGGCTTTAAGACGGTGCCCGTAAAGAAATCGAGGAAAGGCACCCGTTTAAAAAACTCCACCGTTTCGGATAACAGTGTCCAAATGATGCCGATTGTCGTCAGGACGGATAATGAGGCAATCAACATGAGGAAGATGGGAATCAGCCGTTCGATTCTTCTTCTAATCGAATTGCTGCGCTGGTTTTGATCGATCATGTCCCGGATATTCAATTTATCTGCCTTTGGTAGTTCATGATTTATCATTAAAATACTCCTTCCGGTAAGAGGCAAGAGGATGAAGGCTTTTAACAGCCCCCATCCTTTTAATGCTTTTTATAGTCCTTCGAGGAAGCTGACGTTTTCTTTCACTTCAGATTCCGGAATAGGTGCAAAGCCTGTTTCACCTGCGAATTTATTAATATTGTTCATGACGTAAATTGCAAAATCTTTTACTTGCGGCTTTTCTTTCGCATGATTCACATTCAAGTACGTGAAGACAGGGCGAGTGAAGTCTGCATAAGCTCCGTCTTCCGAGATCGTATCCAACGCCGGCTCAATAGGACCATTTCCGAAGTCGACTGCAACAGCATTCATTTTGTCTTTGTTATTAACGTAGTAGCCGAATCCGAAAAAGGCGATGCCGTTTTTGTCCTCGGAAACGAGGTTCACGAGTGTCGAGTATTCCTGCTGCAAGTTGACTGAGCTATCCATGTCTTGTTTATCAAGAATACTTTCATAGAAAAACTCGTATGTTCCGTGGTTTTCATTCGGCCCCATCGCATTGATCTTCTCGTCCGGCCAATCAGGATTGATGTCGGACCATTTCTCAACAGTGCTATCTGCAAGGAATATGCTGACCAATTGTTCAGGCGTCATCTCAGTAGCCCAATCATTTTCTTTATTGATGACGAAAGTAAGGCCATCCAAGGCAACTTTCAATTCTTTCACTTCAATTCCAAGTTTATCTGCTTCTGCTGCTTCTTCATCTTTAATTTGGCGGGAAGCATCATTGAAGTCTGTTCCGTTTTCAACGAGGAATTTCTTGAACCCTGCACTTGTACCGGCACGGCTCACTTCAACGGATACGTTCTCTTGTTCGTTCACCATATACTCTTCAGCAAGTCGGGCCATAAGCGGGTACACTGTTCCGGAACCGTCGATAGCGACGCTGCCTTCCAGTTCGGCTCCTTGCGCGGATGCTTTGTTTTTGTCCGATTCTCCGGAGTCACCGTCTTTGCCGCATGCTGCAAGAACAACTGCAAACGCAGCGATGATCATGAATAACAGATACTTGTTAAACTTCATTGATAAATCCTCCCCTGGTTTAAATTCTAATGTAGATGAAGGAATCTCCCTCACAACTAAATCATAACGGCACATTGTTAAGTGAGTGTTGGTATCGTGTAAAGGTATTGTAAATAAGTGTTAAAATATAAATAAAAACCCACTTATAATAAGTGGGTTCCAAAGATTAACCGAAACGGCCGTTAATATAGTCGTCTGTTAATGTATCCGAAGGGTTGTTGAAGATTGTTGTCGTCCGATCTTCCTCGATCACTTCGCCATTTAGGAAGAATGCGGTGCGATCGGAAATCCGGGCGGCTTGCTGCATATTGTGTGTGACGATGGCGATCGTTACATCGTTTTTAATGGAGCGGATCAATTCTTCAATCTTGTGAGTCGATACCGGATCCAAGGCGGAAGTCGGTTCGTCCATCAAAATTACTTCGGGATCAATGGCGAGACACCTTGCGATGCATAACCGTTGCTGCTGTCCGCCGGAAAGGCTATACGCACTTTTATGGAGACGGTCTTTCACTTCATCCCATAACGCCGCTTTTTTTAAGCTATCTTCCACGATCATATCCAGCATCGCCTTATTGCGGATGCCGTGCACTTTAGGGCCGAATGCGACGTTTTCGTAAATTGATTTCGGGAAGGGATTCGGCTTTTGGAACACCATGCCGACTTTAGAACGAAGAATTTCGACAGGCATCGCCTTGCCCAAAATATTATTCCCTTTGAACGTGACATTGCCTGAGATGGAGACATCAGTCGCTGTTTCCACCATCCGATTCAATGTTTTCAGGAACGTCGATTTCCCGCATCCTGATGGACCGATGATGGCGGTCACTTCGCGTTCATTAATCGATAAATCAATGTTCTTTAATGCATGCGACGTGCCGTACCATAAATTCAAGCCGTTCGTTTCATAAATCGGCTTATGCCAGCTTTCGTTTCGCACAACTGATAATGGTTTTTCCTTTATACGATCAAGAAGTAATGTCATTTGTAATCCTCCTAGTTAGTTTGAGGCTTACGTTTAGTGTACGAGAGGATTATTGAGGGAGTATGAAGGTGTTGTAAAGGTTGTGTAAAGGAGAAGTGATGTGTAAAAGGGCTGAATGATGACGAATCGGTGGTAAATTGTCGAGAATCGGTGGTAAAGTGCCGTGAGTCGGTGGTAAAACGCCGTGAGTCGGTGGTAAACTCGCCCAAGTTGGTGGTAACCGAATTACAATGGCATGGAAATGAAAGAAGGCCATCCTCAGTCGGATAGCCTTTTCATTCATTCGAAAATATAATGCAATGCCTTTACAGCTTGGTCGACAGTTTCGACCGTAGCATGCGCTTTGCGGGAAAGCTCCTTCAACGGATGATGATGCTGTTCGGAACGGATAAGGATGAGCGGCTTGCCGTATGCGACTGCGGCACTCGCGTCCATTGCCGTGTTCCATTGTTTGTATTGCTCGCCGAAAAGAGCGATGACAAGATCGGCTTTCTTCATGAGAAGTTCAGTCCGCAAGTTGTTGAAACTGGAAGCGGCGGCATCCTTGAAGATTGCATCCGGCTGCTTGCCTAAAATCTCCTCCCCGATATTATCCGAGCGGTCATGGTCTTCCATCGGCCCGACGAAGTCAATCGGCAAATTCAAAGCCGCGACTTTCTGTTTCACCTCTTCACGCCAAGATGTATGGATTTCCCCTGCTAAATAAACAGTCAATCTCATAAAAAATCCCTCCCTGTAATGATAGTTCTATTATAGCATTTCGAATTAGATTGCCCAACGTTGCACGAAAGTTTAGAATTAAGGAAGAAAAGGGGGAATCAAGATGAAAACGATTTGGCATAACGGCAAGCTGTATACAATGGAAATGAAAGGGGAAACCATCGAGGCGCTGCTGACGGAAAACGGTAAAATCATCGCGGTGGGCACATATGAGGAATTAAAAAGTGAAGCTGAAAATGAAATTGACTTAAATGGGGCTGTGCTCTACCCAGGATTCATCGATAATCATATGCATATGATCGGACACGGTCAGAAGTTGCTCAGTTTGGATTTATCCAAGGCGAAGTCTGCTGATGAAATGATGCAGATGCTTGAAACCGCCTATCCCGATTTGAAAGAGGACGAGTGGTACATCGGCGAAGGATGGAATGAAAACAATTTTGCAGATAAAAAGATTTTCACGCGCCACGATCTCGATCATGTGACGGATTCTCCGATGTATCTGAAACGGACATGCAGGCATGCGGCAATCGTCAATTCGAAAGCATTGGAGCTCGCAGGTATTACAAAAGATACTCCTGATCCGGATGATGGCGTCATTGAGAGGGATGAAAACGGCGAGCCGACAGGGGTATTAAAAGAAGGCCCGATGGATCGCGTGCTGCAACTCATTCCGGAACCGACGGAGGAGATGCTGAAGAAGGCGCTGGAGAAATCAGTCGACGACTTATTGTCGCTCGGACTGACCGGAGCCGTGACGGATGATCTCGGATATTACGGCGATTATCGCAATCCGTTGCAAGCATTCCGGAATGTCATCGGCGAAAAGAAGAAGTTCCGTGCACATCTGCTCCGTCGCTCGACGGTGTTCACACAACTGATGGAAGACGAAGCGACGTATGACGAACCTTGGATTGATCCGGGAGAGATGAAGTTTTTCATTGACGGGTCGCTTGGCGGTAGCACCGCTTTGTTGAGTGAGCCATATGCGAATGATCCGTCCACTTACGGCACAGCTGTGTTGACAGATCAGGAGATCGATGAACTTGTGGCGACTGCGCGGAAACATGGGCAAGCAGTGGCGATGCATATGATCGGAGACGGAGCGGTTGAAAAAGGATTGGACGCAATCGAGCGTTATCCAGTGCCGGAAGGGAAGCGAGATCGACTCATTCACGTGAATGTGTTGCGTGACGATTTGGTGGAGAGGATGAAGAAACTGCCTATCGTCTTAGATATCCAGCCGGCTTTCGTGCCGTCCGACTTTCCGTGGGTGATGGAGAAGCTAGGGGAGGACCGCCTTGACTGGGCATATGCATGGAAGCGGCTAATTGACGAAGGGTTCATTTGCGGTGCGGGATCGGATGCGCCGATTGAAGAGGTCGATCCGCTGCTCGGCATTTATGCGGCGGTGACGAGGAGAAAGCCGGGAGAGACGCATGAAGGGTACTTGCCGCAAGAGAAGTTGAGCATGTTCGAGGCGGTCGGTTTATTCACATCGGGCAGCGCTGCGACGATTGGAAAGGCTGATTCACGCGGAAAGCTCGGCGTCGGCTTCGATGCTGATTTCACGGTGCTTGATAGGGATTTGTTTGAAGCTGAAGGGGAAGAGATTCTCGACACGACAGTCGTTATGACGGTCGTGGCGGGCGACGTGATGTATCGAAACTGATAAAAATATTACTGAAGGAAGATAACATGATGTTGATCGTCTGTTATCTTCTTTTCAGTATTGGGGGGATACTATGTTTTATCGGAGAAAGTTTTATACTGTGAAAAAAGAGTTTGTTGAGAACTTTAATGAACACTTCAATAAAACCAATTTGCCTAATCAGCTTAAATACGGTTCTCGGTTAATTGGTCGTTGGATGAAGGAGAATGATGACGGAACTGTCGAGATCTTTGCTATTTGGGAATATGACAGTTATGAGGATTATGTAAACATCGAATCCAAGATAAGAAATGATCAAGCTCACGTAGAACGTGTGAAAGACTGGTACGCAAAGAACGGTGGACGCGATTATGTATGGAAGGAATACATTTTAGAGGTTAAAAATGAAGCAATAACATCGACTGTAGAAGAGAGGGCATAGTGATCTCTAACTAAACATTGTATAGGAGAGTGGATATGATACAGTCTTTTATTTTCGATATGGACGGCACACTTTTTCAAACAGATAGAATCCTGGAATTAGCGCTCGATGATACGTTTGAACACTTACGGTCAATGGGTAAATGGAACAGCACCACACCTATAGGGAAATATCGTGAAATCATGGGGGTGCCTTTGCCGATAGTGTGGGAAACATTAATGCCCGATCATTCAAAGGAAGAAAGGGAACTCACGGATGCGTATTTTCTTAAAAGGTTACTTGAAAATATAAGAAATGGGAACGGCGCTTTATACCCTGATGTAAAGGAAGTCTTCACTTATTTAACAGAGAATAATTGCTCAATCTACATAGCAAGCAATGGGTTAATTGATTACCTCGAAGCTATCGTGAGCTATTATCATTTGGATCGTTGGGTTACAGAAACTTTTAGTATCGAGCAAATTGACTCCATGAATAAATCGCACTTAGTTCGGAGTATTGTACAAAAGTATGGTATTACCAACGGAGCGGTAGTAGGTGATCGACTTTCAGATATACACGCAGCGAGAGATAATGGTTTACTTGCTATTGGCTGCAACTTCGATTTTGCAATAGAAGACGAACTTGCTCAGGCGGATGTCGTAATTGACGACTTAATTGAGTTAAAGAAAATCATACGTAAGGAAAGTTAGAAGTGTGAACGAAATGGTAGATCTAAGCCTGAAACCGCAGATAGAAGGATTGGGTAGAAAAAGTGGTTAATCAAAACAGAGCAGATAGGCCACTTCAGCTATCCTGCTCTGTATTTTTTATTTATCCAATGAATACAGCTTAATTTAACCTTGAGTAGATGTCTGGAGTAACATAATTCTATCCTCAAACGTTTTTGATAAATTGTCGTTTGGTATTACGGTTGATTCCAACAGGAGCTTGACGGATTAGAGTTTCCTGAACATCCCCCAATGTTTATTCCTTTACTTATATCATATCAATCCGCAATGCCGGTAATGATTCCTTCTATCTCACCAACCGGCAAAGGACCGTACTCACGGCTATCGTATCCTCGCCACCATTGATCAACGAGGATGAACACCGTATTTTCCTCAACAGTTACGGCTGCCATGTTCATATTGAAGTAATCCCTTATCCCTTGTTCATCCCTATATACACTGCTCGGTACCGTATTAAAATACTCTTCTTCGCCTGCGCCACGCCTTGTTGCTTTGCCATAAAACGTATCAAGCATCTTTCCGTCAATATACACTTGGCCGCCATTAATTTCGACTGTTTCACCGGGTAATCCGACGACTCTTCCGATATACATTTCAGGAACTGCGGCATTCTTGGCGATGACAGAAGGCGGCATATGATAGTAAACAGCCTGCCCCCGTTTAAGCTCGTCGAAATCAGTTGAAACGACAAGCTGCCCGTGCTCATGTGATTCGAAATCATGATTTCCTCTATCCATCGAATCGGAACCCCATTCAATCAGAAATGTATGTTCATTTTGTGGGGCGGTTTCCAAACGTTCCGGTGTTATATCATCTGTGATCACTTCCGAAAAATCCAAATATAAACTAGTTGAATATTCAATCCCGTCTTCACCTATATATTTTCTTGGTGCAACTTTGTTTAGGGTATAAGTGAATTCTGTCTCTCCTTTTACTTCAATTGTATAAGCATCTTCGTTCTTCGTTACACTGTATTCTTTATATTTTCCAGGAATTAGTTTCGTATCAGTGATTGTAATATGCTTTTTGAATTTTTCTGCGTTAAAATTCTCACCAGATGTAGAATACGGAGTTATATCTTCTATAATCAGCGTTCCATTGTGGAAATAAATAGTGAATTGAGTATTGCTATTTGTGCTTGTTTGCTGTACGTAAAATCCATCCCAGTCAGATGTAACGTCATTGTTACTTTGCAAAACGTTATCGTTAGTTAGATAGAAGGCGCCAGAGATGATAGATAGTAAAAGGATAAATGTAACAACAGTCGGTATCCACTTTTGAATCCTAACCTTTTTTCTATAGTGGTTCTCTTGAAAAATAATACTATGAGCTCTATCTTTTTGTGCGCGTGATGGTTTAAACTTCTGACTAAGATTCTCCAATTCCTCCGTTATGCGATCATCGGATAAGTGTTTCACTTGTAACCCCTCCTTTTTCTAATTCCTGTTTGAAAGCAGCAAGCGCCCTCGACAAACTCATCTTCACTTTTCCTTCTGACCAATTAAGAATGACTGACGTTTCTTTTGTCGAGAATCCTTGAATCTTTCGTAAGATGATTACGTTTTGGTAGCTTGGCTTCAGTTGGCGGAGCGCTTCGTAAAACTGTCTTTGCTGTAAATTTAGGAGCACAATGTCTTCCGAGGATTGTTCGTGCTTGGAACTATGTGTATGGAGATCAAGAAAATACGTAATTGGATTTTTCTTTCTGAAATAACTCATTGTCGTCGTGTAGGCGATACGGAAAATCCATGTCTTGACGAGGGAGTCCCCCTTGAATTGCTGTTCATTCCGAATCACTTTCATAAATGTCTCCTGGGACAAGTCCTCTGCTGTATGGGAATCCTTCACGAGCATAAGGATGTAACTGTAGACAGCATCATAATATTCATCGAACCACACTTCACTGGACATATCGTCACCTCGCTTGTTACTTACTTAGACGCAATCTTTTATAATCGGTAACGGTTATATAAAAAAGATTTCAATTAATCTATGTAACACTACAAATTAAATACTATACGAATTGTTCAAACTACAAAAGGCCGCATCCATACTACATGAATAAGTGTGAATGCGACCTATAAAATATTATTTAATTTTCGCCAAGCAACGGAACTTGCCATTCCTCTTCAACAGGGTAATAGAATGACATCGAAACAAGGTATAGCGTCAATTCATCGGGCACTTCTTTCAAACCTTCTAATTCCAGAGATAATCTTGCCTTGATGCCGTATTTGCTCTTTTCACCCTCAGTGAGGGAGCCATTAAGATTGGCAGTGTAGCTATTTCCTTTGTCGTCTACGGCTATCCAGCTACCTAAGTCTGTGTTGAGTGAGTTTATCCTACCATCCAAATTGATGATGACAGATCTCTCTTCTCCGAACTGTGGCTTTATCACCCTTTTGACTGTTAATTGATTTCCTTTATAGTCTAACGACACAGGATGTTTATTAAGATCTTTCGGTTTGATTGTCAAGGCAATGTCTGTAGCTTCTTTTTTATAGACTCCATCCAATACAAAGGTCAGTTGATCTTCATTCTTAGGGATGTATAAATGGGTCCAAGTGGTGTGGCCGAATTTATCCATCTCTTCGACCGTCCCACGCAACATGTCCCTCGTTGAATAAATCACTTCGTCCTCTGCATTTTTAATATGGTAGGAAATCCCTGAAGTGTTCCCACGGAAAAGCGAATCCATTTTATCTTTGCCGAACTTATCCTCAAACTCGCGCATTGCCCTTTCATACTTTGTTTTTTCCTCTTCTGTGAGTGATGTCTCGAAAAATAATCCAAAAGAAGAGGGGGCGATTTGCAGTTTCTTCAAATTGATTTCCACACCGTGATGGACGGCGGATGCATCCTTTATATCCACCAATTTTGTAAGCTTTCGATTTTCAGTCAGATCGACAGGGACCTGTAACTGCCAATTGCCCTTTACTCCATTCAGTTCGACAAGACTGAATTGAATCATAAGTTTTTCTATCTTATTGCCTTGATCGTGAAGATTGAACTCTACGTAACCATAATCACTATCTTTATACCAACTTGTACCTAACCAATTTACTTTGTTGCCGTTTTGATCGATGGCTGTAATTTCATTGCCAGGATTTATCAAACGAGTATCTTGCGGAATTCCATTCTCATTTAGTACTTTGTAGGAGAGTGAAACCCTTGAAGTATCGGCAATGACTTCTTCTACAACAAACTTCAGTCCCTGATCTTCAACTTGCAAATCAACCTTTTGCGTAAGCCCAGCCTCAGCAGCTAGATTAAGCCCTTTATCGACTTTGTCAGAAGAGAACAGTCCACCGATAAATTGAGCAAAGGAAGGGTTGACGGTTGCACCGATGCTTACCGCTAAAATAACACCCGCTGCAGTAAGTGCTACTCGTTTCCAAACGGTTTTGCGTTGTTTTTTCAATTTCCCATATGGTTCTAACTGATCCAATACAAGATCAGTGAAATTTTCAGGCAAGGTCGGTGTTTGCAAGGTTTCTTCAATGAAGCGCTGTTCCTTTTGAAATGCATTCACAACTTTTCCACAGGAAGTGCATGACTGTACATGCGCTTCAATTTCAGCCGTTTCCTGTTTAGGTAGCAACTGATCTACAAATTGCGATAGCTTATCAGCTGTTGGACAGTTCATGAAAATAGCCTCCTTCACGTTTCACCGTTTCTCTCATTTTAATCTTCGCCCGATGCAGTTTGTTGCGGACTGTCGATAATGGGACATCCATCACTTCACCAATTTCCTCGTAGCTGATTTCATTGACATAACGGAGAAGGATGATGAGCCGTTCGTCTTCGGGCAACGTGGCGATCAGCCGTTCAAGTTGCCGGCTCTTTTCTTTCTTTAAAAAGACCACTTCCGGATGTTCACGATTAACCACTTTCGTCTCGTCTATTTCTACGTGAATTGTCTTATTTCTTTTTTTGCGGAACTCATCCATGCAATGATTGATGGCTACTCGGTACAGCCAGCCGGAAAATGAACCGCTAGCGTCATATTTATCGAGGTTGCGATACACTTTAATGAATGCATCCTGGACAAGATCCTGGGCATCCTGCGGATTTTTTGTCATCCGCAAAATGGTTGCGTACAGTTGGTTTTTATAATTATTAATAATGTGGGCATAGGCTTGTTTGTCGCCTGCCAACACTTGCTGGATCCATAGCTGTTCGTGTTCCATAGTGACCTCCTAACTGAAACGGACATGCGCATGTCGATTAGTGTTTCATTCAGTATAACGGGTTTACTTACAGGAAAATTTCATTTTCAGGAACTTTTGTATGATTTTGTTTTGTAAATGAAGTAAAACGGGGCGAGTTGGTGGTAAAGTCCGTCAAGTCGGTGGTAAATTCCCGAGAGTCGGTGATAACGATCAGCACCGTATGTGGATGGCTACACAAAGGACACGATATGATAAACTTAGGGAAATTGCCATGAAAGGGACGGATAGCTGATGACGAATTTTTGGCATGAACGATTTTCTACAGAAGAGTATATATACGGAAAAGAACCGAATCAGTTTGTCGTGGAAGCTGCCCGCATGCTGCCGCCGAAAGGAAAGGTGCTTTGCATCGCGGAAGGGGAGGGACGGAATTCCGTCTACTTGGCTTCCCTTGGATATGACGTTACTGCTTGGGATTATGCGCAGGCGGGGCTCGACAAGACAGAGCAATTGGCAAATGAAAAAGGGGTTGCGGTGAAGACGGAGCTTCGCGATTTAGCGGAAGTCGAATGGGAAGAAGAGCAGTGGGATGCAATCGTCCACATTTTCGGCCATTTCCCCGAAGATGTCATGAATCGGACGATGGCGGGCGTGCAGAAAGCGCTGAAAGTCGGCGGCTTCTATGTTAGCGAATTATATACGAAAGAGCAGCTCCGATATGGTACAGGCGGTCCGCGCGATGCAGCGATGCTCATGGATCCAGCAGACATTTTGCAAAAGTTCGATGGATATTTCATTAAACACTTCCACGTCGGGGAAGTGAACCGCGAAGAAGGACAGCTACATACGGGAACGGCCCATGTTGTGCAAAGCATTTTTCAAAAGAGAGAGGAAGCGAACTAATGGACGGTCGTAATCGAAGTGACGTGAAGCCAGGAATGAAAGTAGCAGTCATCCTGAAAAAGGATCAGCGCACAGGCGTGAAGACGGAAGGTGTCGTTAAGGATTTATTGACAAACTCCAGCTTCCATCCGCATGGCATAAAAGTGCGGTTGGAGGATGGACAAGTCGGACGGGTGAGCGATATTTTGGAATAAAAGCTAGGGGGTTTTTGGTATCGCGTCCAAAGTAGGGTTTTCCGCGTCCAAAGCGGCTCCCCGCGCCCAAAGGAGCTTGGAGTCAAATTAGGAACTGCATAATAACAGGTGCCGACAGATTCTTTCTGTTCGGCACCTTTTTTAATTTCTAAATAATGTATACTGAACGAAAGAGAGATTACGAGGAGGGAGTAGATTGCAAACATTTTGGGGTGTTCTGTCTGTTTTATTTATCATGGCGCTGCTTTTCCCGCTTGCTGCAATCGGGACATTTACTGCATATTTCACAGGAATGAAATACCTTATTCCAATCGTTGTAGCTGCATATCTTGCAATCGGAGCCTATGCCTTCATGTCACGCTTCGAATTGTATCGATACAAGAAGATTTTCATTATCGGAACATCAGCCGCAGTCGCACTTTCACTAATCTATGCCGCTCCCGGAATCTACGATAAGACGAGACCAGTACTTAGTGACGGCCAAGTTGATCTATTCGAATACCAGCCATTCACGGAGAAGACGGAGTCAGTGTCGCTAGACGAGCCGGCTTTCTTGCAAATAGAGGATAATTTACCGGTGATCGACGGAGCAACTGCACTTTACCCAATTTACGCGGCGTTCGCACAAGCTGTTTATCCGGAAAAAGAGTACGATCCCTATAACAGCGAAGTAATGTCGAGCCGGACGGGAGCAGCTTATGCAAACCTCATCAATGGACGGGCGGATATCATTTTCGCTTTGGAGCCATCGAAGGCACAAATAGAGAGTGCGAAGAACGTTGGCAAGGAATTGAAGTTGACGCCGATCGGTAAAGAAGCGTTCGTTTTTTTCGTTAACGCCAAGAACCCAGTTGCAAGCTTGACGGAGGATGAAATCAAAGGGATTTATTCCGGTGACATTACGAATTGGAAAGATGTCGGCGGGAAGAACGATCCAATCCGCGCTTTCCAACGTCCCGAAGATAGCGGTAGCCAAACGGCATTGCAAAGTTTCATGGGAGATGAGCCGATCATGGATCCCCCGACAGAGGACATCGCATCACTTATGGGTACGATCATTGGGCAAGTGTCCGACTATAAAAACCATAAAAATGCAATTGGCTATACATTCAAGTACTATTCGACCCAAATGGTGAAAAACAATAAAATCCGTCTGCTAGCCGTGAACGGTGTTGAACCGACTGTAGACACGATTAGGTCGGGCGAATATCCGATTACGAATGAATTTTATGCCATAACAGCGGGCAGTGACAACCCGCACGTCGAAGCGTTCATTGAGTGGATTCTGTCGGATGAAGGGCAGGAAATTATTAAGAAGACGGGGTACGTACCAATTCGGAAATGAGTGGATAGAATGAGACGGGCTTGGAAAGTGACGGGACTACTACTCGGCATCATTATAGGGGTTTTAGGAGCGCTGCTCCTTTTAATTAATTACTTTTTCTTCAGCATGCAACAGTTGCCGAAAGGAGAATTTCTAACGGAAGAAATTTCTCCGGACGGTGACTATACGGTAAAAGGGTATGTTTCCCGCAGTGGAGCAACAGTGGCAGACGCAATTCGCGGTGAGGTTGTCTATCATAAAAAGAGAGATAAAAAGAAGAATATTTATTGGGGATACCGTGAAAGTGAAGCGGTCATTCGATGGATTGACGAGCATACTGTGTCAATCAACGGTGTCGAGTTGGACGTCCGTAAAGATGTGTATGACTTTCGGAATGATTAGCGTACAGGGGGTGCTTGGACTTGATTGTTGTCCTTTGGCAAATATCATTGATCATATCATTTCTATCGTTCTTTTTCGGCCTATTCACTAAGTCTAAAACGTCATTGCTCATTAGCTTTTTCACTTCTTTACCGATCGCCTTGTATTTGTTAGGCGCAAATAATGCATTCAAACTGATTGCATTGTTCTCGGTTTTTCCCTTGATTATCATCTATTTATTCTATCGACATGAAAGAAGGGGAGAAGACTCATGACTTTTATTAATGTTTTAGGAATCCAGCACCCAATCATCCAAGCCCCAATGGCGGGCGTCACGACGCCGGAATTTGTGGCGGCATCATCAAACGCGGGAGTTTTAGGTTCAATAGGAGCAGGTTATTTATCCGCAGCAGCTACCCGCGATTTCATTCACGAAGTCAAAAAGCTGACAGACAAGCCATTTGCGGTTAATTTATTCGTACCGGAAAATGCGGAATTGGACCAGGGACAGCTGAGAAAAGCTTATATGGCATTGCAACCGGTTAGAGAGAGACTTGGTATGCCATTTTGGAAGGCGCCATTATCGGAATCGGATTTTGACAAGCAAGTGGATGTCATTATAGAAGAGGGTGTACCGATTTGCTCATTCACATTTGGCATTCCGAATCAGGAGACGATTCAAAAACTCAAGGATGCGGGCATATTGCTGATCGGAACGGCAACGACGAAAGAAGAAGCGATCGCGGTGGAAGTGGACGGGGTCGATGCGGTTGTCGCGCAAGGCAGTGAGGCGGGGGGGCACCGTGGTTCATTCATCGGGGAACAGCTTGTGTCACTTGGAGAACTATTGCCTTCAATTGTAGAGGCTATCAATATTCCGGTCATTGCGGCTGGTGGAATCGCTAATAAAGAGCATCTAGATCAGCAACTTCTCCGCGGAGCGCAAGCCGTTCAAATCGGCACAGCGTTGCTAGCGGCGGAAGAAAGCGGGGCACATCCGCTCTATAAACAAGCAGTCATAGAAGCTGCCGAAAATAGCACCGTTCTGACGAAAGTGTTTTCGGGCAAGTCGGCAAGAGGTATCCGAAATTCATTCATGGACATGATGGCAGATGCACCGATTGCCCCTTACCCATACCAAAACGACTTGACGAAGAAAATCCGGAGCGAAGCGGCAAGACTCGGCAAACCTGAATTCATGTCGCTATGGGCGGGAGAGAGCGTCCACGAAACAAAGGGCGGAACTGTTAAAGAAATCATCGGGAAGTTTATTTGAAGAGGAAATTGAAAAAAGCATGCCACTGAATCCGCATGCTTTTTTGTATTCAAAAATTCTATTACTGTTATCTGTAATATTTAAAAGAAACTGAAAACTATATATTAATTTACCTTGAAATGAAGTATAATAATCTATAAACCTTTCAGACTAGTTGGGGTATTGCCCACGTTAATCAAATTGAAATCATCTTGGGGTTAATCTTTTTTTGTGGGCATCTCACCGGGCTGAAAGAAATTACTCCTATCGGGGGAAAGGGGAAGAGAAATGATTACGTTTTTATTTGGTATCGTCTTATTGATTGTCGGTTATTTCACGTACGGCAAATTCATTGAGAAGATGTTTGGGGTGAAGGAGGACCGCGCGACGCCAGCGTATACGAGTGGGGACGGCGTCGATTATGTACCAATGAGCACGAAGAAAAACTCGCTGATCCAGCTGTTGAACATTGCGGGGGTTGGTCCGATTTTTGGTCCGATCATGGGGGCGCTTTATGGTCCGATCGCTTTCATTTGGATTGTAATCGGCGCAATTTTTGCAGGCGCTGTCCACGACTATTTGACGGGAATGATCTCCATTCGTAACCGCGGAGCGCATTTGCCAGAGCTTGCAGGCAAGTTTTTAGGGAAATTCATGAAGCATATCGTGAATGCCTTTGCCATTCTGTTATTGGTGCTTGTCGGAACGGTATTCGTTTCAGCACCTGCAGGTTTGCTGTACAACTTGATGAACGGTTGGATGGCAATGGGTATCATCGTTACACTTATTTTCGCCTATTATATTCTTGCAACACTATTGCCGATCGATAAGATCATCGGCCGCTTCTACCCAATCTTTGGTGCACTTTTAATCATCAGTGCGGTCGGGGTAGGGGGGATGATGGTCATTAAAGGAGTAGAGATTCCTGAGTTGACATTTGCCAATATGCACCCTGACAAATTGGCGATTTTCCCACTTCTATTCTTGACGATTTCATGTGGAGCATTGTCCGGCTTCCATGCGACACAGTCACCGATCATTTCACGTACGACGCAAAAAGAAGGCCAAGGCCGTAAGATTTTCTATGGCATGATGATTGCAGAAGCGATTATCGCGATGATTTGGGCAGCTGCGGGAATGGCGCTGTTCAACGGATATGGCGGCTTGCATGAAATGTTGGCTGCAGGCGGTCCTGCGTTGATCGTCAGCGAAGCTTCTACATTGATGTTGGGTGCGGTTGGTGGAACGCTAGCAATTCTCGGTGTCATCATCCTTCCGATCACTTCCGGAGACACGGCTTTCCGCAGTGCGCGGATGATCATTGCTGACTATTTCAAGTTGTCGCAAGTGAAGATGGTGAGCCGTCTTTGGATTGCTGTACCGATGTTCGTCATTTCCATTGCGTTGACGCAAGTCGACTTTAATATTCTATGGCGCTACTTCTCATGGGCGAACCAATCGACAGCCGTGATCGCGTTATTCGTAGGTGCGATGTATCTGTTCATTGCACGGAAGAACTACTGGGTGGCGCTCGTCCCAGGAACGTTCATGCTTATGGCAACGATGACGTATATTTTGAATGCGACGATCGGCTTCGGATTGCCGATGAATGTGGCGTATATCGGGGCAACGGTTATTTCTATCTTCCTTGTCACCCTTTTCTTCTTCGCCGCAGTCCGGGCAAGAGCTGCACAAATTCCGCTGGAAGAAGACATTTCACACTGGAAAGGTGCAACGACAAACTAATATCAAAAAGAGGTGGCCGGGGCCACCTCTTTTTACTTACATATACCAAAGCAAGTCGTACCCCATCTTCTTCCCTTTCTCGCTCTCCTGCTCGACGACTTTCCAAATGCCGTTCTCCTTGAGGACTTTGTAATAGAAGTTGGTTCCGTCTGCTTTCTTGAACAGGATAAACCCTTCATTGCCTTTTATGAAGGTTACAGGATTGATTACGTTTTTATATGGCGGTTGTATTTCCGTGCTGAGAATATTGATGACAATTTCTTCTGCGATATGTGCCAGTGAATTGAAATCATTTTGTTTTTCCGCCTTATACCGCAACTGGTTATAATCGTATCGCTCATAAGGAAGTAAATTTAAATGGAATGACTTTTTAATGTCGATGAGCGCTTCCTTATAAAATTGATGTAATTTCTTTTCTTCATCATCACCTTCATGCGTAAAGTCGAGCAGTTTGACGCCTTTTGGACTGATTCCGAACTGCAATGTCTCCTTGCCGTATGGCGGATTTTCAGCTGTCTCGAATGTATTCACTTGAACTTCAACAGTGAAGGAAAATCCACCTTTCTCGTCCCGCTGGATGTTCAATATTTTCGCATCGTATAATCCATACGATTTGTCGTATCCGTAAAAGTCGATGATCCCTTCCGAAATATACGGCTGAAGGGTTGACAGCAGTGCATCTTGGATGGATTGTTGGTCAATATTGGTCTGTTCCGCTTTGGACGTAAGAGGTTGGATGAGCATGGAAATCACGAGGAATGGAATCAAGAAGCGTAAAAGTTTCAAGTGGAAAACCTCCTATCCGGTTTTGTGCTTAGGTTTTCCTCTGATGATGAAACAATACATGAATGAAATTTTAAAATTGAGTCTTTGAATGAAAGCAGTTGCGCTATAATGAAATAAATTGTTAATTACTTGGATACCGGAGGATACTATGCGGAAATATATTGGTGAAATCGGATTGATATTGACAGCAATCATTTGGGGAAGCGGGTTTGTCGGAAGTGCAGTTGCACTGGATTCCTACACGCCATATCAGATTTTGGCGGGTAGATTCCTTATTGGAGCTGTTTTATTATGTGCGGTTTTTTATAACAAATTGAAGTTCATTTCAAGAGGTGCAATGGTAAAAGGGGCAGTTTTGGGCGTCTTCTTATACATAGCATTTGCGCTGCAAACGGTCGGTCTTCAATTTACAACGCCGTCTAAAAATGCTTTTTTGACTGCGGTGAATGTTGTCATCGTGCCGTTTATTGGTCTTGCGATTTATAGAAGAAAGTTGGATCTGTTCGAACTCATTGGCGCTTTTCTTGCGATGTTCGGCGTAGCGGTTTTGTCACTTCAATGGTCAGCGGGACTGAATATCGGCGATTTCCTGTCGTTTTGCTGTGCGATCGGTTTCGCATTCCATATTTTTTACACGTCCCAATTTGTGAAAGATGAAGACCCGATCGCTTTGACGATTGTCCAAATGGCGACAGCGACTGTCATCGGCTTTGTCGTCGTTCTGCTGAAAGGTGAGATGTCATTCAGCACGCAGCCTGAAGGGTTGACGTCGTTACTCTATTTAGGTGTGTTCTCGACAACGATTGCCTTTTTATTGCAAACTGTTTCACAGAAATTCATTACAGAAACGAAAGCGGCAATTATTCTTTCGACTGAATCATTATGGGGAATGGTTTTTTCCGTCATTCTGTTAAGTGAGATCCTTACGCTTAAGATGGGAATCGGGGCGGTTTTAATACTTGCTGCAATCATTTTATCAGAAACGAAGCTCAGCTTTTTGGTGAAAGGGAGCAATCCAGCAAGGTTGGAATAGAAAATTGAGGGGGTGGAGGTTTGTATAGTTCTGATGAAAGAAACGAGTTTTTTATGAAAATAATTGAGAGATTAGAGTCCTCCGATTTAATTGATGGAGTTGTCCAGTTAGGTTCCGGGGTGATGGGATATATGGATGAATACTCCGATATTGATTTAATGGTTTCCACTTCTAAACTTGAAGATGTTGAAAGCACAAAAAGTTTTGTTCATCGTACACTCAGTGAGCTGAATCCTGTCTATATAAAAGAAAAACAGTTTAGCAGGGATATCTATCTGCTCATCGCATTTATGGAAAATTCACTGGAGTTCAATGTGTCCATTCTTCCAAGTGATTTACTGAATGTGAAGTCGCCTTTATGGAAAGTGATTGTTGATAAGACTGGATTCGTATCCGAGAAGATGAATGCCGAAAATGAACTCTTTCAAAATAAGCAAATCAAATATGATGTGTATATCGATATAGCGTTTGAATTCGTATATTGTGCTTTAAGTTTGGACAAAGAGTTGAAACGGAACAACTTCATCTATGCACTGAAAATGCTTGAGAAAATGAGGGAGTATGTTTTATTGGCACAAGCGATGAATGAAAAAAAGAAGCTACATCAGTTCAAAGCGTATGACACGTTGGATTCCTCTTTTATAGAGGCATATCTTTCAACCTACCCGGATGAAATCACGGTTGAAAAACTGACGACTTCAGCGGGAAAATTAAAAGATCTATTTGCTGTCGTAGTTGTACAAGGTTCCAGAATTACTATGGATAAGGGTTTACATCAGCTTCTTAATTCCTTATAGAAAATCGTTGACCTGTCCCTTGGAGGCAGGTTTAAACTGGGATTAAAGGGAGGGAAGCTATGTTATCGATCGGGAAGACATCCCATCTTGTCGGATTGACGGCGAAGGCTATTAAACATTATGAAGAAATCGGACTCATCGAGCCAGCTTATGTGAGTCCGGAGTCGGGGTACCGGTTTTATTCACAAAAAGAACAGCAACAGCTCGTGCGGATCAGGACATTGAGGAAGTTCGGAGTATCCCTTATTGACATTTTGCGCGAGGGGGATGAACAGATGGATTCTTTGTTGAAGAATCGGAAAAAGGAAATTGAGAATGAAATCCATGAACTACAAGGGAAGATGGAAGGAATCGATCACTTATTATGCAAAGGGGAGAAGGAATTGGAAACTCGTATTGAGGAAATCGAAGGGTTTACAGTAAGAGGGTATGAGGTGATGGGACCTGTATCCGCAATCCCGGCGGAATGGGATCGCTTAATAAAGGTTATTAACGAAGAAGACGTTGTCGCTGAAGAGGCGTTTGGCGTTTGCTTGAAGATGGAGAACGACATCATCCATTATATTGCGGGACTGAAATCAGAGTTGACGGAAGGATTTCCGGACACGAAAGAAATTGTCATTCCCGCCGGTAAGTTCATCGTTGCAAAGGTGGAAGGCGGCATTCCAGGCATTCCGGTTGCGTATGAATACATCATTCAAATGGATGATATACAACTACGGGATTGCTACGATTTCGAGCGTTACGTCCATCCGGCTGGGGTGTCGGAAGACGTTATTGAGATTTGGATGCCGATTGAGTAAAGGGGATGGGAGAAATGGGGACACGTATTGAACAAGTGGAGCAGTTCACAGTAAAAGGCTATGAAATGAATGGGCCAGTAACGGATATTCCGAAGCTGTGGGATGAGTTGAACCGTATTATTGAAGAAAAGGGTGCTAAGCCTGAAGAGTCCTTCGGGATTACGTTGGGAATGGGCAATGGCAACTTTCACTATTTGGCTGGTATTAAATCGGAGTCGGCAGAAAGTTTTACGGATACGAAGGAATTATTGATTCCGAGCGGTAAATTTATTGTCGCGAAGGTCGAAGGCGGAGTGGGGGCAATTCCAGCTGCTTTTGATACGTTGTTGCGCAATCCAGATGTGAAACTTCGACATAGTTATGGATTTGAGCGATATATCCATCCAATTGGCTCAGATGGCTATGAAATAGAAGTTTGGGTGGCGATTGAGTAAGTGACTTCGAAAAAGCGTATGCAACATGAGAAGTAAGAATCCAGAAGAGATCCAATAGTGTTGGATCTCTTTTAGATCTTTAACGCTTCAGCTAGTTGAACAACAAGAGCCCGTTCATTCTCTCATCTCACGCAATAGATCATCATCCCTGTAATGGAATTTCCCGATTTTCCCTTCTTCTTTTGTTGAGAAAAGGACTAACCCAGAGACATTTGCCGTTTTTTCTTCCTCCCCATTTTTTTGATAACCAACCGTCGCTATGAACGTATAGCGATTGGACGCTTCGTCACTCTTTTCAATCGTGACGTCCTTCAGGTTCAACTTGTACCCCGCCCAGTGAGCCATAGTTTGATATGTCAGCCCTGATGTATTTATGAAGGTGGGTAGGTAAAAATTTGTAAAGTAAGGTCCGTAAATCTCTTCTAAATACTTATCAAGCTCCTTGTTCTCCTCTTTATTATTTACAACAGTCGTATATTGAGGGTTCCATAAAAGATCCATTAGCTCGTCATTTGGACCTGAAAACTCAAGCTCCAGGACTTTTCTAATGACTTCTTTATTCCTGTCCTCTGCATCAGCTTTAGAACACGCAACTAGTAAAATTCCGGACAGTATGAACACCAAACTCAAGAGTACGGCTAATCGCTTGTTATCATTTGCAGACATTTCACCACCCCTTTTATAGGTAATACGTTTATAATGAATGAAAGATTCGGATTTTTAAAACAAAAAGGGAGGATTATGGATGTGGATAATGATATTTTTACTCATCATCATATTGCTATTGTTGAACGTGGTTTATTTTCTTTCAAAGATTAGCAATCAGCTGAAATTGATTTCAGAGCATTTTAATGTGAAAGAAAAAGAAGTAGAAGTAGTTACAATGAGTGACGAAGAAATTGAAAAGGAATTAGAAAGCGAATTTATGAAGAAGTAAATACAGGGTGAACACTTCTTTTGGCTGGATGGGTGATTGAGCGGGAATGAGGAAATGAGCCCATCTCCTCTGTTGTTTACCAATCTAAATCTTTTACATTTCCCACTTCAACATATTGTCTACCCGTCCAGTTTTCCGGAAGCCCAACTTCTCCAACACCTTTATGGAAGCAGAATTTTCTTCTACGCATTCGGCAATGACTATCTCTACTTCTCTGGAGGCAAATGCCCATTCGATTAGCGTTCCTACCGCCTCCGTCGCATATCCTTTATTTTGCGCGGACGGCACAATGCCGTAACCGATTTCCACAGTATGATCTGTCGAAGGCTTCCCTTTAAAGCCGATGTCACCAATAATCGTATCTGTTTCTTTATCCACAACGAACCATACTCCCCATCCTAACTGGGAATCATCATTTTGAAGTTCGGCTGCATGCCCTTTCACATGATCTCTAATTTCATAATCCTCAGGTGGTATCATTGCTAAAAATTCTGGAGTGCAAGCAATCAATTTGAGTCTATTCGTTTCTATTATCATGAATCAAACCTCCTATATACAACTTGATTAGTCAATTATACTTGAAATACTAATTTGTTAGTTAATTGTTAATACAAGACCTTAATTATTTCGTTGATTGGAGAGGAAAGCGTCCGCCTGAAGCGGAAATCAACTTTCTTATTCCCAATTGTGTTGACTCTCACGTTACGTCATACTCTATAGTCAATAGTGAAGGGAGGCGGGGAGTTATGAAAGTGAAAGAAGTGGCAGATTTGACTGGTGTGAGTGTGCGCACGCTCCATCATTACGATGAAATCGGTTTACTCGTTCCGGACAGTGTGACGGAGGCGGGCTATCGGGTTTATTCCGCTGAAAACTTGACGACCCTCCAGCAAATCTTGTTCTTTCGCGAAGTCGGCTTCCCTTTGAAGAAAATCAAGGAGCTGCTTCAAAGTCCTTCCTTCAACCGATTGGAGGCGTTCGAGCTGCAACGCGATATGTTAGTGGCGAAGCGCAACCAACTTGATACGATGATTGAGACGATTGACAAGACGCTCCAGTCTGAGAGAGGAGAAATGACAATGACGAACGAAGAGAAGTTTAAAGGATTCGACTTCAGTTCGAATCCATATGAGCAGGAAGCTAGAGAACGATGGGGGGATGAAGCGGTCGACAAGGCGAATAAAAATGTCGCTCAGTTCGGTGAGAAAGAACAGCAGGAGATGAACCGCATTTATTCCAATCTAGCGGCACTGCGCGGTACGGATCCAGCTTCAGTAGAAGCTCAGGCAGCAATCGCTGATTGGTACACGTTCTTGAATAAAATCGGTAATTACTCATTGGAAGCATTTGCCGGTTTAGGAGAGATGTACGTTGCAGACGAACGATTTACAAAAAACATCGACCAATTCGGAGAAGGCTTGGCTGTATTCATGCGGGATGCCATGAAAGTTTATTCTGAAAGTAACTGATAAAATGGAAGACATCTGCGACTAAAGCAGGTGTCTTTTTATCCTAAACATTTATTTTCAAAAAAAGCGAGAAAGTCGGCGTGTTTAATAGTATAATAGGAAAACAATCGATCGATGAGCGATTGTTAATACCATGACAACCGGCGCCCATCGCTTTCCGAGGGATTGAAAAATCTTTGGAAAGTGAAACTCTACTTGTAGTTAAAACGTATAATACATATATAGAAAAACGCTTGAACTGTCCGCTCCCCGAATCTTGTCTACAACTTAGGGCTTAGAAGGTTTCCATCTGCAGACGGTTTAGGTTCCCGGAAAAATTGTACATACTTGTAGAGAGAGATGAGTTAGGGGTTGGGATAATGGGAAAAACAATCTATATCGTTCTCACTGACACGGGAACTTTGCTGTCAAGGGCGATTGGCATGTATACACGCAAGGATTTGAATCATGCATCGATTGCATTCGACGAGCAGTTGACCGAAATCTATAGTTTCGGTCGAAAGCAGCAGTACAATCCGTTCTTCGGTGGGTTTGTACGTGAAAATGTTGCGGAAGGCATCTTTCAGGAGGCCGATTGCGCTGTGTACCGTTGCGAAGTATCTACGGAAGCGTATATGCGGATTCGTCAGAAAATCGTTCAATTCGAGTTGAATCATAGAGACTATAAATATAACTTTATCGGTTTGTTCGGCGTGGCGCTGAATAAAGAGATTCGACGGAAAAGAGCCTTTTTCTGTTCGCAATTCGTCGCGACCGTCATGCAGGAGAGCGAGATGCATCGACTGCTGACGAGGCCTAGCCTGACAATGCCGCATCATCTGGCGTATTTGCCACATATGGAACTAGTGTATGAAGGCGATTTGAAAACATATTTAAAGAATGCAAGAGGACCGCAAATGGAACGTCCGATTCGAATGGGACTTTTGAAGAGTTTGGCGTTCCGCCTGCTTGCTTGACGTGGAAGCTTCTCCGTTACGAGAAGCTTTTTTTACATTTCCATGCGATAATGAAAAAAATGATGGATAGAGGATGACAAGATGACAAAAACGATTGATGTACAAGTGAACGCACAAAGTATAGCGGCCTTTAAGAAAGGCTACCCATTGATTTTGAAAGACGCAGTGATGAATCCTGAAGTGTTGAATGAGGAAGGTACTATTATTCGCTTAGTCGACAAATACCGTAAATTCATTGCAAAAGGTTATTATGGCAATCAAAACAAAGGGATCGGCTGGGTTTTGACGAGGGATGAAAACGAGGAGATCGATTTTTCCTTTTTTGAATCAAAAATTTCAGCTGCCCTTTCAAGACGGGAAGCTTTCTTCGAAGACAGCGAGACGACTGCATTCCGCATCTTCAATGGAGAAGGCGATGGAATCGGTGGGGTGACGATCGATTATTTTGATGGTTATTACATGGTGAGCTGGTATAGCGAAGGGATTTATTCCTTGAAGCATCATGTATATGGTGTGTTGGACAAGCTTGTGGACTATAAAGCGATCTATGAGAAAAAACGGTTCGATACGAAAGGCCAATACATCGAACAGGATGATTTCGTGAGAGGCGTGCCGGGAGATTTCCCGATCATCGTGAAGGAAAACGGCATGAACTTTGCCGTCGATTTGAATGACGGTGCCATGACGGGAATTTTCCTCGATCAGCGTGATGTGCGAAAAGCGCTGCGCGACAAGTATTCGGAAGGGAAGCATGTGCTGAATACATTTTCATACACAGGTGCGTTTTCTGTCGCTGCGGTTCTCGGCGGGGCACGGGAGACGACGAGTGTCGATTTGGCGAAGCGGAGTTTGCCGAAGACGATCGAGCAGTTCAGTGTGAACGGTATCGACTATGAAGCACAGGACATCAAAGTGATGGACGTATTCGATTATTTCCGTTACGCGAAACGCCACGAACTGAAATTCGATGTCGTGGTCCTCGATCCGCCAAGTTTTGCACGCTCGAAGAAATACACATTCAGCACGGCGAAAGATTATCCGGCCTTGCTGAAGGATGCGATTGAAATAACGGAAAAGAACGGTATTATCATTGCTTCGACGAATAACGCAAGCTTTAGCATGAAGAAGTTCAAGACGTTCATCGAGAAAGGTTTCGCGGATGCAGGTTCGCGTTATAAGATCCTTGAGGAATCTTCATTGCCAAAGGATTTCCGCACGAACCGCGACTTCCCGGAATTCAATTACTTGAAAGTTGTCATTTTGCAGAAGTTGAAATAAATCATGAGAAGCCATCTCCGTCTGGGGATGGTTTTTTAGTTATGGCATTGCAATTTTTGAGAGAAAGCCTTTCAATAGATAGAAAGAGAGAAAAGGGGGAGAGCGGATGGTCGAGGCGGTTCTTCATGGCGTCATCCTTGCGATCGGACTTATATTGCCGTTAGGGGCTCAAAATGTATTTGTGTTCAACCAGGGGGCATTGCAACCAAAGTTTGTGAGGGCACTTCCCGTCGTCGTCACTGCTGGGATTTGCGATACGATTTTAATCGTGGCGGCGGTATCGGGTGTATCTTTGCTCATCTTGACATTCCACTGGTTGGAAACGATCATGTTTGCCGTCGGTATCCTGTTTTTGCTGTATATCGGAATTTCTCTTTGGCGGAGCGCTCCTTCGTCAATGGAGGCTGAAGTGGAACGGTTTTCTCCGAAAAAGCAGATCTTGTTTGCAGCATCCGTCTCTTTATTGAACCCCCATGCGATCATCGATACGATTGGCGTGATCGGGTCAAATGCCTTGAGTTATTCTGGGGAGGCTCGGTTCGCATTCACATTGACGACGATCATCATTTCATGGTGTTGGTTTTTCGGACTCGCTCTTGCAGGGCGGGTGCTTGGCAAACTAGACACGAGCGGGAAGTTTATTGGCATGTTAAATAAAATCTCCGCCGTCGTCGTCTGGGCAGTCGCCATCTATATGGCCATCCGATTACTCGGCAAGCTATTTTAATCCTGTTTTTTACGGTGCCTGTGCATGACACATTTATGACAATTCAATGGTGAGTATAATAATACACAATATAAGCTAATGAAAATTGATTTCATTGGCTTTATTGTATTGCTTTATACAATTGTAGTTCATAATCTGAATAGTGTCTTGCACAGGCACCTTACAAAAATTACAAGCTCCTTAGCTCCTCGTTTAATTTAGCTGCCTGCTTCCTGAAATGCATATAGAACGCGAGCCAAATGATTGCATAGAACGCAATGAAGATGCCGAGCATGTTGATAAATCCTTTCACTGTGAATGGAATCCATCCGATGACGAAGGCGACGATGAAATACAACACAGTGACACTGAGGAAATGTAAAGCTGTCTGAACCGGCAACGTCAGTTTTTCATTCTCAAAAAGTAAAGGTGTCACTGCAAAGAACCAGCCGCAAAAGACAGTGCCGAGCGCATTTTTCGCAAGGATTGCTGCGTCCAGCGTTTCTTCATTGCCGACATAAATAACTGCTAAAATTGTGATAAGTGCCAAGAATGAGCCGAAGAAAATGCCCAATATGCTTCTCGTCAGAAAAGTCTTCATCCATTTTTCCTCCTGTTCATTTTGAGCGCTTCCTTGATGCCGCTCACGTATGTCCGCGACACATACTCCTTGGCCCCAGATTTAAAGTGGACGACGAGCGTGCCATTAAAAGAGGCTTCAAATCGACTTAGCTCATGGAGATTGGCGATAACCGACTTCGATAGCCTGATGAATTTCGGAGAAGGTAACATTTCTTCAAGCTCGTAAAGCTTCTCTTTCAATGAAAAGGAGCCCGCGGCAGTGACTGCCACGACGCCCTCCTTTTCCGTGTGAAAGTAATGAATGTCGTCCGGCTTCAAAATATGCTGCATCTCGCCATCTCTTCCAACGAGAAACTCCGTCTTCTTCCCCTTCAAAAAATCAAGGATCTCTTTTATCGATTCATCCATTTCATTGCAATGGATCGTCACTTTTGTCTCCTCGTAAACTTCATCAATGTCCAGTGTAACCTTCATTCCGCACATCCTCTCCTCGGTTCCTATTAGTAGGATACCATTTCAAGGAAGATTTTCGCAGTCTATTTCCAAAGTGCAGAATGACTAGAGAAATCGTTGTAACGATCAGTATATATCCGATGGAAATGAACGTCGCCCCGTTCCATTCCAGCTGTCCGTTCCAAACGGCGATGAAGAGTTGATTCATATGAAAGAGCGGGTTGAAATCGGCAATGACTTGCACAAATTTCGGCATCATACTGATCGGCATCGTGAAGCCGCCCGTGAACATTACGACTTGAAAGATGACAATCGAGAAGACCAATGCGGCATTCATGCTAGTGAACAGAGAGTAGATTGCCGAAGAGATGACGAGCAATGCTGCATTCAATAACATGAACGTCCCGAATGCCAAGACGAAGTTGAGCGGCTGGAATGAAAGGTCATAAGCGATCAAGCCGATGAAGAAAACTAGGAAGTATCCGAGACTCGTAATGATGATCGACTTCAAGATGCTCGACAGCAACAATGTCCTTTTTGGCACTGGCGATAACATGATACGCTTTTCAACGCCGGTCGTCCGGTTCATCACTTGATCGAACCCGAATGCGAAAAAGACGACGCCGAATGTAATGAGTAAAATGAAGGAAGGGGTGTACGTTTCGGCATAATTGAGATTGCCTGCATACGTTACGTCCCCGAAGAGCTGCCCCATGAAAAGATACGTCACCGGCGGAACGATGATCGTGAACACCATATAAAAGATCTCCCGTGTAAACATGAGCAAGTCGTACTTCAATTGAGTCGCCAACATATCAATTCCCCCTTATATCGTTACCTTTGAAAGATAAAATTCGTTGATTGATTTATAGCCAGTGGACAAGATTCCTTCTGTTGAATCAAATACTTCATTGACGCCGTCGTTCAGGAGCATCACTTTGTCGCAATACAATTCGACTTCGTCCATGTTGTGCGTCGTCAAAATGACCGTGCCGCCTGTACGTTTGTTGTAGTCGGTAATATACGTCCAAAGCGTATTGCGCATATGAGGGTCAAGACCGGTCGTCGGCTCATCCAAAATGAGCAATTTCGGTTCGGATAAAAAAGCGATCGCTAAACTGACAATCTGCTTCCAGCCGCCCGATAGTTTATCGAAGTACTTTTTCCGATGCGGCTCCAATTTGAAATCTGAGATAATTTGTTCGATATCGACGGACGAGCTGTAATACGCTTTGAACAGCTTCAGCAACTCGATCACTTTTAGCGTTTTGTAAAACTGCGTCGGCTGCAGAACTGCTGAAATGTTCTTTCGTATATGTTCGAGCTGGCTGGTGGATAAAGCATGCAGTTCCGTATTTAATACGGCGACATTTCCACTGTCATACGGTTTCAGCGTCATCAATATTTCTAAAAACGTTGATTTGCCGGCCCCGTTTTTGCCGATGACTCCGATGACTTCTCCAGCATTTGCTGTAAAATCAATTCCCCGTAAAACTTTGTTCTCCCCATACGCCTTTTGCAAATTGCTGACGCGCACAATTTCCATTCGCAATCCCTCCGTCGCTGTTCTATGTACACTTACTATATACAGATAATCCGAATCGGTATGCAGGTTTTCGGTGACCGGTCGTTTTTTTACGGTCAGTTGCAAAAAAGAGCGAGTCAGTTGCATCCGGTAAAAAGGAGATTTCAGAATCATTGTTGAAGTTAGTAAAGAAGAGAGGTGTAACTATGGTTTCATTACAACCGATAAAACGAAGCAAGCTCAGGATATTCGCAGGAAAGAAAGCATATAGAATGAAGCGCTATGGTGAATGGCTGTTTGACGGAAAAAAATACGCGCGCAAAAAACTGGATGAAAAGCATCCCTACATGATCAAAAAGCATCGGACCCCTTTGTTGAGGCAATTGAAGGGTGTCGATATGCAGCTGCAGAGGAATAAAATCATCAATTTACAAATCGCCGCAAAACGTTTGCATAAAGTCGTCATCGAGCCAGGGGAGACATTTTCATACTGGCGCCTGATCGGCAATACGACGAAGCGGAAAGGGTATGTGGACGGCATGATCTTGCATTATGGAAAAGTGACTGTCGGCACAGGCGGTGGGCTTTGCCAGCTGTCGAACCTCATCTATTGGATTACGTTGCATACGCCGCTGACCGTGACAGAGCGCTATCGCCACAGTTACGACGTTTTTCCGGATGCGAACCGAAGTCAGCCGTTCGGCAGCGGGGCGACGTGTGCTTACAACTATTTGGATTTGCAAATAAAGAACGAAACGCAAACCCCATTTCAACTGATCGTCTATTTGACGGATACTCACCTCAACGGGGAATGGCGTTCGATTGCACCAGCTACCCGAACATACGAGATTTACGAGAAAGAGCATCATTTCACAAGGGAATTATGGGGCGGCTATGTCCGTCATAATTCAATTTTTCGGAAAGTTTACGACGTAGATGGGAACCAGATCGACGACGAATTCGTCACAGAGAATCATGCGATAACAATGTATGAGCCGTTTCTTACATATGAGGGGGATGGGAAATGATCATTATGATTAACGGAGCATTCGGTGCCGGAAAGACATCCGTTGCGAATGAACTCTTGCGCAGATTGGATGGGGCGATGCTGTTTGATCCGGAAGAAGTTGGATTCATGCTCAGGCATATCATTCCAGACGAAATGAAATTGGAAGGCGAGAAAACGGGGGATTTTCAAGACTTGGAAATGTGGAAGCCGATGACGGTCGAAGTGGCAAGACAGCTTCGAGAAACTTACGGCAAGGATTTGATCGTGCCAATGACGATTTACAATGAGGATTACTTCAATGCAATTCATAACGGATTTTTAAAGATCGATTCAGAGACGCACCATTTCTGTTTGACCGCAAAGAAGGAAACGATCCATCAGCGGCTGCTCGAACGAGGTGAAGAGGAAGGCAATTGGTGCTTCGCGCAAACGGATAAATGCCTCGCAGGCTTTGAAAACGCCTGCTTTAAACAATTCATCCCGACTGACGATGTGGGAATTGAAGAGATTGCGGATTTCATTTGCAAGGAGATAGGGGTGAAGTCAACATGTTAGGCCTGAACAAAGATGTCGTTGCATTAACACCATATCGTCAAGAATGGAAAGAGCTTTTCTTGCAGGAGAAGGTGTTATTGGAATCACTCATTGGCGAATATATTGTTGACATTGAGCATATTGGAAGCACAGCGATCGAAGGAATAGCGGCTAAGCCGATGCTCGATATCCTGATCGGGCTTCGCTCGTTGGATGATGTGAAGAAATTTGATAAGCACTGTTTGAAGAAGGCGGATATTTACCATTTGGGTCGAGTGGAAATTGACGGGAAGGAGGTCTTTGCCAAGTTCTCCGATTTGGAGGAATTGACGAAGACTCACGTCTATCACGTCGTTGAATATGGTGGTGACTGGTGGAAGCAACATACATTCTTCAGGGATTATCTAAATAAACATCCTGATATCGCGCAAAAATACGCAGCGTTAAAAAAGAAACTAGCATTGAAATATCCAGATAATGAACGGAAATATACAGACGCAAAGAAGGCATTTGTAGATGATGTGCTGAGAAATGCTGAGGATTGAATAAACAAGCAGTAATTTAAGTAGGGAGAGAAATGAATTGAACTCTGAAAAAACGATTATCGAGAAATTAGGTTTGCACAAATATGAAAGAATTGCAGTGCTGAATAAACCGGATGACATTGATGAGTTTAAAGGTCTGAGCTACGATGTCAAACTGAAGAAGGAAAGCTATCAGTGCGTATTCATCTTTATCTTCACATTGGATCAATTTGCAGAACAAGCCAAACTCTTGATTGAAAAGCGCATCATTGAGAATAATGGATACGCCTTTTTCGCTTACCCGAAGAAGGGGAATAAGCAACATGAACAATATATTGAGAGAGATTTGTTTTATGAGAACCTAGCGATTGACGAAGATGGATATTTGAGCGGCAGTGATTTGAAGTTCTCGCGCATGGTCAGTTTGAATGAAGTGTTTACTGTCGTCGGGTTGAAAGCGGTCAAGAAAAAGGCTGCGACAAAAGGTGCGACCCCAGCTAGTCAATGTGTCGATGATTATATCGTTCACATTGATGATATTAAAACCCATCTGTCATCCAACGAAGCAATCTTGGGGATATACAATGCACTGACATTCGGCTATCAGAAGGATTGGGCGCGTTATGTGTATAGCGCCAAGAGGCAAGAGACGCAGGAGAAGAGACTTGCTGAAATGGAAATGATTTTGGCAGAAGGCTATAAGTCGAAAGATCTTTATCGGCAGAAGAAATGAAAATAGTCAAAGGAAGCGAACATAAGACACTCATTCCGCAAAAGCCTATTGGAGCTCGCGCCATACAAGCAGCAGAACAACTCATCCGCTTTGGCTGGGAGCAAGCCCTCTCCTGTTTGTTCCCTGTCGTCATTTTCGCCTCTTTGGCACTGACAAAGCTCATACCGCTTCCTTTGCTGCCGCGGTATGATTGGCTCCTTGTCATCTGCCTGCTCATGCAGTGGTGGATGGTGCGCTCAGGACTTGAAACGCGGGACGAGCTTAAGGTGATTACATTATTCCACCTTGTCGGACTAACTCTTGAAATCTTTAAGGTGAATATGGGTTCATGGTCTTATCCAGAGGAAGGGTATTTCAAAATTTTGGGTGTGCCTTTGTATAGCGGTTTCATGTACGCAAGCGTCGCGAGTTATTTATGCCAAGCGTGGAGGAGGCTCGATGTCGACCTTATTAAATGGCCGCCGTTTTGGATGGTAGTTCCTCTTGCTTCTGCGATCTATTTGAACTTCTTCACCCACCATTTTTGGATTGACGTTCGTTGGTGGCTATCTGCACTTGTCATCATCGTCTTTTGGAAATCGTGGGTTAGTTATAAGGTGAATGGAATTCCGTATCGTATGCCGATTGCGCTTTCATTTGTCCTCATCGGATTTTTCATATGGGTAGCGGAAAATATCGCAACGTTCTTTGGCGCGTGGCAATATCCAAACCAAGCAGACGCATGGAGCCTCGTCCACCTTGGAAAAGTCAGCTCATGGCTTTTATTAGTCATTGTCAGCTTTCTTATCGTAGCAACGTTGAAGCTAGTTAAGAGAAGAATTCCGTAAGCGCAGTGAACCTTAACAAACACATTACATCGAAAAATTACGAATCAAATAGTAAGGTGGATTTTCAAGTAACCTTAAGGCGGGTGTCATATGAGTACTATATGGTTGGATTGGGCAAGAAGAATTCAGGCCTTGTCTCAGTCAGGATTAGCCTTTTCGAAAGATATCTATGATATCGAACGCTATGAAGAATTACGTACTATTAGTGCAGAGATTATGGCAGAGTATACTAATCTTGAAATAAATAAAATTAAGGACTTATTTACAAATGAAACAGGCTACCAGACTCCAAAAGTGGACGTTCGAGGTGTCGTTTTTAAAAATGATCAAATATTAATGGTGAAAGAAAATATCGATGATAAATGGGCTTTACCGGGTGGATTTTGTGACATTGAATTGTCCCCTTCGGAAAATATAGTTAAGGAGATTAAAGAGGAATCTGGATATGATGTGATTCCGGTAAAGTTAATCGCCTTGCTGGATAAAAACAAGCACCCTCATCCTCCGGAACCGTATCATTACTATAAAATTTTTATTTTGTGTGAAATTATTGGAGGGGAGCCTGCTGCAGGACCCGAAACGAATCAAGTTGAGTTTTTTGCGGAACATAATTTACCGCCACTTTCTACGAAAAGGAATACCGAGTCTCAAATTAAAACAATGTTCGAATTTTTAAGGGACCCTGAAAAGGAAACGATAGTTGATTGATTTCATTCCACCACCAGTAGAATCACGTTCAACCAATAGTTGATAGGCGGCTTGAAAGCATTGTGCTACGCTGAAGGTAACAGTGCGCGCTGAAACTTATTGGGGAGGTAGTTTAGGTGTTGGATACACGAAAAATCGGGAGTTATATTTCCAAGCTTCGAAAAGAGCGGGATTGGACGCAGGTGGAGATGGCGGATCGGTTGAATGTGAGTCATCAGGCAGTTTCGAAATGGGAGCGGGGGGAATCGTTGCCTGACATAGGGACATTGATGAACATCGGACAGGCTTTTGGTGTGTCGGTGGATGAATTGATGAATGGGGGTGCCAAGCGGGAAGGTTCGGCATATGTCCATAATCTTGGTCGGATCATGAAGGGAATTTCTGAGGATCGACGCGAGGAGGTCGCGGAAATGATCAATACGGGCGAAGCGGATATGGATGAATTGATCGAAGTCGCCCCTTTATTGAGAGCAAGTGAATTGGCTGCAGTTACGGAGCGGGTCGATAAAAACTTATTCAATGAGGATATGATTGTGAGGCTCGCGCCATTTGTGGAAACGGAGTTATTGGATGAACTCGTGCTCCAGGCGATGAAGGACAGTGTTGAATTGGAACTGATCGGAAAACTGGCTCCGTTTGTTAGCAGTGAAGCGTTGGGGAAATTGCTGGACAAGGCTGTTACAGAAGGAGTGGAATTTGATGCCGTCGTTCGGCTGGCACCTTTTGTAGAAAAAGAGTCATTGGATAGGCTCGCTCTCCAGGCGATGGAGGATGGCATTGAATTGCAGCATATTGGAAAACTGGCTCCCTTTGTTAGCAGGGAAGCGTTGTGGAACTTACTCGATCAGGCTGTTACAGATAATGTAGATTACGATGCTGTTATCAAGCTTGCACCGTTTATCGGAAGAAACCATGTAGATAAATTGATAGATCGGGCAGTTAGCGAGGACCTGGAATGGGGTTTTGTCGTCAAATTGGCTCCGTTTTGCAGTCGAGCGATGTTGAATCAATTGGCGGAACGGGGGAAAGATTGCGAATTGGATTCAAGTCGCTTAGTTTCCCTTGCACCTTTCATTGACAGGGAGGTCCTTAGTAGAATTGTGGATCGGATGGACATGAGCAAGTTTGCTCCGGAGACTGTAGCAGAATTAGCGCCGTTTGTGGATAAAGGGACGTTAAGCAAATGGATTCAAGGTCTGTTGGTAAACTGATGGAAGAAAGCAGTACCAAATATTTTTGGTGCTGCTTTTTAATATTTTGGAGGATTTGCTTTTCGTTTTGTTGAATAGAATATTGAGCGAAAGCTTCTTCATGATGCGTCATAGTTGGCAACGGGGGATGAGGAATGTTAGGGCAATCCGATGCATGAGAAATGTGGGTTTGAAAAGGTGAAGCTCTTGCCGAAGCATGAATGGCATGAAGGGGAGTACCGGGATTGCTGGTTAATTGAATATAGTAGGAAGTGAGTGCACTCTGAGAAATCGAGGTTCTGCCGTACTTATTGAAAAGGACAAGGTCGCAGTCATTAAGAGAAATCGTGATGATGAGGAGTATTACGTTTTTCCGGGCGGTGGAATTGAAGACGGTGAAAGTCCTGAACAAGCAACAATCCGGGAAGCACTCGAGGAGTTGGGTGTTCATATTGAGGTAATAGACTATCTTGGCACTGTTGAATTCAATGGAAAACAACACTATTTCTTGGCGAAGATTGTCGGCGGGATATTCGGAACAGGTAAAGGCGAGGAATATGAAGAGAGCCGTAAACGTGGACAATATGAGCCGATGTGGATACCAATTTCCAAGCTTTCCTTGCTGGATGTCCGCCCGATGGAAATTGTGAAAAGTATATATGAAAGAATGGAAATCTGAAAAGTGGTTGGAGGAACCCGGGAATGAAAAGGATGAAAAGAATGAAACCATTATTTGCAGCCAAACGATTTGTTGATGAATACTACCCTCATTGCCAAGCTGCAGTCTTGGCGGGAAGTGTCGTCAGAGGAGAAGATACACCAACATCAGATTTGGATATCGTCATTTTTGATAATCAAATCGAAGAAGCCTATCGTGAGTCCCGTATCGAATACGGCTGGCCGATTGAAGTGTTTGTACATTCTTTAACCTCCTATAAAACCTATTTTCGAAGTGATGCGGAACGAGCACGTCCTAGCTTGCCGCGAATGGTGGCGGAAGGAATTGTATTAGAGGATTCTGGCATTTTATCAAACATCAAAAACGAAGCTGCGGAACTGTTGCATGAAGGGCCTGCCCTTTGGTCGGAACAGATTGTGACAATCAAGCGATATATGTTGACAGATGCGCTCGGGGATCTGATAGGCACGCAAAACGAGGCGGAAGCGCTCTTCATTGCCAATACACTCGCTGAAGCGATTCATGAATTTGTACTTCGAACGAACGGGCAGTGGATCGGCGCATCCAAATGGATTGTTCGAGCACTAAAAGAATACGACGAGGATTTTGCCGATCGATTTGTGACAGCATTTGATGCATTTTACAAGACGGGTAATCGGGAAGGGATTATTAGGTTAACCGATGATGTGTTAGCGCCGTTTGGCGGAAGGCTATTTGAAGGGTATTCTATTGGAAAGTGAGGGGGAGCAATGCCGGTTATGTATGTTGATTGGGGACCGCGGGGAGGTACTAATTTAAAGCTCACGTGGATGCAAAATTTTATGCCGGACCGAGAGTTAATCACTAGCGTCCATGCTTTTTGTTTTCATGAAGGACAGCTGCTAATGGTTAACTTGAACGACCGTGGTTGGGATTTTCCGGGAGGTCATATTGAAGCCGGCGAATCGCCGGTAGCGTGTGTCTGTCGCGAAGTGATGGAAGAGGCCTATGTAGCGGGTGATTCCACACTTCTCGGTGCAATCGAAGTAAATCATGAAGAAAATCCAATATGGAATCCATCCAGCCCCTATCCGAAAGTGGGCTATCAAGTATTTTATGGAATGGATATTACAGAATTTCTCCCATTTGATGCGGGTTTTGAATCATCGGAACGAAAGCTGATTCGGCCGGAAGAGGTCGGCATCTATTATAAGGGTTGGCACGATTTGTATCAGGTGATTATGGATGCGGCGATGCAAATTCAAGGATTATCTATTGAATAACGTTAATTATCTATTGGATATTCGAAAATATCTATTGAATACCAGAAGTTATCTATTGAATAAAGAAAGATATCTATTGAATATCGAAAGTTATCACCATATCGGGACCTTCGCTCTAGGATAAATAAAGGCGGGTGACTTGAATGAAGATAAGAAAATTGCAGCGTGATGAAATGCCGCCATATGATTTGCTCTTACTAGCCGATCCATCTCGAGAGCTCGTAGAAACCTACATAACAGAAGGCGAATGTTATGTCGCGGAAGATAACGATGACATAATTGGAGTCTTTGTAATCGTTCCGTTAACCAAAGAGACGGTGGAGATTAAAAACATCGCGGTTAGCGAAGACAGGCAAGGGCAGGGGATTGGCAAGAAATTGCTGCAAGAAGCAATTGGCGTTTCGAAAAGCAATGGCTATGACAATATTGAAATCGGAACGGGGAATTCGAGCATTGGTCAGCTTGCGCTCTATCAGAAATGTGGATTTCGCATTGCGGGCGTGATCAAAGACTTCTTTATTCAGCATTACGATGAAATCATCATGGAAAACGGTATTCTATGCAAGGACATGATACGGCTTAGATTGGAAATTCAGTAAACAATAGGAGTGCTTACGATGATAATACCAGAGAAATTGAAGCGGGGAGATGAGATACGGATCATTGCACCAAGTCGCAGTGCAAGCATTCTATCCGTGGAAGGCGTTCAGATTGCAAAGGAAAAGTTGGAGAACTTAGGTTTCGTCGTCTCTTTCGGCAAACATGTTTTTGACAAAGACCTTCAACACTCCACTTCCATTCAGCAAAGAGTGGAGGATCTGCATGAGGCATTCCGAGACGAAAATGTAAAAGGAATTTTGACGGTCATTGGTGGTTTCAATTCAAATGAACTTCTGCCTTACATCAATTACGAGATAATAAAAGAAAATCCAAAAATCTTCTGCGGATACAGTGATATTACCGCAATCGGAACAGCGATATCGACGCAAAGTGGTTTGGTCACTTACTCAGGACCTCATTTCTCCAGCTTTCAAATGAAAAAAGCACAGGAATACCAAACACATTTCTTTACTCAATGTCTAATGCAAGGTGCACCGTTTGAACTGAAGCCATCTGAACAATGGAGCGACGATGCTTGGTATTTGGATCAAGAAAACCGGATTTTTGAGAAGACCGAGTGGAAAACGTATAATGGCGGAATCGCAAGCGGCGAGTTATGGGGTGGGAATTTATGCACGCTGAATTTGCTGCAGGGCACCAAGTATATGCCGAGCATTGAAAATGCAATCTTGTTTGTCGAGGATGATGATATGACAATTCCCGAAACATTCGCGAGGGATTTAACTTCCTTATTGCAGAATACTGACTCAATCAAAGCTCTCATAATCGGCAGATTTCAACGAGCGTCAAAAATAACAGAGGAGCAATTGCTGTTCATTCTCGATAAGCATCCAATGTTAAAGGAGATTCCTGTTTTATATAACGTGGATTTCGGCCACACACAGCCGATGTTTACATTTCCTATTGGCGGAGAGATACAGGTGGATGCTTCGAAGTGTTTATTGAAACTAGTCAGGTTCTAAATTGATGACCTACCGCTCTTTCTCCTGTATATGAATAACCTTACTTATGAAGGGCAGTCTAATCCTTAAAAGTTGAAAGGATTGGATGTATTTGTATTACTACAAGGAAGAGCTTATTAATATCATTACTCCTGATAAACCAGACCCCGAAGCCGCAAAAGTTTTACAAGAAATATTAGGCGGTCATTTTGGTGAAATGAGAACGATGATGCAGTATTTTTTCCAAAGTTCAAATTTTAGAGGGAAAGAGACGCAATATCGAGATTTGCTCCGCGGTGTTTTCTTGGAAGAAATCGCGCACGTCGAATTAGTTCAAAATACAATAAACCAGCTATTAAATGACTCGGGACATTCTGCAGCTCCAGGAAACTCCGGCGTCGATCATGCTCCACTTAACGATGCCACTAGACATGCAAATCCACATCACTATATTATTGGCGCTCAGTCGTCTCTTCCTGTTGACGCTGCAGGTAATCCTTGGAATGGATCTTGGGTGTATGCTCACGGTAACCTGATCGCTGATTTACTCGACAATTTGGTACTTGAATCAACGGGAGTTCTCCAAAAAACTCGCATTTACGAAATGAGTTCGAATAAAACATTCCGTGAAACGCTAGCTTTTCTTATTGTTCGTGATAACGCACATCAAAATGCTTTTGCGAAAGCTTTGGAGACGTTAGGCGTTGATTGGGGTAAGATCCTCCCAATTCCTAACTATGATATAAACAAGTATCCTGAATGCAGAAAATATGTAGAGATGGGTTTCCATAATGCGCAATTTAACTTTAGATTGGACCCTACACGCATAGCAGAGATTTTTCAAGGTGAGTCTCCAAGTAGAAATGAAGGCACTCTTAATGTAACTGATCCTCCTAAAGGTTTTCCAGTACCGATGATGCCTGATATGCCTAACGAACATAGTCCTGGAATCCAAGATTTGAACCGCTAATTTTCAGCCCCTATGCACACGACTAGGGGCTTTTTGTATTTTATTGTCACAAATTCGTCGGGTGACAAACAGCAACTTTCTAATTACGCTAAAAGTAACACATTGGATTTTCCGTGAGGGGGTTGCTGTGGTGAGGCGATTGTTGATTCCGATGCTCCTATTTGCCACTGTAATGATGGCAGGTTGTGTGTACGAATATACCGAAGAGGACGGCTATCGGATGGCGGTGATCAATGAAGGTTTTCCGGTTCCGAAAAATGCCTATGAACTGAAACCAGAGGATTGCACGTCAGAAATTGCGAAGTCGGCGAAGTACAGATTGAAAGGCATTGGGGATGAAGAAGGAACTCCACCTGCAGATTATTTGGAGGAAATCCAAAGTTGGGGATGGACAGAGCTTGAAGACAAACGGGTCGGCCATGTTCATTACTTTGAGAAAAAGGGCAAAACCATGTCGCTCATCATTCAGGAAAATGTATTTGATGTGTTTGAGATGAGTGATGACGTGGAGTTGTGAATGTACTGTACTCCAAGTTGATAGTAGTCAACTTGGAGCGCAGCTTTTTATCGGTATTTATTAAGAAATTACTTCAAACGCCTTCAGCACTCTCAGATTATCAAGCGTCAGCACGCCGCTCCATTCCTTCTTTGCGGTTTCCCAAAAATCTTCATATCTTCCCCAGGCCCATGTCGGTTTCCAGCTGCCATCATTCGCTTGGTTAGAAGCGAGGTGCTGGATGTTAGCAGGGATGCTTCCCTTAAAGTCTTCGTATAGAAAAGACGTTGGGGAAGATGCGACTTGAAGGGGAAGTAGGCAATAGCCATGCCATTTATCCGGATCAGTCGTCACGCAGTGGTGGGCAATCTCGCGCACTCTAGCAGAAATCTTCTCTGCTTCTTCCTTAGGCAATTCTCTCATTAATTTCACCAAGCACTGCAATTCATGAAAGTCGTTCGTCGCCTCTTCGTTAATATACGCAACCGCGTGGGCTGTCAGCTTTTCTAGAAATTCCTCGGGAACAAGACCTTTGTAATGATGGAGCAATCCAGTCATCTCGCCGCTTGGATTTCCCCATGGCCAATCGCCGCCATAATTCCACCAGATGGCCCGCGGTGCAGTCTCCACTTCCTTTGGGACGATTTCCCATCCCATCTTCTCTTCGGCAAAAGTATCAAGTACATATTGAATCGCGCGTTGCACCATCGGCTCCGATTCGTCTGCTCCAATGCGGATCAAATGCTGCAGCCCAATTGTCGTCGCTAATGCTGAAGAGGCTTCACATCGGAAATCAGGCTCTAATCCATTTCCGAAACCACCGTCTTCATTTTGAAAAACATTAAGCTCCTCTAACACCTGCTCTCGGCTGCCATCTTCAAATTCAAATTCGAATAGCGCTTTTTCCAACGGGCGTGCTTTTGATTTGAGAAAATCTGTAGCTTGAAGATATTGTTCAGTCGATAATTTCTCCACATGAACCCCCACTTTCGAGAATGATTGATAATGGATGTATTCGCTATTCGTTTTGATGAATCCTCTAAATTAATTATTTACTTAGAGGTAATTACAAAGACTCTTTGAATATGATGATAATAGTGCTGAGCATAAAAAATTTCAGTCTGGGAAAAAGGCAGTCGAATCATCTTTTGAAAAAATGTTAGGAGGCAATGTATGGGGGCGGATAGTGTTTACATATTATCAATTATTGTTGCAATCTTGTTTGTAGCCATAGCAGTTTTTCAAGTGCTGCTTTCATTAGGTTTTTCGATAGGCGAGTTCGCAATGGGTGGATCTTATAAGGTTCTGCCAAAGAAACTGCGTATTGTAAGTGCAGTAAATGCTTTGATTCTCTTATTCATGGGTTTTGTTTTTTTACAACATACTAATGTCTTGCAAGGTTTTAATTTTTTATCTACAAACATATTCATATGGGTGATTACAATTTTCCTCGGCTTAAATACAATAGCAAATCTACTATCACGAAGTAGGAAAGAAAGGCTAGTTATGACACCATTATCGGGTATTGCATTTCTATTATGTTTATTTATTTCTTTATCATAGAATAGGTATTGTCCATAAGAAATAGGCATTCCCTGAAATATGGGGAATGCCTATTTGTGATGCTTTAGTTGCTTTCGTATTCCGCAAGTGCTTTCGCAATCGCATCTTCAATCGGTGCAACAGGTCCGGTTACATAATTGTTGATCATAATGGAGAAGATCAGTTCCGTACCGTCTTTCGCGGTGATGTAACCGGAAAGGGTGGAGACGCCTGTGATGGAGCCGGTTTTTGCTTTCACGTTGCCTGCCGTCAATCCATCACCCATACGGTTCCGAAGCGTGCCGCCGACCATCCGTTCAGGGATTCCTGCAATCGGTAAGGAAGCTTCAAATGCAGGGAACCAGCTTTTTCCTTGAATTCCATACAACAGTTTCGATAATTCATCTGCAGAAACGAGGTTCTTATGCGACATTCCTGAGCCGTCGCGAAGAACGATCGTGTCCGTGTTGACGCCGAATTGCTTCAGCTTCTCCTTCATAACAGACAGTCCAGCATTCCAACTGCCTTCGCCACGCTGCACTTTCCCCATTTCCTTCACCAAAGTTTCAGCGTGTCCGTTATTGCTCAACTTCATGAATGGAATGAAAAGCTCTTTTAGCGGCATCGATTTTTTTGAAGTGAGAACAGTTGCCCCGCTTGGCGTAATACCAGTCTTCATTCCGCCGTTCCCAACAAGTTGGATGCTTTGTTCTTCGAGTGATTTCTTAAAGACGTCAAGGGTTAGCCCTGTTGGCTCCCAAACAGCTGACCATGATTGGGATCTCGTGCCTTCTACAGGGATTTTGCCTTCGATGATAATCCTGTTCGATCCATGTTCACGGGCGATGGAGATGCTTTTCGCTTCGCCTTTCGCCACTGTCGTTGCACGGTTGACAATCTCTACATAGCTCGTCTCCGGAGTGAGTGTCACTTTCGGTAGATCCCCGGCTTTATTGCCAGCATTCACTTCGACGATGACAGTTCCCGCATCATAGTCTTCGTTCGGGGAAAGCGTCAGTGCAGAAACTTGTGCTCCGACATAATTATGCTCATCCGACCAGTTCAAATCCTGCGAATAGCGGTCATCATCATACCAACTGTCGTCGGCAATCAGGTTACCGTTGACTTTGTCGATCCCTTTCGCCTTCAAGTCCTTAGCGAACTGGTCTAAATCCTTTTTCATCAATGTCGGGTCGCCTTTACCTTTCAGATATAGATTCCCGTTAAGCATTTTCCCTTTCACTTGCCCGTCTGTCAGCACTTCTGTAGAGAACCGATAGTCAGGCCCCAATATGTCCATTGCTGTTGATCCCGTTAGCAATTTCATATTGGAAGCAGGGCGTAAACGGATGTCACCGTAGTGGGAAAAGATTGCTTCACCCGTATTGGCTTTCCGTATGCTCACCCCGGTAATCCCTCCTTGGAGCTTCGGGTCTTTCAAGATTGCTTGTATTTTTTGCTCTAAAGTTGTCGAATCAATGGATGCTACGGGAGTTGTATCCCCGGATGCGGCGACAGATGAATACGTTCCTTCATGTGTTACCGGAAATAAGGCAATCAAAGCAATTACCATTACTAAGAAAGCCCTTTTGAGAAGACATTGCTGTTTCATTAAAATGCTCACATCCTTTCATCCTTTGTAATTGATTGTACTTCAACTTATTTGAAGTGGGTAGATAAAAATACAGAATATTAAAAATTGAAGAGTTTTACCTAAGTTGGTAAGTAGTCGTTATTCATTATATGTATGGAGATACATAACCCATACATAAAGAATAGAAAACAAGTTGCGGAAAATAGTGGTTCAGGTAGAATTATGTATATTCATACGATAAGGAAGTGTCGACAAGATGCAGTACACGCTGTCATCATTGGGCGATCAAGCCGTGGTCATTGAAGTTGGCAATGAAATATGTGCAGCATCCGAGGGGAAAGCTGTGTGATTTTGGAGTTACTGTTATATATTTTGTTACTCGCTTTTATTGCCCTAATTGCAAGTTCTTTACTGAGCAATCAAAAGAAATATATCCAAAGCAATAGGAGAATGGAAAAGAAATTAGAGAAGAAAATAGAACTTCTCGGAGAAGAACAAAACAATAAGTAAGATACAAATAGAACCACCGAGTAACCGTGAAAACCGATTACTTGGTGGTTCTGTTCGCTTATTCGCCTAAATCAACATTATGATAAACTTGCTGAACGTCTTCCAAATCGTCCAATGCGTCGATCATTTTCTCGAATTGTGCTTGCGCGTCGGCGTCTAAAGTAAGATCATTCTGTGCTAGCATCGTTAATTCAGCAACTGTGAATTCTGTGATGCCGGCGTTCTTCAATGCTTCTTGCACGGCGTGGAATTGATCAGGTTCTGCATAGACGATGACCGTGTCTTCTTCATCTAAAATATCGCGGACTTCGACGTCTGCTTCCATGAGAAGTTCGAGCACTTCATCCGCCGTTTTACCTTCTAAACCGAAAACGGCAGTCGCATCGAACATGTACGCAACGGAGCCGCTGACGCCCATGTTACCGCCGTTTTTCCCGAATGCTGCACGTACTTCGGAAGCGGTACGGTTGACGTTGTTCGTAAGCGCGTCGACAATGACCATCGATCCGTTCGGGCCGAAGCCTTCGTAGCGAAGCTCGTCATAGTTTTCTTCAGCGCCGCCTTTTGCTTTCTCGATTGCACGGTCAATGATCGCTTTTGGTACATTGTATGTTTTCGCGCGCTCGATAACCATTTTGAGATTTTGGTTCAACTCGGGATCAGGTTCACCCTGTTTTGCTGCTACATATAATTCACGCCCGAACTTTGCGTAAATACGGCTCGTATTCGCATCCTTCGAAGCTTTTTTCTCTTTAATATTATTCCATTTCCGACCCATCTTCATTCACTCGCTTTCGCTCTGTGCATAGATTTCATCGAGCTATTATACACCCGTAGCATGAATGCTGACAAGAGAAAAATCCTGAAATTGGAATGTGGAGATTTCTCTTTTTATACCGATGAAAGTGCCTTATACTAATGGTGGCACTACATTTTCGAATAGAGAGGAAACGTGGGCATGGAACTTGTATATAAGGGCAAGACGAAAGACGTTTATAAATTGGAAGATGGAAATGTGTTACTGAAATTCAAAGATGACGTGACCGGTGAGGATGGCGTGTTTGATCCGGGCGCGAATACAGTAGGATTGACGATTGAAGGTGCGGGGCAATCGGGCTTGCGTATGACGAAGTTCTTTTTTGAGAAATTGGCCGATAAAGGGATTCCGACGCATTATGTCGATGCGGATATCGATGCAGCGACAATGACCGTGAAGCCGGCTACCGTTTTCGGGAAAGGGCTTGAAGTCATTTGCCGTTACCGTGCTGTCGGCAGTTTCTTGCGCAGGTACGGAGCGTATTGCGAAGAGGGACAACCGTTGGACGCATTCGTCGAAGTGACGATCAAAGATGACGACCGCAATGACCCGCCGATTACGAGAGACGCGCTTGCACAGCTCAATATTTTGACGAACGAGGAATATGACGTCCTTGAACCGATGACGAAGGAGATTTCCGCCGTTGTGAAGGAAGAGCTTGCGGAGAAGGGACTTGAGCTATACGACATCAAGCTTGAGTTCGGTCGTGACGAAGAAGGGAATGTCATGCTGATCGATGAAATTTCCGGCGGCAACATGCGAGTTTACAAAGATGGGGTTTATATAGCTCCACTTGATCTTGAGAAATTAATGCTAGCGTAATTGAAGAACCGCTGTTCATTCCCAATAGGAATGATCAGCGGTTTTTATGTTTCCTTCTCAACAAAATGCCGGGAAAACTTACCACTAATAAATCCCCTTTATTTGGACACACTTGGCAAGAGAAAATGTTGAGGAGGAATCATAGTGAAGCAAAAACTAATAGTCGTATTACTAATTAGCGTCATTCTCGTCATGGCAGGATGTGGGAAATCGAATAAAAAAGTTCCTGTCAGCGGGGAAAAGATGGAGGCGATTGTCTCTCCTTTAGTGAACACGGAAGGAAAGAAAATCGGTGAAGTGACATTGGTTCAGGAGCCGGAAGGTGTGCTCATCAATGTGCAGGCTGAGAATTTGCCGCCTGGGTCGCATGGAATTCATTTCCATGAAACCGGTGTATGTACACCACCGGATTTTACTTCCTCCGGTGCGCATTTCAATCCGACAGGCAAGGAACATGGCTTTGACAATCCGAAAGGCTTCCATCTAGGCGATTTGCCGAATATTGAAGTTAACGTAGACGGGAAAGTGTCCATGAAGCTGACGACTTCCGAAATCACGTTAAAAAAAGGCCAGGAAACTTCCATACTCGATAAGGACGGAAGTGCAATCGTCATCCACGAAAAGGCGGATGACTACAAGACCGACCCAGCAGGGAATTCCGGTGCACGGATTGCCTGCGCCGCGTTTACAGCAAAGAAATAAGAAAACCGGTCCATGCAACGAAATGCGTGGACCGGTTTTTATATTCAAGGCTTCAATATCACTTTGATGCAATCATCTTCATGCTCGTAGAAGTGATGGTAAGCGGCTGATGCTTCCTCCATCGGTACGACATGGGTGATGATTTCCGTCGGATCGAATTCGCCTTTTGTAATCTTGTCAAACAATAAAGGCATGTAGTGAATGACAGGAGCTTGTCCCATCTTCAGCGTAATATTCCGCTCGAACATATTCCCGAGTGGAAACATGTTGTAGAGCGATCCATACACGCCTGTCAGATGAATCGTCCCGAATTTGCGCACAGCTTGGTAGCCGATTTCTAGAGCGCTCAACGCCCCGCCTTGTACTTTCATCTTTTGACCGATCTTCTCCGCGAGATTCTTTTTACCGTCCATCCCGACACAATCGATGACAATATCGACTCCGCCGCTCGTAATTTCTTTAATATGCGCGCCCATATTGTCATAGTCATCGAAATTAAAAGCTTCCACCTGGTTCATATTGATAGCGTGACTAAGTCGATAAGGGACATGGTCAATCGCAATGACGCGTTTCGCGCCTTTCATCCAAGCGAATTTCTGCGCCATCAAACCTACAGGACCGCATCCTAGGACAGCGACAGTATCCCCTTTCTTCACACCTGCATGCTCTACGCTCCAATAAGCGGTCGGCAGCACATCGGACATGAACAGAAGCGCCTCGTCCGGCAGTTCGCAAGACTCAGGGATGACAAATGGCGCAAAATTGCCGTAAGGAACACGTAAATACTCCGCCTGGCCACCCGGATACTCTCCATAGCGTTCGGTGAATCCTAAATAACCGCCCGTATCGACATGAGGATTGGGGTTGGAATTATCACATTGGCTTTCCATCTCATGCTCACAATAAAAACAGTGGCCGCATGACACATTGAACGGAATGACGACGCGATCTCCTTTTTTGACTTTCGTCACATTTGGACCAGTTTCCACGACAATTCCCATCGGTTCATGGCCGATGACATAGTCTTTATGTGTCGGCAACGCGCCTAAATAGATATGCAGGTCGGATCCGCAAATGGCTGTTGAGGTGACCTTGATAATGATATCATCGGGCTTTTCAATCTTCGGAGCTTCCACATTCTTCACTTGGATATCTTTCACACCTTGGTACGTTACAGCTCTCATTCGAACTCCTCCTTTTCTATATTCTCCTCCTTATATTCCCCTTAAGAGACAGATATAGTCGTGAAGAGTTCATTGCAGGAAAAAGTTCTCCGTGTAATACGGCTGTGATTTTTCGTTGAAAGCGACCCCTATGCCGAGATGGCTGTAATCTTTTATTAATATATTCTCCCGGTGCCCTTTCGAATTCATAAGGCCTTCATGTGCGAAAATGCTGCTTGACTGGCCGTAAGCCAAATTTTCGCCCGCCCTGCGGAACTTGATATGGTCCTCTTTCATCCGGTCGAAGGGTGAGAGCCCCTGCAGATTATCGTGGCTGAAATAATCATTGATCGCCATATCGCGGCTATGTTTGCGGGCCGTTTCGGCGATTCTGTCATCCCATCGCAATATCGAGCGGCCATGCCGGACACGGGCAGCGTTCGTCAAATCGAAAAGTTGCTGCTCGAACCCATTGCGCAAAGATACATCCCCGCCTGCGTACATCCCGTTTTTTCTCTGCTCCAATGCGGTCGTGATGAGCTTGACAGCCGTCACGGTTTCATTCCGATGAAGATCATAAAACACATACAAATAGGCACCTCCGGCTTTAAAGAGGTCCATCCCTTCGTTTTCCTGAAGGACGTAGATGTTCAAGCCTTTGCGGATCTCATTCAGTGGCTCGCCATACGCTTTCCGGACTTCCGCTTTCGGTGTGCCATACTGGATCCCGGCTTTTGAGGAAATGAGGTTGTCGTTCGTGTAGATCGCATTCACTTTCGAATTTTCGTCAAAGGAAATCATGACGAAATTCTGGTAATCCTCATGGTACGTAAACCACTCGGTGCCGTATTCATTCAATGAATAGCTTTTTGGCTCTCCAAGCTCTGCCTTCACTTGTTCTTCGCTTGCTCCAAGCTCGATATTATGGATGGACATTGCAGAGTGATCGGGCTTGTCCAATATAGGTTTGGCCACTTTGTCTGGAATCATCTGTTCCACTTCAGAAGACTTCGAAGATATATATAGGAAGATTTTATCGGCAGCGTTAAGGATAGAGTTCATGGCGGAAACGACCGGCTCTTTCTCCAATACGTTCTCAATCTTTTCGTCGACCGGATTCAAGAAGGAAAGGTCGACATATTTCGAAACGGGCTCTTCCCATAAAGGTTTAGCGAGATAAAGTGCAACTATGAAAATGATGAATTGAAAAATCCGCTTCACGGAAATCGCCTCCTTTCTATTATTGTACCCGCTGAAGGTGCGATAGATACAGTGGGACCTGTTGATAGTTTGAGTCCAGGCGGAAAGGCGGTATACTGGTAGAACAATAATGGAACGGAGCATCGAAATGAAATTGACGAAGAAAATGCAAAGCGCGCTTGTGATGGAGAAGAATATACAGCTATTCAAATGCCCAATCTGTTCTGCTGGGATGGAAATGGAGGGGCATTCCCGACTCGTCTGCCGGAACATGCACTCGTTTGATTTGGCGAAGAGTGGTTATGTCAATTTGGCGCCGCAAGCCCATTCGACGAAATACGATAAGTCGCTGTTTGAAGCGAGGAATGCCGTCATGAATAGTGGTTTTTTTGGACCAATCCTTAAAAATATCATCACTCGTTTGGATGGTCATTTGGCGGAAACGAAAAGTCCCGTCCTATTGGATGCGGGCTGCGGGGAAGGGACCCATTTACAGGCAGTTCATTCACAGCTAGGGACGGAAAGTGTCTGCATCGGCATCGATTTGGCGAAGGAGGGCATTACGGCAGCTTCGAAAGCCTATCCGGGAATCATTTGGAGCGTGGCGGATCTCGCTGCCATGCCTTTTGCGGATTCTAGTATGGATGCGATCTTGAATATTTTATCACCGGCGAACTATGCGGAATTCAACCGGCTGCTGAAACGAGGCGGCTTGTTGGTGAAAGTGGTGCCGGAAAGCGGGTACTTGCAGGAATTACGGGAAGTCTTTTACGACGGGAAGCAGCAGAAAGAGGAGGCTGACCCGGTAGCGAGGTTCCAAGAACAGTTCGATGCAGTAGAGACGGAACGAGTGACATACCGATTTGAATTGCCTGAAACGTTGCTCGCACCGTTGATCCGCATGACGCCACTCACATGGAATGCGACTGAAGAACGCGTTCGTGAGGTGCTGGCGATGGGAATGAAGCACATTACGATTGATTTACGGGTGATTTCGGGAGTACGGAGATAATTAGTGTGGGGGAAATGGACAAGCGGTGATAAAGTCGTCGTGAGCGGTGATAACCTTATTTTAAGTGGTGATAAACTAGCCGTGAGCGGTGATAAACTCAACTCAAACGGTGATAAACGGGATTTGTAGTTCGCCTGGATAAGGAGATGGTTAGATGTTCAGCGGAATTAGTTCGATTCCAAATTGGTTTTATATATTGGCGTTTTCAGTCGTCATACTGCTCATTCTATTCTTTGAATGGAAGACGCGATAGGGGGGATTTCATGGCAGAGAAAAGGGACAAGCGTGTGAAGCCGAAATTGTCGATGGAACACGAACTGTTAAGGCCTTCGGATATATGGATGCGGGAAAGGTTTATTGAACAAGCGAGATTTGAAGGCGGTGTAATGCCTGGCGCAGATGGGGTGAGCCTCGTGTTCGATAATTGTGTATTCAAGGATATGTCTTTTGCGAATAGTGATTGGAGAGGCGTGGAATTCGTCGATGTTTTATTCCAAACATGCGATTTCTCGAACGTGCAAATGGGGAACGTCATGTTCCACCGTTGCGAAATCGTTAATTCGAAGCTGACGGGAGCGGATTTGGCCAATTCCAATGTAGGACATCTTCTCGTGAAGGATAGTGACGCCCGCTATGCGAACTTCAATTTTTCCGAGATAAAGGAAGTTGAGTTTACTGATTGCAATTTAATGGATAGCGATTTTTACGAATGCAAGTTCAATCAAGTGCGGTTTGAAAAGTGTAAGCTCGACAATGCGAATTTCTCGGAAACTGATTTGGATGGCGTGGATTTATCAAGCAGTACATATGAAAACATTGAAGTGACTGTACCGAAAATTGCGGGATGCATCGTTTCGATTGAACAAGCTCTCGGTTTTGCGCGTGCACTCGGTCTCACGGTGAAGGAAGAATAATGGTATACTGGAAAGACATTTGACAAAGAAAGAGTGGCCAGATCATGCTAACATTCGAACAAAAACAGCAAATCATTGAGACATTCCCTGAACTGACGAGGAAAGAAGTGTCGATGAAACGGCTCAACTACCATTATGAAGATAGTTTGTACGACAAAACCGTCGTCGTGCAGCATCTACACCCGAACGGCAATGGATTTGTGTATGTGGAAGGAATCCCGAGCTACGAGCCGGATGACCGCGGACTCGTCAATATTCGTGAAGCGACGGAAGAGGAATTGAAAGCAATAATCCGTGATGCCATTCGCGCGCTATCGACAAAAGAAGAGGAAGAAGATCCGCTTGAAGAAGTATGGGTGAATGGACAAGGCCAGAAGTTGACGTTATTGGAAGAAGAGGGTTTCTTCAATGTTTATCATGGCTATAATTTGGAGGAAAGCTTCGGAGATTACCGGGAAGCTGCGGATTATTTGAAGGAGGAAAACTTCACAATTAGCGGAGGTGAATCCGAGTGAAGGGAAGAACGCTCGTCATAGGACTGGTCGTTTTCGTCCTTGCGGTAGTGGCGATCATTTATTTTCTGATGATTAAACAATTCGATAAGGATGCACATGTCAATACGAACGTGGAAATTGTGGATTTGATATGAAAAAACTGCCTCGACAAACGGGATTTCCGTTGTCGAGGCAGTTTTTTATTGTAAAAGTTAATGCCAATTCCCAGCTTTATATGGCCCTTTCCTGAAAGGCATCCACCAGTTCCATTTCCCGAACAGCTTCATCAAACTCGGGACGAGCAGAAGGCGTATGATCGTGGCGTCAATGGCAACTGCGATTGCGATGCCGACACCGATCTGCTTGACAGGCATGACGTCCGTGAACGCGAATGCGCCGGTCAAAACAATCATAATTAAAGCCGCGGATGTAATGATCTTGCTTGTCGTTGCAAGCCCTTCGACAGTGGAATGATCATTATCGAATGTGTTCGCATATTCCTCCTGCATCCGCGAAATGAGGAACACTTCATAGTCCATGCTCAAGCCGAAGACGAGACTGAAAACGAGTATCGGAATAATGAGCGCAATCGTTCCGGGATGCAGTCCGAAATGTCCGTATTGGAAAATGTAGACGAGAATTCCGAAGGTCGCGGACAGTCCGACGATGTTCATTAAAATCGCCTTCAACGGAATGAGCACCGAGCGGAATGCAATCATCAAGATGATGAACGTCGACACGAGAATTACCGTCAGCACAGAAATTATATTGCCGAAAATCTCATCGAAAATTTCCTGGTTGAACTTCGGTTGACCACCCACCAACAGATTCCATTCCTTCTGTTCCGACCAATCCCGCGCCCATTGCTGCGCTTCTTCGGACGTACCTTTCGCCTGAAGCGTCACGGGAATCAATACTTGATCGTCTTTCACGAATGAATCGAGAAGCGGTTCAAGCTGTGCCTTCATTTCAGGGTCTTGCGTCGCTTGTTCCCATTCTTCTGGGGACCCGACTCCACTTGCAGTGTAAATGGTCGTCAGTTTGTCGACTAAAGGGTCATTGGCTAAATCCTCTTCCAAGACTTTCATTGCTTTTAAGCCTTCCGTATCAGACCAACCGCCGTCCCGTTCCGCAACTATGTACACATTCGATTGCTTACCAAGCCCGAAAGTGTCATCCATCAATTCGTACGAAGCCCGCGTATCATACGACGCCGGCAGTGAATCGATCTGTGGGATCGTCAAATCCATATTTTTCACGGGAATTATAGCAATACCTAGTAAAACGAGTGCTGCAATCGTAATGAGGACGGGCCGTTTGATAACCGCATTGGCAAACTGCCTCCATCTATCGGAGCCATTTTCCTTCACTTTCAGAATGCGTCCTTTGTTTAAACGGTCGCCAAGCAGTATCAAAATAGATGGCAGCAATGTCACTGAACTGAGCACGGCCATGCCGACGACAAGCATACCGCCGAGCGCGATATTTTGGAAAATCTCCACTTTGATAATGAACATCGCGCCGAGTCCGATGAACACACAAAATGCCGAGAAAATGACAGACCTGCCCGCAGTTCGGATAGTCGTCGCTACAGCTTCGAGTACATCACTCTTCAATCGTTCCTCCCGATAGCGGCTAATGAATAGAAGCGAAAAGTCGATGCTCAAAGCGAGCCCGAGCATCGGGACGATATTCAATACAAAGATTGCCAAGTCCATCTGTCCGCCAACTAACGCCAACACGCCGAACGTGGAAATGACGGTTGCCACCCCGACAATTAAAGGGACCATCGATGCCATGACCGACCCGAAGGCGAATAGAAGAACGATGATCGCAATCGGCAATCCAATTGCTTCCGCCTTCATCAAATCGCGCTGGCTTGCGCTGTTAATATCTTTTGTAATGGCTGATTGTCCCGTTAAGACAATTCCTTTCTTATCCCCGATCGCTTCCCGGATATCAGTGACGACAGTGGACATGTCCTTGCCGTTCCTCTCAAAATGAAGCAATGCGTATGAAACATCGTTTGTATATTGCTCTTCATTTTCCAGCGGGGAAACGACTTCGGAAGCAAGGCCTAGCTTCTCAATGTCCGCCAAGGTGGAAGCGATCGTTTCGTCACTCACCTTATCAAAGACGACGAACATCGTTTCCGCGGGCAAATCGAACTTCTCGGAAGCGATCTTCATCACTTGTTCATGTTCCGCATCCATCCTGAATCCGTCACCCGCAAGCAGCCCTGGCAAGCGGAGCGCAAAAATAGCCATCGCAATAAAAAACGCAATCCAGGCTATCATGATCGTCTTATAATACTTCGTAACAAAACGCGCAAGTGTGCGCATAACATCTTCCTCCCTGATCTATCTGTCTATTCCCTTATCATAGCGAAAATGGATGAGAATGTCTTTTCTAAAGGAATAGATTAGAAGAATCGCGTCCAAAGTGAGGAGCCGCGCGTCCAAAGTGGTTGTCTGCGCGTCCAAAGCGGGAGGTCGCACATCCAAAATACGTGCCCACGCGTCCAAAGTCGGTGCTCCCGCGCCCAAAGTGAGTGCCTCCGCGCTCAAAGTCGGTGCCTCCGCGCCCAAAGTGAGTGCCTCCGCGCTCAAAGTCGGTGCTTCCGCGCCCAAAGCCGGCTGCCGCGCACTCAAAGTCACTGCACCCACATATTATATAAAACGAAAAAAACCACTCCCCGAAGAAAGTGGTTTTGAAAGGTTTAAATCAAATTAGTTTTTTTCAACGTTTGTAGCTTGAAGTCCGCGTTGACCTTGTTCGATTTCGAAAGTCACGTCTTGGCCTTCTTCAAGAGTCTTGAATCCGTCGCCTTGGATAGCGGAGAAGTGTACGAATACATCGTCGCCATCTTCACGTTCGATGAAGCCATAACCTTTTTCTGCGTTAAACCATTTTACTTTACCTTGTTCCATGTTTGTTTCCTCCTCGTGTGCTAAGCACACATTGTGTTACTATCCTTGCTCAAGTCTTGAAGCGGTCAAGCGTAAAAATCGTGACCATCACGCCGAACAAAAATAATTCTTCTTTATCATAACAGAGGTTTTTTGGCAATGCAAGTTAAAAGTTTTCTTTTTAGAAAAATAAGTTCAAAATTTGATACACAATTGCGGCAAGAGCAGCCGAAATTGGCATTGTAATTACCCAAGTGAGGACGATTTTTTTCGCGACTCCCCATTTGACGCCTTTAACACGTTGTGCAGAGCCGACGCCCATGATGGCGGAAGAGATGACGTGCGTCGTGCTGACAGGCAAATGGATGAGCGTCGCGCCGAAAATGATCATCGCGGAGCTCAAATCGGCTGCGGCTCCGTTGACAGGCCGAATTTTCATAATTTTTCCGCCGACCGTCTTGATGATCTTATACCCGCCGATCGATGTCCCAAGTCCCATCGCCGTTGCTGCGGCAATCCGAACCCAAAGCTGGATGTCGTCGCCCGTCTGCATTTGCGCTGCAATCAATGCCATCGTAATGATCCCCATCGCTTTTTGGGCATCGTTCGTACCGTGCGTAAAAGCTTGTAGAGCTGCTGTTCCGATCTGCAAATAGCGGATACGTTTATTCGCCTTGAACAGATTCCGATTCTTCAACAACACCTTGAAAAGCGACATCACGAGGAATCCGCCCGCAATGGCGATGAACGGGGAAATGAGCAGGGCTTGCATAATTTTGATAAAACCGCCGTAATTCAAAATGCCGATCCCTGCAGCTGAAATGGCTGCGCCAGCGATTGAACCGATCAACGCATGCGATGAACTTGACGGTATGCCATAATACCAAGTGATCAAATTCCAGGCAATCGCAGCAGTAAGAGCTGCCAAAATGACGAGCGATCCGTTATCCAATAGAAACGGATCGACAATGTCTTTGGAGATTGTCTTTGCAACGCCTGTAAACGTCAAAGCGCCGATAAAATTCATGATTGCGGCCATATAGACGGCTGTCCGTGGTTTCAATGCACGTGTCGAAACCGAAGTCGCAATGGCATTCGCGGTGTCGTGGAATCCATTAATGAAATCGAAGGCAAGCGCAAAAACAACGATTGCAATCGTGAGAAACAATACCATTTCCATAATTGCTACCCCTTACGCGTTTCGCATGATAATTGTTTCGAGTGTGTTCGCCACGTCCTGGCAATGGTCTGCAATCTCTTCCAGCAGCTCATAAATATCCTTGAACTGGATGATGCGGATCGGATCTTTTTCACGGATAAACAGTTGTTTGATCGACGTGCGAAGGACTTCATCGCAAATCCGCTCATATTCTTTAATCAAAACGGCATGATCCCGCATTTGGACGAGCTTCTTCTTCGCCAACAGCTCCATCGCCTTGACGATTTCATCGGAGCTTTTCACGATGTTGTCCATGAACTTCTGGACATATTCATCAATTTCCGTGAGGGAGAACATTTCCAGATTCGCGGCGAAATGTTCGATGCCGTCTAAGATATCGTCCATTTTAATGGCCAATTGTAAAATATCTTCCCTTTCAATTGGCGTCATAAACGAAATGTTAAGCTTGGAAATGAGTTCGTGAATCAATTCATCGCCCGATGTTTCGTACTCCTTCAGCCTGATGCTCACTTCTTTTAAATCTGCTACAGATGTCACTTTATAATCATGCGCATAATGCATCGCTTCTTGAACATGCTCAGCAATCTCCAAAAGAGCTGCGAAAAAAGGATCGGTTTTACGTGGACTGAACATTTTTAGGCCTCCATCCGTTTTCCGGAATCAATTTTTAGTAGTCTTATCATAGCAAAAAAAAGTAAAAATAAGTACAGATATAGTGGCTGAATTCTTTGGAAAAGTAATTATATGGCTCAAGTATTATGTTGTGAAGATTTTAATTTATTTCCATTAATATTGAAACTTTATTCCTGACCAGCCGTATGTATAGTAGAATTCAATTAGGAGAAGGCGAGGTGAAAGGATGGAAGTGTTCGGAATGCCGGTCATCAATGTTTATTTGACCGTGCTCATTATCGGCGGATTGGCAACCGTGCTGTACATTTTCTTCAGTGACATTGCAGAAGGGATAGGCGATGCGAGTCCGCTATTGGATCCCGCTGTCATTCTAGCATTCATTTCATTTACATCTGCAGTTGGTTATATTTTGGAGTTGACGACAGAATGGAACCACTTGCTAATCCTGATTATAGCACTTGGGGCGGCGACCGCATTGGACTTCCTTCTATATTTCTTCGTGCTCCTTCCATTGAAATCCGCGGAAGTATCGCTTGCCTACACGGATGAATCACTCACAGGACAGGTCGGCAAAGTCATCGTCCCGGTACCGGTCGACGGCTTTGGCGAAATCATCATCGAGACGGTGAATGGCATCATTTCGAAGAGGGCTGCAGGTTATGAAAACAAAGCGATCGACTACGGAAAAGAAGTTCTAATCATTGAAGTGAAGGAAGGGACGTTCATCGTGAAGGAGTATGAACCTTTCCGCTTCAAATGACCAAATCCAAACTAATTTTGTTAAGGGGGAATCAGAATGCCAGGATTTTCAGGAGTGTTTATTGTCATCGGGATTGTCGTGTTCATTTTGCTGGCCGTCATACTCGTCTACATTTCGAAGTATAAGACGGTCGGGCCGGATGAAGCGCTAATCGTCACGGGTAGTTATTTAGGATCGAAAAACGTACATACGGATGACTCGGGCAACCGAATCAAAATCATCCGTGGCGGGGGAACGTTTGTCTTCCCGGTGTTCCAGCAATCGGAACCGCTCAGCTTGCTTTCAAGCAAATTGGAAGTGACGACGCCTGAAGTGTACACGGAACAAGGAGTTCCCGTCATGGCCGACGGAACTGCCATCATTAAGATCGGTGGATCGATTTCTGAAATCGCGACGGCGGCAGAGCAGTTCTTAGGAAAATCGAAAGCCGACCGCGAAAATGAAGCGAAGGAAGTGCTGGAAGGACATTTGCGTTCCATTCTAGGATCGATGACGGTGGAAGAGATTTATAAGAACCGTGATAAGTTCTCTCAGGAAGTACAACGTGTCGCATCACAAGACCTTGCTAAAATGGGGCTAGTCATCGTTTCATTCACAATTAAAGATGTACGCGATAAAAACGGCTATTTGGATTCTCTCGGTAAACCGCGTATCGCCCAAGTGAAACGGGACGCCGACATTGCAACGGCCGAAGCTGAAAAAGAGACGCGCATCAAGAACGCTGAAGCGTCGAAGGAAGCGCAGAAAGCGGAAATCGAGCGTGCTACGGAAATCGCAGAAGCGGAGAAGGAAAATCAGTTGAAAGTCGCTGATTACCGCCGCGAGCAAGATATCGCGAAAGCGCGCGCCGACCAAGCGTATGAGCTCGAATCCGCACGTGCAAAGCAAGAAGTTACGGAGCAGGAGATGCAAGTCAAAATCATCGAGCGCCAAAAGCAAATCGAGTTGGAAGAGAAAGAGATCTTGCGTCGTGAGAAGCAGTACGATTCCGAGGTTAAGAAAAAGGCCGATGCGGACCGTTATGCGATCGAGCAAAACGCAGCTGCGGATAAGTCTCGCCAGATGGCTGAAGCGGAAGCAGAGAAATATCGCATCGAAGCTCGTGCTGCTGCGGAAGCTGAAAAAATCCGCCTCGACGGATTGGCAAAAGCCGATGCGCAACGTGCGCAAGGTGAGTCAGAAGCCGATGTCATCCGCTTAAAAGGTCTTGCGGAAGCGGAAGCGAAACGCAAAATCGCGGAAGCGTTCGAACAATACGGCCAGGCAGCTGTGCTTGATATGATCGTTCGCATGATTCCGGAATACGCGAAACAAGTTGCAAGCCCGCTTTCGAATATCGATAAGATTACGGTGGTTGACACGGGCGGCGGTGAAGGCGGCGGTGCCAATAAAGTGACATCGTACGCAACGAATTTGATGTCGACATTGCAAGAATCGTTGAAAGCCTCTTCAGGCATCGACGTAAAGGAAATGATGGAGAGCTACGTCGGGAAGAACAACCTACGTCCAAGCCTCGATAATCTGGCGGAAGAGCTTCGTACAACAAAGCCGACCGCAGTTAAACCGAAGTCTGTTGATGAAGAATAAGTTTTACTGAAACCCCCGGTCCACGAATGCGGACCGGGTGTTTTTAATTGGTAAAGGCATTAGCGCAATCATCTTAAGAATTTCTTCATACTTCTCCTCACTTCTCCTTAAGATTCTCTCCGTACAATGAGAAACAGTTACAACGTTGGAGGGAAATCCATGATACAAGTTCAGGAATTGACACATTCATTTAAAATTGGCAAGAAAGGCAAGGAGAGGCATGTCCCGGTGCTGAAGGGGCTATCCTTCACGATTGACAAAGGCGAAATTGTTTCGATTGTCGGGCGGAGCGGGTCGGGGAAGTCGACATTGCTCCATATAATGGCGGGGTTCCTTAAGCCGGATGCAGGTATTATCCGAATAGGAGATACGCTAACGTCAGCATTCAATGAGGTGGAGAGCGCGAAATTCCGCCTTGATCATTTTGGCTTCATTTTTCAAAACTTCCAGCTCATGCCGGGTCTCACGGCGTTTGAAAATGTGGAGCTGCCATTGAAACTCGCTGGAGTTTCCAAAAAGGAAAGGCGGGAAAAGGTCCGACAACTTCTTCAGCTTGTCGGCTTGACAGAGGTGCAAGACCATTATCCGAATGAATTATCAGGTGGACAGCAACAGCGTGTGAGCATAGCGCGTGCGCTCATCACCGATCCGCCGATCATCTTTGCGGACGAGCCGACGGGGAGTCTCGATTCGGAGACGGAGCAGGACATCCTGCTGCTCATCAAAGCGCTAAATAAGTCCCGCGGCATTACATTTATCATCATTACGCATGATGACACGGTGGCGGAGACGGCCGACCGCATGTACCGCATGCACGACGGTGAGTTAACAGAAGGGGGTGGCGCACATGCAATTTAACGATCAGATCGATTTCGTACGGCAACATATTAAAAAGAATAAACTCCGCGTCTTCATGACGATCCTCGCTGCAACGATGGGCACAGCATTCTTGATTGTCCTTGCATCCGTCGGATTTGGCATCCACGACACGATGCGAAATGAAATACTCGACAATCGGTTAGTGAATCAAATTGAAGTGTACTCGAGTGATATGGATCAGACTAAAGTGGAGGAACTTAAAAAACGGGATCGTGTGAAAGCGGTCGTCTTTCGCCAGTCTGTTAGCATTAACCAGCAAACGGAATTGGACGGGTTCATCGGCAGCCATAACATGACGGTCACGGAATTCCAAGAGGAAGCAAAAGTGGGCTTCGCCTTGCAAGAGGGGCGCTTGCCGGAGAATAAACATGAAGTCGTCGTCGGAAACCATTTCGCCGAAAATCTGATTGAACCGAAAGCGGACGACGGAGAAGCGGAACCTTCAACCTATAAGGAAGCAATTATCGGCAAACAGTTCACATACAAAATGGGATTGTTTGAAGAAAAAGAACTGTTCCCAGAAGAAACAACATTGACTATCGTTGGTATTGCAAAAGAGCCTGCGAAAGATTGGGTAATGGACTTTAATATTTACGCGGACGCGGCCATCATGCCTGATTTGAATCAGATTTTCCTCACCCACGTAGAGGATGCGGACAGCGAATTGTTCTACGGGAACGTCAATGTGTATGCAGATAATCTGGAAAATGTCACTGCGCTAAGCAAGTCACTCAAAGAGGAAGGGTTTGCCGTCTACTCCATTGCAGATCAGCTTGAGCAACTGGATGTCTTCTTTCTGGCATTTAAAGCAGGCCTCGTATTTGTCGGCACGATCGCGATTTTAATTGCCTCCATCGGAATATTCAACACGATGACGATGGCTGTAACGGAACGAACACGAGAAATCGGCGTCATGAAAGCAATCGGGGCTAGCCCGAAACTGATCCAAAGACTATTTCTCATGGAAAGTGCATGGATTGGAATAATAGGAACAGTCATCGCAGTCGTGATCTCTTACGGTGTTAGTTTCATCGCCAATATGGTTTTGCCGATTATCGTTTCATCTGCGCTCGGGGAAGAAGAAATCGCAAGCTTAGATATCACTTTTTCCATCATTCCATGGCAACTCGTCGTCATAGCATCCGCAATCAGCATTTCGGTCGCCATGATTTCCGGCTGGCGCCCAGCTCGCAAAGCGACAAAGATTGATGTCATTCAGGCATTGAGGCAGGAGTTATAATAGAAAGTATATTCCATGTATTCAAAAATAACTATAGAAGTTCCTTGCATTTTCCGTTATAATAGTAGAAACACGTGGAATATAGTCGAAACCTGCTTGACGGAGGATGCCTATGGGAACAACTCGAAACTACACGCACCGCCAAACAGATGGCCAGTACCCCGTTTTACGCATGACGTCCGGACAAATCATGATTATGGGTCGTTGGAATAACGTTGCGGAAGCCCTCTTTTCTTTGAATGAAGGGGGATCTTTCTGTGCCCAATACAACTCAAAGAACACGATTGTCGAAACGTACACGTTATTGGATGGAGAAGTCGAAATTGAATACCGCGGTACTCGTAAGAAACTGCAAATCGGAGAAACGCTTGACGCTTCCTGTTACGACGCAATCGTCACATTTTACGGAACATCCGACGCAGAGATCCTCATGAAGATGGATGCCGATTTCTATGAACAACTATTTTTCGAAACGCAGACTCTGCAAACCGAAATGGATGCTGTTGCGAGAGTGGATGGCTACACGTATCACCATTGCGATCGAATTAGGCAATACGCCATTGAAGTTTGGAAACGGATGGACCAGCCGAAATGCAGACTCAAATTGCTGCGGTGGGGTTCCTATTTCCACGATATCGGGAAGCTTGCGATTCCACTTGAGATTTTGAACAAACCCGGAAAGCTTACGGCGGATGAGTGGGAAACAATGAAATCGCATTCCTTGATCGGTGCAAACATTATGCGCGCCCATCCAGTGGAGTGGTTGAAAGATGCCGCATTCATCGTCGAACAGCATCACGAGCGATTTGACGGCAAAGGATATCCCTATGGATTGAAAGGGGACGAAATATCTTTGGAAGCCGCCATCGTCTCAGTCGTCGACGCCTATGACGCCATGATAACAGAACGCGTCTACAAACAAGCGGTGACGGTCGAAGAGGCGTTTGCGGAACTGAAAAGGGGCAGAGGGACACAATTCCATCCGGAAGTAGTGGATAGATTTATAGAAATATTCCAGGAAAAGAAATTGGCCTGATTTTGAAAGACTCGGATAACCGGGTCTTTTCATTTTATTTCAACTCTAAAAAAGTGCATGATAGAAGGAGGAGTTTGAATTATCTATTGAAAGGCGGAGGGAAAATGGAATATCGTATCGAGCATGACACATTTGGAGAAATCAAAGTACCAGCGGATAAGTTATGGGGCGCGCAGACACAGCGGAGCAAGCAGAACTTTAAAATCGGTGGAGAACGGATTCCGCTCGGCGTCATCCGTGCGTTCGCCCATTTGAAAAAATCTACCGCAATTGCGAGCAACTCATTCGGCAATCTATCAGACGCGAAGATGAAAGCGATCGTGGCGGCTGCTGAAGAAGTGATCGAAGGCAAATGGGACGACCATTTCCCGCTCGTCGTCTGGCAAACTGGCAGTGGGACGCAATCGAACATGAATATGAACGAAGTGCTAGCGAACCGCGGCAATCAGCTGTTAGAGGAGTGGGGCGAAGAAGAGCGTCTTCATCCGAACGATGATGTGAATAAATCTCAAAGCTCCAACGACACATTCCCGACAGCACTGCATGTCTCGGGCGTTATCGCGGTTGAACGTGAATTGCTGCCAGCTCTACAAGAATTGAAGGCAACGCTTGGCAATAAAGCTGAAGAGTTCATGGACATTATTAAAATCGGCCGTACGCATCTGCAAGACGCGACGCCGCTTACATTGGGCCAAGAAATTAGCGGTTGGCATCGTATGCTTGAGAAGACGGAAAAGATGCTTAACGAGAGCGTCCAATCGATGAAGGAACTTGCCATCGGCGGAACTGCTGTCGGTACAGGATTGAATGCACCAAAAGGATTCGGTGAGAAAGTGGCTGAAGAGATTTCAAAATCGGTCGGTATCGCATTCACATCGGCGGAAAATAAATTCCACGCCCTCACAAGCTATGACGAAGTCGTCTATACACATGGCGCGATGAAGGCACTTGCAGCGGATTTGATGAAAATCGCGAACGATGTAAGGTGGTTAGCGAGCGGTCCGCGGTCAGGGATCGGCGAAATCACCATTCCGGAAAATGAACCAGGCAGCTCCATCATGCCAGGCAAGGTTAATCCGACACAAAGTGAAGCACTCACAATGGTCGTTGCGCAAGTGATGGGGAATGACGCGGCCATCGGATTTTCAGCAAGCCAAGGGAACTTTGAATTGAATGTCTTCAAGCCGGTCATCATCTACAACTTCCTGCAATCTGCAAAACTACTTGCAGACGGCATGCGCAGCTTCAATGACAATTGCGCGGTCGGAATCGAACCGAACCGGGAAGAGATTGATAGCAAAGTGAAAAACTCGCTTATGCTCGTAACTGCTCTTAATCCGTATATCGGTTATGAAAATGCAGCGAAAATCGCGAAGACAGCGCATAAAGAAGGCACGACATTGAAGGAAGCCGCGCTCAAAACCGGCCTTTTGACAGAAGAGCAGTTCGATGAATACGTGGATCCTTCCAAGATGATTGGACGGTAAAATGTATAAAGAAAATTGCCCTTACTGCAACTTGACCGCAGATTCGGAGCAGCAAATCATTTTTGAGACGGAGACATGCGCCTATATCCAAAAGCCTTCCGAGCAAAGAGTGCTGGAAGGAAGCGGCTTGATCGTTCCGAAACGGCATGCGGTCGATGTGTTTTCATTGACGGCGGATGAGTGGCGGGATACGCAAGAGCTCCTGTTGAAAGCAAAGAGTTATTTAGAAGAGCGTTATGGCCATGATGGCTATACAGTCGGTTGGAATACAGGCGAAGTGGGCGGGCAATCGATTCCGCACGCCCATCTGCATGTCATCCCGCGGTTTTCCGACGAACCGCTAGCTGGAAAGGGCATCCGCTATTGGATTAAGCAGAAGAAAAACAAACGGGATGCAATGTCCACAAATTTGTAACCGTGCTATGTATCAATCTCCGCTATGATGGAAGGACAAGTAACTTATAAAGGAGTCGATATGGATGAAGAAAAGCCTTACGTCAATCATGTTCATATTGGTCCTTGTCCTATCCGCATGCGGAGACAAGGCGCAACAGCACACGGAAAAGGAACATCTGGAAGTGGGCCATGAAAGGCACTTGCCGAATGGCGATCTGCAGGAAGTGACCGAGTCGGCCGCAGTCTTGCCGAAGTTTTTGGATGACAAGCCCGAAGACATGCGCCTCGTCTACCAAATGGCGGCATCAGCTGAAGATATACTAGCCTATATGCCTTGCTACTGCGGTTGTGGGGAAAGTGCCGGCCATGGCAGCAACTTGAACTGCTTCGTCGATGAGATCCGTGAAGACGGCTCCGTCGTCTGGGACGACCACGGTACACGCTGCCTCGTCTGCTTGGAAATTGCCGTTCAATCAGTGCAAATGAAACAAGAAGGAAAGTCCATGAAGGAAATCCGTGAATTCATTGACGATACTTACAAAGAAGGCTACGCAGAACCGACAGATACGCCGATGCCTGTATAAACACAGCGCTCAGCCTGTTGACAAACGCTCGCATCCGTTGTTGGGGCCTACAGGAAGTAGGTCATGCATCCGTTGCCAATCGAACGGCGAAGGGTTCGATTTGCCGTATTTCTGCGTTCTTTGCAGAAATTAAGGCACTTTCAAGACGCGGCGCCCTTAGGATGCCTTCCCTAATCGCTCGTCCGCTCATGAACTTTAGTTCTATTCGCGTCTTCGCTCCACTTCGAGCGGGCTCGCAGGATGCGAGTCATGCAACCGTCGCCACAGGACGTGGCGCTCTTAGGTTGCCTTCCTTGACAAGCGTTTTCAATCAGGCTGAGGATATACTTAGTTATCCTGTCTACACTCTGAGCGCTCCATCCTAGCTGGGTGGAGCGTTTTTCTCTTGCGGCGCATAAACTCATTGAAAGAAGCATAAATTGTTCCAAAGGCGCATAATTCACTGCACATACTCATAAATCATCCTAGAAACGCATAAACCACTAGATTGACGCATAAATCGCGCGAAAGCCTCATAATTGCTTCTAAATACGCATAAATCCTTCCAAACTCTCATAACTAGTTCAATTACAATTTTAACCAACATCTTATTTTTCTGAATATGATTCTATCACTTTAATTTTTCTTCAAAAAGGCGTATGCTGTGGGAGTAAAATTGAATGCCCCTAGTTCGTTCTATATAAGGAGAGATATAATGGTTTTAGAGGGGAATAACAAAATCAGAAGAAAAATTTACCACACCCTCGATGGGTTGACTGATAACGAATTTAATGCAACTCCGTCAACAGGAGGTTGGTCTCCGAAACAGATCTTGGAACACCTCGCATTGATGGAAACTTATATAGCATCAAAAATTTCGGGAGAATTGAAGAACCCGAATAGTCAAAGGGCCTCCAAGAAAATGATCGTCCTTTCCGGAAGCTTACTCGTCAAAGGAAAACTCCCTTTGCAAACACAACCGACAGATACGTATAAGACGATTGCAGATATTAAAGAAGAACTTCATAACTCAAGAATCTATTTGCTCGATGTCTATGATGGCTGCAGCAAAGATCAATTGCGTGATAAGTCCTTCAAGCATCCGAACCTAGGATTGATTCCACTGGAACAATGGTTCCCGGTCGTCGGCTTGTACGAGAAATGCCATTTGAAGCAATTGAGGAAGACAATTGATGATTTACGAATAAACGGCTACTCATTAGAAGCGGCAGAATAAGAAAAGTCCCCGAACGCTATCACGCCTGGGGACTAATTTTATTTATGAACGTACTGGATTCACATGTTTCAACGAATATATACATCATATTATTTTAGCAATATAACGTAAGGAGTCGTGTTGCAGATGAACAATGAACCTTTCGTCGCTTCATGGAGTGGCGGGAAAGACTCGACGCTGGCGTATTATCGTGCACTTCAAGCAGGTGGAGTCGCAAAACGGATTTGGACAATGTTCGAAGAGGATAAAGAGCGATCAAAATCTCATGCATTGCCATTGGAAATTATCCAAGCGCAGGCGGAAAGCATCGGTGTTCCTTTGATGATCCGCGGAGCGGACTGGAATGGGTATGAAGAGCAATTTTTAGACGCAATGAAGGAATGTGTCGATGCAGGAATTCCAAATGGCGTTTTCGGAGATATCGACCTAGAAGACCATTTGACTTGGGTGCAAACGGCATGTGCCAAAGTCGGCATGAAAGCAATCCACCCACTATGGATGGAATCGCGCCGGAAGCTGTTGGAGGAATTCGTCAACGCAGGCTTTGAGGCGTATATAGTTGTTGTCAATACGAAGATGATGCCTGCGCAATTTATAGGGCGTGAATTCACGATTGAATTAATGAACGAACTAGAGTCGCTAGGCATTGATTCATGCGGGGAATCGGGGGAATTCCATACAGTCGTTGTAGACGGACCGATTTTCGAGAAACGTGTGCCTATCGAGTTCAAAGGTCGGCATGAGCGAGACGGATATGTATTCATGGACGTCGGGTTAAAATGAAATAATTAAAAATCACGAACCTGCCAACTTAGTCAGTTAGCAGGTTTTTGACAATTTGGTGGATATTGGGACTTTACTATTGAAAAAAATCCCTTATTTAATTATAATAAAAAAGTTGCATGTGAAAAGCTCTTGAATGAAAAATGCATAAATGCCAAACTGGCTAACATAGATAGAATCTAAACAGTAAAGGGTGTATGGGAAAGAGAATGAAAGAACGAATGACGGTATCGCAAATCGTCGCTGTAATCGAATCGACCATCTATGCCGTAAACATGGATGTGGAGCTGAAACAGGAACGCACGGGTGTTAATATGATGTATGATTTCATCAAAGATGAAGTGATTGTCGACATTGCCCGGGTACAAAAGGCCTGCCAGGAACTCCCCGAACCGATGCCACTGGAAACGTATCTCCGTATTTTGACCATCCACGAGCTTGGGCATGCGATGGATCGCAAAGCCTTGCTTGACTCACTCGACCGTACGAAAGAAATCATGCTTATGAAAAAACAAGCTGCGGCTGAAAAGAGGCCAACGGATCTGCCTCTCATGACGATGGTGATAGAAGAGCATGAAACCGACATCGCCTTTGAAGAAACTGCATGGGCCAATGCCGAAATACTGAACAGCTTTTTTGAAATCGTCGATGGAGACAGCTTTGAAAAAGTGAAAGCGCACAGTCTGTCGACATATCGAGCGTCATATGAGTACGATTTGGAAATTTATAACGGATTCATTGACACGCAAGAGGAATTATTATCCGTATAACATCAAGAAACCGCCTGCCTGAGGAATCGGGAGGCGGTTTTTTGAGTATTGAAAAGGGAATTGGACGCATCCGATTCCCTTACAATTCACTCATCTTCAACATCGATCAAATAAATCCTCTCGTCAAACCCTCCACGCTTTTCAGCTTTTTGCAGACGGACTTTCTCCAACTCATCAAAGCTAGATCCGTGGGCAACAGCAGCCGCGTTGATCAGCTCTAATAAATCAGCCAATTCTTCGATGGCATCCTCAGCCGTCTCCGCAGTTTCGTATTCAGCAAGTTCCTCATGCATTTTCTTGTTGAGCTCCGTTATGAATTCATCATCATTCATGATGCGTGTCGTACACGTTTTCCCTGAGCTTTCAATAATATGGGGAATGAAGTCACGTACGAGCTTGTTGTAAGTAGGCATTATTTCAACTCCTCAGAGAGAGCGCGTGTTTTATTGTATATATCCCGCTTCTTTTAATTCCCTTTCCAAAAACGGTTTCGCGTTCAGCAAGTCCCGAAAGGCTTCGTATTTTGCGATGGAACTAGAAGTTGGTTTCTTGCCTGTTTTATAAGCCCGGATCAAAATATTTTTCGGCGTATGCTCCATATCGATAAACTCTAGCAGCTGTGCATCGTACCCAACGAGCTTCAAAAGTTCAGCCCGGATGGAGTCCGTCGCAAGTGCGGAAAAGCGTTCTTTAATGAGCCCGTGCTGGAGCATCACTTCAAGAGCAGGGGATTGGATTTGCGAGAACAGTTCGTGCTGGCAGCAAGGGACGCTTAAAATCACTTCCGCTCCCCATTTGACTGCGCGCGCCAAAGCCATGTCTGTTGCAACGTCACACGCATGTAACGTGACGACCATGTCAACGGACGTTTCCTCGTTATAATCGTTAATATCGCCAACGAGGAACTCCAGCTGTTCATAGCCCAGATCCTTCGCGATCAAATTGCATTCTTCAATGACTTCCTTTTTCAAATCAAGACCTGTCACCTGGATATCCAATCCCTTTTCGATATGCAAATAGTGATAGAGGGCGAACGTCAAATACGATTTGCCGGAACCAAAGTCCAAAATGCGGACGGGACGGTCTTTCGGCAAGTGGACGAGCGCATCGTCGATGAATTCGACAAAGCGATTAATTTGCCGGAACTTATCGTATTTCTGCTTCTTCACCTTGCCTTCCGCCGATTGAACGCCGAGACGGATGAGGAAAGGATAAGGAGTTTCATCGTCCAAAAGATAATTCTTTTTCCGGTTATGAGACAAGTCGACTGTTTTCGTCGTAGCCGTCTTCTCGCCTTTCCAGGAAACTTTGAATTTTTTCGTCAGCTGGATATGAACTTTCTCATCCGTGAATTCTGCCTGCATTTGCTTGAATTGCTCCAGTAGTTGTTTGAGAGCGGGTTGAATATCTGGGATTTTTATATTTTCATGTTTCAAAATACGTTCGTAGTGATATTCAAATTGTATATGGACTTCTTTCTTAATTTCTACGGGCTTCAATTTCACTTTCTGAAGGCCGGTCGATTTGTAGCGGGGCTGACTGATCGTCCCGTGAATGAATGACCCTTCCTCGATTCGGAGGACAAGTTTCTCCACAAGTTCTTCAAATTGCATAATGCTGGACCTCTTTTCGGACAAATATATATATAAGAATACAACAAGGGATTGGCATTTGACCAATCCCTTGAAGTGAAATCTGTTTATGCGTTGAAATTTCGTTTTATGCGCAAGTTATCCGATTTATGAGCTTTTCTGCGAATTTATGCGTCGATTATTGCGTTTATGCGTGAGAATACCATTTTATGCGTTTTTGGGACGCTTTATGCGTATTTAATGCATTCAGTGTTTCATTTAAACGTAAATCCACGTTTCGCCAAAAACTCTTTCATATATGTCCGTCTTGGTTCGGCGAGGAAGTCGGCCATTTGCACGGACCAGGCTGTATCCTTCTGGTTCGATCCGCGGTTTAAGTAATAGTCGTGCATCGTTTGGTCATAGGTTGGAAGAATATCGTCATATTTGGCAGCGTCATAGCTGTTCTCATGGATGATCGCTTCTACTGGCAATCTCGGTTTCACTTCGTTCGCTTCGTCGGGAACTCCGATCGACATCGCGAACATTGGTGCGACGCCGTCCGGGAGTCCTAATAGATTGCTGATTTCCTCCGGCGCATTTCGGACGCCTCCGATATAGCAGATGCCATATCCTTTCGACTCTGCGGCGATTGCGACATTTTGGGCGAAGAGCGCAACGTCGATCGAGCCGACGAGCACGTTTTCCGCGTGGGAATAATCGATTTCCTTGCCGTGCAATGCGGCTGCTTTTGCCAATCGGCAATAATCCGCGCAGAAGACAAGTACGGCTCCAGCTGAGAGGATTTGCCTTTTATTCTTCGACAAGTCGGCCAGTTGTTCCCGTTTCTCCGGATCGGTTACGTGGATGACAGAGTAGGCTTGGACGAAGTGGGAGCTCGCCGCATGCTGGCCTGCATGGACGAGTTCTTGGACGTCTTCCTTTGATAGGGGAATGTCCTTGTATTTTCGTACGGATGCGTGTGATGTCAGTAATTCGATGACCATATGTATCCCTCCACAAGATTTCGTTTTTCAAAATGTTCGAATATGTTCATGTTACACTACACGAAACGCATAGGAAAGGGGTGTGCTCATGGGCTGGTTTGAAGGCATTTCGTTGACGACAACTTTGCTCGTCCTTATTTTAGTCATCATTCCTATTTCAGTCGCAATCTATCTTTACTTCTATGACAAACGACAGAAGCAGCACGCGATTCTACGGAACTATCCCGTGCTCGGACGGATGAGATATGTGCTGGAGAAGACGGGACCTGAGCTCCGTCAGTATTTGTTCAACGCTGATCATGAAGGGAAGCCTTTCAACCGGGAAGAATATTTGCATATGGTGCTTCCCGGGAAGTATTTGAACAGCATTATCGGTTTCGGATCAAAACGTAATTTTGAAGAGGCAGGCTATTACATCCGCAATGCGCTGTTCACGAAGCAGAATGAGGAAATGCGTGTCGATAACGATGAGTTGATCAATACGATGCGTTACCGTGTCGATGAAGATAATCTCTTCTCGAGGAAAGAGCATCGGGAGGAAATTCCTGCGTTGCCTTGGCTATTGCCGGAAGAGGATGCAATCGTCATCGGACCGAACTGCGAGCATCCATTCCACGTCCGGAGCCTGCTTGGCCAATCCGGCATGAGTTACGGAGCGCTTGGTGAAAATGCCATTACCGCCTTGTCGAAAGGGATCGGCATGGCGAAAGAAGCTTGGATGAATACCGGGGAAGGCGGACTTTCCCCGTATCATTTGGCGGGAGATGCCCACATCATTGCACAGATTGGATCGGGCTTATTCGGCTTTCGTACGGAGGAAGGGGAATTCAGCTGGGAGCGCCTCCGTGAAAAGGCGGAAATTCCACAAGTAAAAGCATTTGAAATCAAGATGGCACAAGGCGCGAAAATGCGGGGAGGCCATGTCGAAGGGGAGAAAGTGACAGAGGAGATTGCAAAAATCCGGAATGTCGTTCCGTTTACGACAATTAACAGTCCGAACCGTTTCAATCAGTTCTCCGATTATCCGACGTTATTTGATTTTATCGAACAAATAAGAGATCGTGGCGGAAAGCCTGTCGGGATTAAAATCGTCATCGGGGGCAAGGAGGACGTGGAGGAGCTTGCGTCGTTCATGCATGAAATGGGCAAAGGCCCGGACTTCATTTCCTTGGATGGAGCGGAAGGGGGATCCGGAGCAACATATCAGGATTTGGCAGACAGTGTCGGATTACCGCTTAAGTCGGCACTCGTCTTATTGGATGACGCGCTTCGGAAATATGAAGTGCGCGACCAGGTGAAAATCATCGCTTCAGGGAAAATAACGACGCCCGATAAAGCCGCAATCGCTTTGGCAATGGGCGCCGACCTAGTCCAAATTGCTCGTGGCTTCATGATCTCGGTCGGATGCATCATGGCTGAAAGGTGTCATACGAATGAGTGTCCAGCAGGTGTAGCAACGACGGATAAAAATCTGCAAAGGGGACTTGTCGTAGAGGAGAAGAAATTCCGTGTCACAAATTACATTTTGACGATGCGTGAAGGTTTGTTCCGGATTGCTGCTGCGGCAGGGCTGGATTCGCCGACAAAATTCGAGCGCCATCATGTCGTGTATAAGGACGAAAGGGGACGTGTTTTCCCTGTTGAATAAAGAACTTGAGTCGTTTTGCCTAACTGGTGAAACGACTTATTTTGAAGAGGAATACCTAAGACACCTTCTGAATTTTGTGATAATATGTAAATAACTATAGATTCGCAGAAAGGGGTTAGATGGATGTCTTTGTTGAGTAAAACGGTTGGCGAGGTCTTAAGGGATTGGGCAAAAGCATTGCCCGAGCAAGAGGCCTATGTATATCCGGAGCATGGAATCAGAAGAACATATGACGAGTTTGATTGTGAGACTGACGAGCTGGCGAAGGCATTCATCGGGATGGGGATCCAGCGGGGGGAGCATGTCGCCATCTGGTCCGATAACAAACCGCAATGGTTGCTGAGTCAGTTTGCGACAGGGAAGATGGGGGCTGTCCTCGTTACGGTGAATACAAATTACCAAGCGAACGAGCTCGAATATTTGCTGAAACAATCGGATGCGACAACATTGATTTTGGATGAAGGATACAAAGGGACGAGCTATATCGACATTATCCGTTCCATTTGTCCGGAACTGCAGAATAGCAAAGATGGCGTCGTTTCCAGTGAAAAGCTGCCGAAATTGAAAAGAATTATTCTTATGACGGATCGCGAGGAATCCGGAATATATAAATGGTCGGAGTTTCTCGCTCACGCTGCCGGTATTACGGATGAGGAATTGGCTGAGCGGGAGAAGAGCATGTCGCCCGAGGACGTTATCAACATCCAATATACATCAGGGACGACAGGCTTTCCGAAAGGTGTCATGTTGACGCACCACAATATTGTGAACAACGGAAAAATCATTGGGGATTTCATGAAATTGACCGAGAAAGACCGACTCTGCATTCCTGTGCCTTTCTTCCATTGTTTCGGAGCGGTTTTGAGCAACTTAGCTGCGGTGACGCATGGATCGACAATGGTCATCCTTGAACAGTTCAATCCTCTTCGCGTATTGGAAGCGGTCCAAAATGAAAAATGCACGGCTCTTAACGGGGTGCCGACGATGTTCATTGCTGAATTGAACCACCCGGATTTCCATAGATTCGACACGTCGACATTGCGGACCGGCATCATGGCGGGCTCCACTTGCCCGATTGAAGTGATGAAACAAGTAATCCACGAAATGGGTGCAGAGGAAATTACGATTTGCTACGGACAGACGGAAGCGTCGCCGGTCATCACGCAGACGCAAACCGATGATCCGATTGAAAAGCGTGTATCGACAGTCGGAAAACCGCATCCGTTTGTCGAAGTGAAAATTATAGATCCGTTGACGGGAGAAAAGGTGCCTGCCGGTAGTCCGGGTGAACTGTGCACACGCGGCTATCATGTGATGAAAGGGTATTATAATAATGAGGAAGCGACAAGTGAGGCAATCGATGAGGATGGTTGGCTTCGTACTGGGGATATCGCTGTCATGGACGAAGCTGGCTATATCGACATTACAGGCCGAATAAAAGACGTCATCATCCGTGGCGGGGAAAACATCTACCCTCGAGAAGTGGAGGAATTCCTATATACGCATCCAGGAATATCGGACGTTCAAATTGTCGGAGTGCCGGACTCGAGATATGGAGAGGAATTGATGGCATGGATCATCCCGAAAAAGGGAGCCGCGATTGACGAGGAAGCTATACGTTCGTTTTGCAGAGGCAATATTTCGCATCATAAAATCCCGAAATATATTAAGTTCACTGACGAATACCCGATGACTGCGTCAGGGAAGATTCAGAAGTTCAAACTTCGTGAAATGTCGATTGACGAATCATTAAGCCATCAACTGTAAAAAAGACTCGATTTGCAACAGGTGAAGGGAAAACCCTTCACCTGTTTATTTATTCATCGTAAGAGAGTTGAGAATTCATTCGTATAATGTCGATTCGAGTGATCCGTCGGCGTGGTAGACAGCTAGAATTCCATTATGTTCATTGACGTACGGTTTCGCTTTTTCAAGTAAGTCATCCTTTGTATCCTCCTTGAAAATCGCTCGTGCGCCATTTTCTTTCATAAGAATCCAGTCCTCGTCACGCGCTTTCACTTCATATTTTGGACGAACGGAACTGTCACCAAGCACGTATTCCCTTGCTTTTGCAGTAGCAATGGAAATGGCGCGACCTTCTTCATTCCCTTCGCGTAACAATGCATTTGCTATTTCAATTGCCTTATTCCTTACATCGGAATCCAGATTTTTAAAAGAATCAGGGTAATCGTTTTTAGTCCAAGGCATTAGAAATCGCCTCCTTACGTAGACGATTCCCTCTTTCGCCATGCTTAAACGTTCTTCATTCGGTGTTTTATCCAATTTCTACTGTCGAAAGCTGTTCATTTCCCAGGAAATATGTAGGAAGTGGCCCGAATTTGTCTTATTTTATACCATTATAGGAATAATAAAGTTAATTTTTAAAAGACTCCTTTACTAATTGAAAAGATGATATTATAAAAAGAAATAGAAAAAGAAACAGGAGGGGAAAAGATGTCTAGTGATTTCTATCAATTAATTGCTATCGTTGTCTATATGGTATCCATGCTTTTCATCGGCTGGTACGCCTATAGGAAAACAACGAATTTGAATGATTACATGCTTGGTGGTCGATCGCTTGGACCTGCAGTCACTGCACTGAGTGCTGGCGCAGCAGATATGTCGGGGTGGCTGCTAATGGGACTCCCGGGAGCCATTTATGCAGTCGGGCTGACGGAAGCTTGGATTGCCATCGGTTTGACAGTAGGTGCGTATTTGAACTGGCTTTTCGTTGCGCCAAGACTTCGCGTGTATACGCAAGTATCAAGCGACTCGATTACGATTCCAAGTTATTTGGAAAGCCGGCTGAAAGATAAGTCGCGACTTCTGCGAATTGCTTCAGGTATCATCATCCTTGTTTTCTTCACATTCTATGTCTCTTCAGGTATGGTAGCCGGCGGCAAGTTCTTCATGAGTTCATTCGGACTTGATTATCATTCCGGAATGCTGATCGTTTCGGCAGTCGTTGTCGCGTATACGCTTTTCGGAGGATTTTTGGCCGTCAGTTATACCGATTTCGTTCAAGGTCTTACGATGTTCTTTGCTTTATTATTAGTGCCAATCATCGGCTTGACATTAACAGGCGGTTTCGCAGAAACGGCTGCAAGCATCCGTGAAGTGAATCCCGACATGCTTAGTCTTGTGAAGGGGGCCACTGTAGCAGGTGTCATTTCTTCCGTTGCTTGGGGTCTTGGCTATTTCGGACAACCGCATATTATCGTCCGTTTCATGGCGATTAAGTCGGTGAAGGAAACGAAAAGCGCACGCCGGATTGGGATTGGCTGGATGGCGCTGAGTTTGTTTGGTGCGATTGCCACTGCACTTGTAGGCATCGCTTATTACCAGCAAAACGCAGCCGAGCTTGTTGATGAGGAAACGGTATTTATTGCATTAGGGCAGATTATTTTCCACCCATTCATCGCTGGTATCATGCTTGCAGCAGTACTTGCCGCTATTATGAGTACAATCTCTTCCCAGTTGATCGTCACTTCTTCGGCGCTGATTGAAGACTTGTACAAGGCAATTATTAAGTCCGATGCAACAGATAAGCGATATGTGTTCCTCGGCAGGATGGCGGTTCTCGTTGTTTCATTAGTTGCAATGGCGCTTGCTTGGCCGAACAATGAATCGATCTTGAAGCTCGTATCATTTGCATGGGCGGGCTTCGGAGGCGCTTTTGGACCGATCATCTTGCTATCGCTTTATTGGCGCAAGCTGACAGCAACTGGCGCATTATGGGGAATGGTGGCAGGTGCGATCACTGTCGGAATTTGGGGTACTGTCGACGCGCTGTCGGATGCTCTTTATGAAATCGTGCCAGGCTTCCTTATCTGTCTAGCCGTGACATATTTCGTCAGCTTAATGACGTACCGTCCGAACGCGGAAATCGACAAGGAATTCTATGACGCAATGGTCTTATTGAAAAAAGAAAAGTAATGGAACCGACCTCCTGCATATGTTGCGGAGGTCGTTTTTTATTGGATATGGTAATCTATTCATAAGAGGGGGATGTATCAGATGAAGCTTGATCATGTTGTTTATTTCACATCGAAAAGCCCTGCCGAGATTGTTGAAGAGCAAAGGAATGAAGGCAACCAAACAATCATTGGAGGCAGGCATGAAAAATGGGGGACATATAATGCGTTGATGTATGTGAAAAATGCATACGTCGAATGGCTATCCGTCGAACGCCCCGAGATTGCGGAGCAAGTGGACCATCCGTTGACCCGTTTGCTGCTGCATGATTTGAAGGATAAGGCTGGATGGGGGACAATATGTTTATCCGTATCCAATATTGAGCAATTTAATGAGGATATTATAAACAAAGGGTTTGAGACGTCCGGCGTGATGGATGCAGAGCGTCGGACAGCTGGTGGAGAGCTAAGGAAGTGGAAGATGCTATTTGTCGATCAGCCGGTTTCCGATGAGCTGCCGCATCCGTTTTTCATCGAGTGGGAAACACCCGAGGAGATTAGACTCGAGCAGTTGCGCGCAGAAGGGGCCTTGACCGAAGAGAATGAAAAACTGGAGATCCGGGAGTGCGTGTTTGGCGTGGAAGATCCTTTGCGAGACATCGGAGAATGGGCAGTCCTGCTTTCGCAGAAGGTCGGGAATTCGAATGATATTAAAATCGGGAATGTCCTACTTCGATTCATCCAACAAGAAGGCGGGAAGGATCGATTGCAAGAAGTTATCATCCGGTAGAACGGTATGAAAGGGGATTACTTATGGAGATTTTAGTGGAATATGCGGTTCTTGTCGGAGTGCAGGAACAGAACGATGAGCATTTTGAATATGAAATGGAAGAATTGAAGAATTTGGCGGAAGCCATTGATGTGAATGTTGTTGGAACAGTGACGCAGAATTTGGAGCGCAGGCATTCGACGACTTATGTTGGAAAAGGGAAGATTGCAGAAATAAAGCGGTTTTACGAGGAAACGGATGCAAATTTGATCATTTTCAATGATGAGCTTTCCCCTTCTCAAATCCGCAACTTGGAGATGGAGCTTCAAGTGAAGGTCATTGACCGGACGATGCTTATCCTCGATATTTTTGCGAGACGTGCTCGGACACATGAAGCACGGATGCAAGTTGAGTTGGCCCAGCTCCAATATACGCTTCCTCGACTCGTTGGGTTGCGTGCCTCTTTGAGCAGGCAAGGGGGCGGAACGGGCGGAGGCTTCCAAAACAAGGGGGCCGGGGAGACGAAGCTTGAGCTCGATCGCCGGAAAATCGAAGACCAGATCTCGAAGCTACGGAGGGATCTAGAGCATGTACGTGACCGTCGCGAGACACAGCGAAAGCAAAGGAAGAAAAGCGGCATCCCGGTCGTCTCGATTGTCGGCTATACGAATGCCGGCAAATCGACGTTGATGAATGGGTTGCTCCGGAAAATGGACGATGAACATGCAAAGCAAGTATATGAAGAAAATATGCTTTTTGCGACGCTCGATACTTCGGTGCGCCATTTGAAGCTTCCCGACAATAAGGAGTTCCTTCTGACGGATACGGTCGGCTTCGTTTCGAAGCTGCCCCATCATCTGATTAAGGCATTCCGCTCCACGTTGGAAGAGGCGCGCGGAGCCGATCTCCTTCTGCATGTCGTCGACGTGTCAAATCCCGAATACCGCTACATGATGGAAGTGACGAATGAGACGTTGCAGGACGTCGGTGTCGAAAATATTACAACCATCAATGTCTACAATAAAGCTGACCTCGCAGGAGTCCCTTATCCAAGAGAGAACACGGATAGCGTCTGGATTTCAGCAAAAGAGGCGGAAGGATTGGACGAACTGTTAGATTTGATTAAGAAAAAGATCTTTGAACAATACATCACTTGTAAATTGCTCGTTCCGTTCGATCGCGGAGATGTCGTGTCCTATTTGAATGACAAGGCGAATGTGAAGAAGACGGAATATGAGGAAGAGGGCACGCTGATGACCGTCGAAATGGATGGCTCCGAAAGGGAGAAGTTCGAGGAGTTTATTATAAGTCATTAATAAAAATAACAAATGAAAAAACTGCACCGCGACTCGAAAGTCGGCGGTGCAGTTTTTATCTATAAAGAGAAAGGGGGTGGGATGTTACTAGTATCCCCGATTCTCATAATGTTAAACCTCTTGGAATTGAATATTATGCAAGCGGGCAAAAATGCCGCCCTTCCTCACTAACTCATCGTATTTCCCATCTTCCGCAATTCCGTCTTCCGTAACGACAATGACCCGGTCTGCATCCCGGATTGTCGCCAATCGGTGTGCAATGACGAGAGTTGTCCGGTTTTCAGCCAACTCGTTCAATGATTGCTGGATGATCCGCTCCGTTTCCGTATCCAAAGCGGACGTCGCTTCATCCAAAATGAGGATCGGAGGATTTTTCAGGAACATGCGCGCAATCGCTAGCCGTTGCTTCTGGCCGCCTGATAATTTCAAACCACGTTCACCGATTTGCGTCTCGTAGCCGTCAGGAAGTGAAGCGATGAACTCCTCCAAATGCGCCTTTTGAGCGGCAACTATCACTTCTTCATCGGTTGCATCCAAATTTCCGTACGCGATGTTTTCCTTAATCGTCCCTGTGAATAAAAAGACGTCTTGCTGCACAATTCCGATCTGTGAACGCAAAGATTGCTGCGTCATGTTGCGAATATCGATGCCGTCAATTGAAATTGCGCCTGAATCGACATCGTAAAACCGTGGAATAAGAGAACAAATCGTTGTCTTTCCAGCACCGGATGGACCGACAAATGCAATCGTCTCACCGGATTTTATCGATAAGTCGATGCCGCTCAATACGTTTTTATTATCATCGTATTGGAAATGAACGTCATCGAATAGGATGTCCCCATTTAAATGACTGACAGCCATCGCACCCGGCCGATCTTTAATTTCAGGCTCTTGTTCAATCAAATCGCGAAATCTGCGGAAGCCTGCCATCCCCTTCGGATACAATTCAAGCAATGCACTAATTTTATCGACAGGCTTAATAAGAACATTGACGAAAAGAATGAATGCGACAAGCTCCCCTGGCTTCAGGCTGCCATTGTATGTGAACCATGCGCCGACTACAAGGACGATCAACGTTACAAGCCTCGTCATCATATACATGCTCGAATGCGTCCACGCCATGACCTTATAGGCGACGAGCTTCGCTAGTCTGAAACTGCCGTTGTCTTTTTTGAATCGCGAAATTTCGAAGTCCTCATTCGTGAACGATTTGACAACCCGCGCACCAGACACCGAATCTTCGACCCGTGCATTGACGTCAGCGATTTTCCCATACATGTTCTGCCACGCTGCATTCATTTTAATGTTGCAAAATGTCACGAGTACAACGAGAAGTGGCACCATGCAGATTGCAATGAGGGCTAGTTCGGGATTAATGGAGAACATGAGAATGAAAGCCCCAATCATCGTCATTACCGCAATGAAAGCATCTTCAGGTCCGTGGTGGGCAAGCTCTCCGATGTCGAACAAGTCATTTGTGATCCGGCTCATAATATGGCCTGTTTTTGTATTGTCGAAGAATCGGAAAGACTGGCGATGGACATGATTGAACAGCTCCTGTCTCATATCCGTCTCGATATTGATGCCGAGCTTATGCCCTAAATAACTGACGATGTATTGAAGGAATGTACTTAGCAAGTAGACCAGCAATAATAGGGCACTCGTCGTAACGATCATCCCCCAATCCTTGGAAGGCAACAATGTGTCGATGAACCATTGGACGGCCATCGGAAACGCCAGCTCGAGCAGTGCGACGAATATCGCGCTCGAAAAGTCGATGATGAAAAGCCTCTTATGCGGCTTATAATAAGAAAAGAATTTTTTCAGCATAGTATGATGTCCTTTCTGTTATCTCCGCTATTATAGCGGAATTCATTGCAAAGGGACATGGTAAGCCTCAGAAGTAAAAAGTTATTGCGGGTGAGGAAAGGCATAGAGGATTCTTGTGGTAGGAAAGATTCAAATTATAGGAATTTCCCAAAATGGTGGAACCCTTTTCCTTTTATGCCGTATGATTAGATGTAGCATATAGAGAAACAAAGAGAGGAAGATAAACTCATGAAAAAATGGTTAAAGGGTCTCGGTGTCGGTGTTCTAGCACTAGGTTTGGCTGCTTGTGGGTCTGCCGCAGAGCCGAAAAAAGATGCAGAAACCGGTGAAGAGGTAGAACTTGAAAACAAGAGTGAAATGACGGCGCAAGAAGTATATAGCAAAGCGATGGAAGTGTCAGCAGAGCAAAAGAGCATGCACGCGGTTATGGATATCAATCAAAAAATCTCGATTCCAAGTCAAGAACTTGAAATGAAATCGAAAATCAAAATGGACATGGATATTATCGTCGAGCCATTGGCGATGCACCAAAACATGAAGATGGACATGGGTGAACATGGCAAAGCAGATTTGGAAATGTACATGAGCGAATCAGGTTTCTTTATGAATGACCCTCAATCCGGTCAATGGATTAAGATGCCTAAAGATATGTATGATGACATGATGGCGGAAATGGGCGGCGAAACAGATCCTACATTGGATATGAAGATGTTCAATGAATTCAAAGATGATTTCAAATTCGAACAAACAGACGATGAGTACATTTTGACGCTATCTGCTTCTGGCGACAAATTCAGCGGTCTTATGAAAGAATTGATGGGTTCGGCTCTTCCTTCGGATTTGGAAATGACTGAGGAAGATGCTGAGATGTTGAAAAATATGGACGTGAAAAGCCTTGAAGTTGTTATGTACATCGACAAGGAAACGTTCTACACGAATGCATTCGATTTAGACATGGATATGACGATGAAAATCGAAGAGGAAGAAATGCGCATCGTTCAAAAGATGAAATCTGTCCTTACGAAAATTAACGAGATTGATGAGATCGTCGTTCCTCAAGAAGTAATCGACGAAGCGGTCGATTTGGAAGAAATGATGCAACAAGGTCAAGATCAAGAGTAAGATACGCAAGCGGCCTGTAACAGTTGAAAGTAGCTGTTACGGGTCGTTTTTTGTTGTCACTCGAAGAAATCAACGGTGTAAACCCGTTAAAATTCTGCCACAATTGTACTTACCCGCACGATTCCTACTTGTTCAAAGCTATCCATCAACCCCTTCTCAACTAACTGATAATCATTTTCAATTATCAGTTGACACTCAATTCATAACTGCTATAATTGGATTTGCGGCTAATTGATAATCGTTTTCACTTGTGAGATTCTCAGTTAGAGCAAATATTCGATATCGGAGTTCTTTCTTCATGAAGAAACGTTATTTGTTCATTGCACTACTATTACTCTCATTCCTCTCGTTATTCGTTGGGGTGAGCTCAATTAAACCGCTGGACCTCCTCGATTTTGGATCGGAGGAAACGGAGATTTTCCTGATTAGCCGCGTGCCGAGACTTGTGGCGATCTTACTCGCAGGGGCAGGGATGAGCATTGCAGGTCTGATCATGCAGCAACTGAGCCGGAACAAATTCGTTTCGCCGACAACTGCGGGGACATTGGATGCCACCCGGTTAGGCATTTTAGTGTCGATGTTATTGTTCACCAATGCATCGACAATCGAGAAGATGATTGTGGCATTCGCCTTCGCGCTAGCAGGGACGTTGCTGTTCATGCAGATCCTCGATCGGATCAAGTTCAAGGATGCGATTTTCATTCCGCTCGTCGGGCTCATGTTCGGAAACATCTTGTCATCGATCACGACGTTCTTCGCGTATAAGTCAAACGTCATCCAAAACATGTCCGCTTGGCTGCAAGGCGACTTTTCGATGATCATGAAAGGTCGGTATGAGCTCCTATACATAAGCATCCCTGTGCTAATCATCACGTATTTGTACGCGAATCGCTTTACGGTCGCCGGTATGGGTGAGGATTTCTCGAAAAACTTGGGCCTAGCGTATAAGCGGATTGTCAATATCGGCCTCATCTTGGTGGCTCTTGTTACGACGACTGTCATTTTGACGGTCGGGATGATTCCGTTCCTCGGGTTAATCATTCCGAACATCGTATCGATTTTCCACGGAGATCATTTGAAGAAGACATTGCCGCACACCGCCTTGTTAGGTGCGATCTTCCTCCTGTTTTGTGATATTTTGGGCAGAGTTCTCATCTACCCTTATGAGATTTCTATTAGTCTGATGGTCGGCGTCATCGGAAGCGGTATTTTCCTCTACTTGCTGTTTAGGAGGAAGGCGTATGCGTGATTCTACTAAATTGATCATCTTATCTGTATTGGCAGCTCTATTCTGTACTTTGTATTTATTCCACGATTTGAATGGAAGTTTTGACTATGCACTTCCTCGCCGAAGCATCAAAGTGATTGCGATGGCATTGACTGGAGTCGCAATTGCGTATTCGACGGTCATATTCCAAACGATTACGCATAATCGAATCTTGACGCCAAGCATTATGGGTTTGGATTCCTTGTACTTGTTGCTTCAGACGGCGGTCATATTCTTCCTAGGCTCAGACCATATTACGATTGTAAACCGACATGTTAATTTCATTTTATCCGTTTCCACAATGATCGTTTTCGCGCTCATTTTGTATCGGTTCCTCTTTAAGAGGGGCGGTCAGCCGATTTACTTCCTGTTGCTTGTCGGAATTATCGTCGGCACGTTTTTCGGAAGCATATCGACGTTCCTGCAAGTTCTCATCGACCCGAATGAATTTTTACGGGTGCAGGATAAGATGTTCGCAAGCTTCAACAATGTGAGCGGGGAATTGGTTTGGTGGGCACTCGGAATTGTCGCTCTCACATTTATAATCGGTTGGAAATCATTCAATGATCTCGACGTGCTGACGCTTGGCAGGGACACGGCAATCAATCTTGGTGTTTCATATGACCGGGTCGTCAAGTTGATGTTAGTCATATCTGCGATTTTGATTTCCGTATCGACGGCACTCGTCGGCCCGATTACATTCTTTGGTTTGATCGTTGCAAATTTAGCCTATCAATTTTTCAAAACATATAAGCATTCGGTTCTCATTGCGGGCGCATCCGTCATGAGCATCATCGCACTTGTCGGGGGACAATGGGTCGTGGAACGCGTCTTCACGTTCTCGACGACGCTAAGTGTCATTATCAATTTTGTCGGCGGTGTATATTTCATCTACTTACTATTAAAGGAGAGTCGATCCACATGATCCAAGTCCGTGAGTTGTCAAAGTTCTATGGAAAAAAAGCGGTCGTTGAAAAGGTGAACGTCAATATCCATCGTGGAAAGATCACTTCATTCATCGGCCCGAACGGTGCGGGTAAGTCGACGCTGCTTTCAATGGTAAGCCGCCTGCTTGATGCCGACACTGGCGAAGTGCTAGTGGATGATGACCATGTTCATAAGATGAAGTCCAATGAATTTTCTAAGCGCGTCTCCATTCTCAAGCAATCCAATTTCATGAATGTTCGTCTGACAGTCCGTGAATTGGTTTCATTCGGACGATTCCCATATTCCAGAGGGAAGCTCAATGCGGAAGATCTGCGGATCATCGAGCAGGCGATGGAGTATATGGGCTTGATGGAAATGCAGCATGATTATATGGATGAACTGTCGGGCGGACAACGCCAGCGGGCATTCATCGCAATGGTCATTGCCCAGGATACAGATTATATCCTGTTGGATGAACCGTTGAATAACTTGGATATGAAACATTCTGTTCAGATTATGAAGATTTTGCGAAGATTGGTCGATGATCTCGGAAAGACTGTCGTCATTGTCCTTCACGATATTAACTTCGCGTCCGTCTACTCCGACCGCATCGTCGCATTGAAAAATGGCCGTGTCGTCAAGGATGGACCGACGAATGATATTATCAATTCGGATGCATTGAAAGAAATTTACGATATGGATATTCCGATTAAGCAAATGAATAATTGCCGGATTTGTGTGTATTTTAACTCTTAAAACAAAAGGATGGTATGAATGAAGAAACTTACAATGACGCTACTGTTGGCAGCTCTTATGATTGTACTTGCGGCATGTGGCACAAAAGAGAAAGAAGCAGGGAAAACATCAGGTTCTGACACAAACGAAGCGAGCGAAACGATTTCCATCGAGCATGAGTTGAGCGATACGGCTGTAGAAGTACCGAAAAACCCTGAGAAAGTCGTCGTATTCGACTTCGGTACGCTTGACACAATGGATGCTCTCGGAATTGAAGTGGCAGGATTGCCAAGAGCGAACGTGCCGGGATATCTTTCAAAATACGATGATGATAAATATGTGAACCTTGGAAGCTTGAAAGAGCCGGATTTTGAAGCGCTCCACGCAATGAAGCCTGACGTAATCTTCATTTCATCCCGCCAAGCCGATCTTTACGAGCAATTCGCAGAAATTGCTCCGACAATTTACGTTGGCCTGGACTATGCGCATTATATGGATTCATTTAAACAGAATGCTGAAATGATCGGGGACATCTTCGGCAAGGAAGACGAAGTGAAGTCCGAGCTTGCTGATATTGATGGGAAAATCGCTGATATTCATGAAAAAGCATCCTCCGCAGGTTCAAAAGCGCTCGTCGTACTTGCAAGCGAAGGCAAAGTGAGTGCATACGGCCCGAATTCACGATTCGGATTGGTCCACGACGTATTGGGCTATAAAGCAGCAGATGAGAAGATCGAAATCTCCACACATGGCCAAAACATTACGTTTGAATACATCGTTGAGAAAAACCCTGACGTCCTATTCGTCATCGACCGTGACGCCGCAATCGGCAATGGCGCGAGCGCGAAAGACTCGGTGGAAAACGATCTTGTGAAAAAGACAGAAGCGTATAAAAACAATAAAATCGTCTACTTGAACGGTGAGTACTGGTACCTGTCTGGCGGCGGATTGCTGTCCATGAAAGAGATGATTGAAGAGGTTGAAGCTGCACTATAATCAAAAGGTCTGTTCACTTATTGGGTGAACAGGCCTTTTTTTGCTATGATGAAAAATAATAAGACTCGAGGTGATAAACGTATGGTAAAGTCCGTGACGGTGAAGGCTCAGATGGTCAATGAATTCTTTCATGACGGAAATGTCGACGTGAGAAGTGGGAATATTCAATTCGACGGTGATGTCCGCATCGGGCAGGACGTTGAAAACTCGATGTTCGTCGAGGCGGCAGGAAAGGTTTTCATTCACGGGGCTGTACGGAAAGCGACCATTGAGGCGGGGACATCCGCCATCATCGAAGGGAACGTCCTCTCATCCACTATATCGGTCGGAATGCAGGAAATGTTGGAAGAAAAGCTGGCGGAGCAATTGAGCGGAATCCTTTCCTATTTGGAGAGAATTAACGAAACGATCCTTCAAATCATCCAAATAAGGGGCGTGCAGCCGGAAGAAGTCGACGCCAGTGAATTGAAAGAACTAGTACGGGTTACTCTAAGAGAGGAATACTTGGATTTTCAATATGAAAACAGCGAGTTCATTCAAAAAGCGAAAGAACATTCCGCCGGCTTATCGCCTGAATGGGAGCCGGTCATCGAGAAATTGTATAACGTCTTTACGGACACATCGATGACGGTCGTCAAGAACGCGGAGGAGTTTTCAACGCTTCTGAAAGAGGCCCACGCGCTAGTCGAGCAATATTCGGCAAGGGAATGCGGAAATTCTTTGCTGAAGCTTCCATACGCCATCAACAGTACTCTGTCATGCAACGGAAACATTGAAGTGACGGATTCCGGTCTACACAATTGTTCCGTCACTGCAAAAAAGCAAGTGTTCATCGAAGGCTGCTGCCGTGGCGGCGTCATTGTCGGCAGTGAAAAGGTGTCCATACAAGAGACGGGATCCAAAAAAGGCGTGAAGACAGTCATCAAGACGGATGGGGAAGGGACAATTACAATTGGTCTCGCCCGCTGCGGTACGGAAATTTGGATCGGAGACGCGGTCCATCGTATTGACACGGATACATTAGGGGTTCATGCACGGGTGATTGACGGGAAATTGCTTATTAAGTAAAAAAAGTTCTTGTGATAATCGGTTGCCCGGGAGTATAATGACAAGTGTCAAGACACCAAATCATACAACGAAGGGCAGACTGAATGTGAACAAACAAACAGGCGGAATTTCCCGCAATAAATTACTCGCAATTTCCGGGACAGGCTGGATGTTCGATGCGATGGATGTCGGCATCCTATCGTTTGTCATTGCAGCCATCTCGGTCGAATGGCATTTGTCCACGACAGAAATGGGCTGGATCGGGAGCATGAACTCGATCGGCATGGCAATCGGGGCTTTCGGCTTCGGTTTGCTCGCGGATCGGATCGGAAGGAAAAATGTATTCATGATTACGCTTGTGCTCTTTTCATTGGCGAGCGGATTATCGGCGCTGACGACGACGTTGACCGTCTTCCTCATTTTGCGATTCTTCGTAGGGGCGGGTCTCGGAGGGGAGCTTCCGGTCGCTTCGACGCTTGTATCGGAAAGCGTATCCGCTAAAGAGCGCGGACGCGTCGTCGTCTTATTGGAAAGCTTCTGGGCGGCAGGTTGGCTCATCGCAGCATTGCTGGCATACTTCATCATCCCGGAATACGGGTGGAGGGTTGCGCTCATCCTGACAGCACTCCCTGCTTTTTACGCCATCTACTTACGACGGAACTTGCCCGATTCCCCGAAATTCGAAAGGGAAGGGGAGCCGAAGCAATCCTTCGGTGAAAAGTTGAAGCTTATTTGGTCCAAGCCATACGCGCGCAGGACAACGATGCTTTGGATCGTCTGGTTCACTGTCGTATTCTCCTATTATGGAATGTTCCTCTGGCTGCCGAGCGTCATGGTCATGAAAGGGTTTGACATGATCCACAGCTTCAAATACGTGCTCATAATGACACTGGCGCAATTGCCGGGCTACTTCACGGCTGCCTGGCTCATTGAGAGGGCAGGGCGAAAGTTCGTGCTTGCAACATACTTGATTGGAACAGCGGCGAGTGCGCTTATGTTCGGGAATGCTGAATCGCTTACCATGCTTCTCATATTCGGTGCTTTCCTTTCATTCTTCAACTTAGGGGCATGGGGGGCGCTATACGCCTATTCGCCGGAGCAATACCCGACTGCCGTCCGGGCGACCGGCTCAGGCATGGCGGCAGCAGCCGGCAGAATCGGTGGCATCTTCGGCCCGATGCTCGTTGGCTCTCTGTTAACCGCAGGCTACGGCTTCGGCCTCATTTTCGCGATCTTCTGCGGCGCCATCATCATCGGCGTCCTGGCGGTTCTGTTCCTCGGGACCGAAACAAAGCAATTGGAATTGGAATAAACGAAAGGACTGCTACTCGGCAGTCCTTTTTTGTATGGATGGAATGGAAGACTGATGTTTGCGCCTTCCGCGTCCAAAGAACGGCAATCCGCGCCCGAAGACCGCCTCTCCTCTCTCGGAAATTTCAACAAATTGAAACTTCCATTCGGTTCCATACGTATTTAGACGTATATAGAGAGGGGATGTTGGTATGTCTATCAAAAATTTCAACGTGTCAATTTCGCCAAGTGAAGCAGCGTCTATCATTCAATCGGAAATCATCCGGGGGAGCATTAGTGGTACGTTAGTGGATCATTATAGGAGGACAGCCGGTTCGTCGGAAGTCCATGTATTGATTATGGAGAAGTACTATATGCGCTCGAATAATCGTGCGTCGGTCACTGCAACAATCGATGATTTCGAAGGAGCAACGCGCGTCCATGTCGTCGCGGCGGGCAGCTCGGAGGGCGTTTTCTTCCGCTTCGATTGGGGAGCGGGCAATAATTTTGCGACAAGCGTGGAACGGGCATTGGAGCAATACATCGTTGGAGGCGGATGAATTGATTCGCACAGTCATGCAACACTATTTTACAGAGCCTGTTACACGGCACAAAATTTTGAGGGACAGAGATAGAATTGTTGCAGAAGTTGAAGTGGGCGAAAACACATATTTTCTAAAAGGGGAAAAGCAGCCTGCTTCATTTATTGAGAAAGTCATCGAATTTACAATCATTATGAGCAAGGCGGGATTGCCGTTCATAGTACCCGAAAATACGATGAAGGGAAATCGATGCGTTGAGCATGAAGGTTTGCTGTTTATTCTCGAAAGACAAGGGCATGGGGAGGAGATTAAACGTCTCCGACTGTCACATATTAGAGAGATTGGAAAATTGCTCGGCAAACAGCATGCCATCTCTTCAACAACAGATTTCCGCTTCGGAACAGGAACGAGTTGGGGCATGTTCGGCGGGAATGAAACCGATGCGCTTGGTGATTATGATGAAAATGAATTAAGCTATTTGGACTTCGTTCAAAACGTTGAAGGACAGGAAACGTTTAGGATGGAGCTAGCCACGGTAAAAGAACTGTATCAAAGTAGAAGATCATATTTGAAAGAAGTGTGGAGTTCGCTTCCGGCAGGGCCTGTTCAAGGGGATTTATGTCCTTATAATCTTTTATTCCAACAAGATAAAATTTCCGCCGTTTTTGATTACGACATCGCGGGGGATGAAGTCCTGCTTAATGAGTGCATAGGCGTTGCTGTTTTCTTGGCATGGCATTATGACTTCGAAGGACAAGAAACTCCAGAAGAGCGATACGAAGCATACATAGACGCTTATACATTAGAAAGACCATTGTCTGATCACGAAAAGGAGATGATCCCTCACCTATTCGCAATCATCCGCGCATTTCGATATGATCGGATAGAAGATGGAATTAACAAGATTAAACAAGGGGACGGCAAAGCGTTTATGGATGAAACAATCTATTTACTGCAAGGCTGAAAGGGAGTGTGTCGATGTTTCGGATACCAGAATCGATTGCGGATATTGGCAAGGAACGGATCAAAGGATTTCCTGTGGAGGGGTTTGTCTACGGGGAGGGTCCGCAAAAGCCTGAACTGATGCTGATCGGCGAAGCGCCGGGGGAATTCGAGATTGTGGACGGCATCCCATTCATCGGCAGGGCCGGCAAGGAATTGATGAAGTCGCTCGATTCGATCGGTTTGACGCGTGAGGACGTCTATATTACGAGTGCGGTGCGCAGCCGGCCGTTTCGATGGGGCGAAAAGCGGGAGAGGGACGGCACGATGACGAAGCGGAAGTACAATCGGCCGCCGACAATGAAAGAGATATTAGCCCATGCACCGGTGCTCGATTATGAGCTGGCGAATATTGAGCCGAAGCTGATTGTGGCGCTCGGTAATGTCGGGTTGCAGAGGCTGCTCGGCAAAGATGCGAAAGTGACGGAGCTGCACGGTCAATTGCTGGAGCGGCCGGTCCGGTTTCTCCCCGATCTGGATGCCACTACGTATGAGTGGACGAGCCGTTTGTACCGGATTGTGCCCACTTTCCATCCGGCAGCTGTCTTTTATCGACCGTCCCACCGACCTGACTTGGAGGCGGACTGGCTGAAGATAGGGCAGTTTTTGGAGGATGTGCGGAATGAGTGAAAAACGATTTCAGCGGATTCTTGTAATCGGATGCAGCGGCGCAGGAAAATCGACGTTATCAATCAAGCTTGCGGAACGACTGCGATTGCCGGTCCTTCACTTGGACGCCCTTTTCTGGAATGAAGGATGGGTGCCGACCCCTAAGCCCGAATTTTTGGAAAAACTTCAGAGCGAACTTGAAAAGCCCGCATGGATCATCGATGGAAATTTCAACTCCACGATTGAGATGCGGGCTCAATATGCTGATCTCGTCATCTTCCTCGACTTCCCGAACTGGCTATGCCTCTCCAGGGTTTTCAAGCGCAGATGGATGTATCGGGGGAAGACGCGGCCTGATATGGCGGAAGGCTGCCTGGAGAAAGTCGATTGGGAATTTGTGAAGTTCATATGGACGTATCCGAAGAAGAAGCGTCCGGGTGTTTTGCAGATGCTTCAGCGGAGTGAGGCGGAAGTGGTTATTTTGAGGTCGCCGCGGGAAGTGGAAAAATGGATATGTACTCTAATTAGATAGATAAGGCTGGTAGTCTTTATCGTTTATGCGCATTTGTACGCGTTTATGAGCTTTTAGAAGGATTTATGCGTAAGTATTTCTTATTATGAGTGATTGGAACGATTTATGCGTTTGTAGAGACATTTATGCGCGTTTGGACAAGTTTATGCGTATTTGGGGAAGAGAAGAAGGTGAGTGGATGGAAAGTGAATTGAAAACGAAGGGATCGATGAAGGAATTCATCGGTTTATTGCGCCAGCTGAAGTGGCCGAAGGGGAAGACGGCGATTGCTCTCGTTCTTGCTTTATTTTCGACAGCGGCGAGCTTGGCGGTTCCGTTAGTGACGAGGGAACTCGTCGATTCATTGACAACGGCATCATTTGATTGGAAAACGGCAGTGTTCCTATTTACTGTTTTCATTTTGCAGGCTGTGTTGGGTGGCGTTTCGTATTATTTACTCGCGTTCATCGGTGAAACGATTGTTGCAGATTTGCGAAGCAAAATATGGGGCAAGGTGCTGCGGCTTCCTGTAGCCTATTACGATGAGAATGAAACCGGTGAAACGATGAGCCGGATCACCCAGGATACGACGATGCTGAAGCAATTGGTATCGGACCATCTCGTGTCGTTCATTACGGGTATCATTTCAATTATCGGAGCAGTTGCGATCCTGTTGTATTTGGATTGGAAGATGACACTGATCATGTTGATCAGCATTCCTGTCAGCATGGCGATCATTTTTCCGCTCGGCAGGATCATGCATAAAATTGCGAAGGCGACCCAAGGGGAGATGGCAAAATTCTCGGGTCATCTCGGCCGGGTGCTTGGCGATATCCGGTTAGTGAAGGCGTACCGGGCAGAGCCGAATGAAGGGGCGAGAGGTGATAAGGCGATACAATCGCTGTTTTTATTCGGATTGAAGGAAGCGAGGATCCAGGCGATCATTTCGCCGGTCATGACGCTTGTGATGATGAGCATTTTGGTCGTCATATTAGGCTACGGCGGTGCGCAAGTTTCGAAAGGTGTGTTGTCTGCGGGAACGCTAGTCGCAATCATCTTTCTCATGTTCCAGATCATTATTCCGTTTGCGCAGATGGCACAAGTATTTACGATTTTCCAGAAGGCGGTCGGTGCGACTGAGCGGATCCAGCAGATTTTAAGCATGGACAGCGAGCGGGCAGAAGGCGTCGCTATTGTGCCGGATGGAAGTATTCAGTTCGAATCAGTTAGCTTCTCATATGAGAGTGGAAAGCAGGTTTTGGAAGGGATTTCATTCCAGGCGAAACCCGGAACGGTCACCGCGTTTGTCGGACCGAGCGGCGGAGGGAAGACGACGATCTTCTCTTTGATCGAACGCTTTTATTTGCCGACGGCGGGTGTCATTTCGATAGGTGGCACGCTGATTGCGGATATCGCCTTGTCCGATTGGCGGAAACGGATCGGTTATGTGTCGCAGGAAAGTCCGTTGTTGAGTGGAACGATCTTGGATAATATTGCGTACGGTTTAGAGGAGCGCCCATCACTCGAGGAAGTGCGGAAGGCTGCGGAGGCGGCGAATGCACTCCGGTTCATCGAAGAGATGGCGGATGGCTTTGAAACGCTTGTAGGCGAGAGGGGAATGAAGCTATCGGGCGGCCAACGACAACGGATTGCGATTGCGAGGGCGTTATTGCATGATCCGGAAATTCTATTGCTGGACGAAGCGACTTCAAATTTGGACAGCGGGTCAGAAACACATGTTCAAGAGGCGCTTCAACGGCTCATGGAAGGACGTACGACGCTCATCATCGCGCATCGGTTGTCGACGGTGATCGACGCGGACCAGCTCATCTTTGTAGAAGCAGGACGCATTACGGGGATTGGCACGCATGACGAATTAATTAAGTCCCATTCGCTCTATAAGGAGTTTGCGGAAGGGCAAGGATTGTCGTGACGGTATCATAGTTGTAGGTTTAAAGGATAAGATAAATATGAAGAAAGAAACTTTCTAGAAATAAGTCGGAGGAAAATTGAAATGGCAGCCAAGAAATCGCTGGCGGATTATCAAAGAGAATATGAGGAAATCATCTTTGCAGACCGACCAAAGAGAGATATGCTGCTGGTCGGATTAATGAGGGAGATGGAGAAGCAATTCAAAATCCCCAAGCCGAAAAATATAGAGTGGGAAAAAAAGAACCCAGAAATCTCGGCGATGTACAGGAAATTAGTGATTACAAAATCGCTGTAAAGCGTGAAAATCACCACGGATGGAGGATTCGAATGTACGAGCCAATTGATAAATCGTTTTTTGAACCGCATGTGTTGGACCTTGCGCGGAATCTTATCGGACAACATATTGTGCATGAACATCCGGATGGGGTGATTGTAGCAAGGATTGTGGAGACGGAAGCATATCATGGACCTGAGGATCGTGCAGCCCACAGTTTCGGGAACCGGCGGACGAAACGGACGGACATCATGTTTGGTGCGCCAGGGCTTGTATATACGTATCAAATGCACACACATACGTTGATGAATGTCGTCAGCGGCCCGATTGGAACGCCGCATGCTGTCCTCATCCGCGCGGCAGAACCGGTTGAAGGGCTCGAGCTCATGCGGGACAACCGCGGTCCGCATTTGAAGATGAAGGATTGGACGAATGGGCCAGGGAAGCTGTCGAAAGCGCTCGGTGTGACGATGAAGTATTATGGACATCATTGGGCGGACGAGCCGCTATTCATTGCCGAAGGGCCAGGGGCAAGCGAAATCGAAACGGGTCCCCGTGTAGGGATCGGGAATTCGGGTGAAGCCGTCCATTATCCATGGAGATTTTTTGAAAAGGATAATCCTTATGTCTCAAAGTACCGCCCTTAAGTTTAGTAGCCCTACAGTGTGGAATAGTAATAAGGCTACGATAATTGAAAGGGCGGATGATTGAATGGCTAGAATTGCTACAGTTATCACGAATCTATTCGAAGACTCGGAGTACACGGAACCGGCGAAGGCGTTCGAGGAAGCGGGACATGAAGTCGTCGCTATCGAGAAGGAAGCCGGCAAGGAAGTGAAGGGCAAGCAAGGGGAGTCTACGGTCAAGATTGACGTCGGGATCGCAGATGCCTCGGCTGACGACTTCGATGCTCTGTTCATCCCGGGAGGCTTTTCGCCGGATCAGCTGCGGGCGGATGACCGATTCGTCCAATTCACGAAAAAGTTCATGGATGATAAAAAGCCGGTTTTCGCCATTTGCCATGGACCTCAGCTGTTGCTGACGGCGAAGACTTTGGAAGGCCGCGATGCGACTGGTTATAAGTCCATTAAAGTCGATATGGAATATGCAGGTGCCAACTATGCGGATCAAGAGGTCGTCGTTTGCCAGAATCAATTGGTGACGAGCCGGACGCCAGACGACTTGCCGGCGTTCATCCGCGAGTCGAAAAAATTACTGGAAAAATGATGAAACAGGGTCGTTCCCTAATAGGGACGGCTCTTTTTTTGTTCATTTACGAATGTAAAAATAAAGAAAAAATATTATGTTGAAATGAAGTGAATAGCATGTTAAATTGAAACGGGACAAGTTAATTCACGTTGAAAATTCGGATTATTTAGTAGATGACCGGTTTTTTTCGGGGACACCAAGGGGGAAAAACAGCATGAAAAAAATTATAAAAATGGGAAGCGCTTTCATTGGAATTATCGTCGGTGCCGGCTTCGCTTCCGGGCAGGAGATTTTGCAGTATTTCACAAGCTTCGGAATGATGGGGATTGCTGCTGCAATTGTCTCCACTGCTTTATTCGCATACATCGGCATGGTGTTGACGAGGCTCGGCAGCCGGTTGCGTACGACATCACATAAGGAAGTCATTTATAAGATCAGCGGACGTTACTTAGGAACAATCATTGACTATATCATTATTTTTACATTATTTGGAGTGGGTACCGTCATGGTGGCGGGAGCCGGTTCAAATCTAGAGCAACAATTTGGCGTCCCTCCATTCGTCGGAAGCCTGCTCATGGTTGTACTTGTGTTCATTACAATCCTATTGAATGTTGATAAAGTTGTAGCCGTTATCGGTAGTATTACTCCATTTCTCATTATTGCGGTCGTCGGAGTTTCGATCTATTGCTTAGTGACGATGGATACGTCGTTTGCGGTGCTTGATCCGATCGCGAATGATGTGAAGACGACATTGCCGAACTGGTTTATGTCTGCAGTGAACTACGTATCGTTTAATATTGCGGTTGGCGCATCCATGTCATTGGTAATGGGCGGAGCGGAGAAGGATGAAAGGACAGCTGCGCTTGGTGGATTGGTCGGCGGTTTAGGTTTGGGGATTCTAATTTTGCTAAGCCATTTGGCAATCTTCTCCAAAGTGGATGTCGTCGCGGATTCGAATTTGCCGATGCTGGCAATCATTAATGATATCTCTCCAGCCCTTGCGACATTTATGGCTTTTGTATTGTACGGAATGATTTTCAATACGGCTGTCAGCATGTTCTATGCATTTGGCGCCCGTTTCGTGAAGATTGGAACGAGAAACTTCAAGATGTTTGTGTTGATTACTTTACTGATCGGATTTGCGCTAAGCTTCTTAGGGTTCAAAAACCTTGTCGCTCATTTCTATCCATTGATCGGTTATTTAGGATTACTACTTTCAGGTATTTTGATTGTTTCCTCATTCAGATTGCCTGAGAAGGTTAAACGATAAGAATGACAACAGTAAAAACGCGGCTCCCGTTAGAGGGAACCGCGTTTTTTTATTGTATTAAGCGTGTTGCAGTTCTAGCTCTTCCTTCGGTCCGAAGAATTCGAAATGAATTTTTTCTTCTGGGAATCCGATTTGGTGCAATGCGGAGATGACTGCTTGCATAAATGGAGTCGGTCCGCAGACGTACACGTCGCTGCCTTCCGCTATATGTTTCGCAAGGAATTCACTGTTGATGAACCCGTCGCCTTCTTCGGAATAAAGCACTTCGTATGTTGAATTTGGAAGTGAATTGGTCATGCTGCGTAAAACTTCGTCAAATGCCTGGTGCTTGCGCGTACGTGCTGAATGAAGGAATGCAACAGGACGTTCTGGTGTAGTATTTGCAATTGTTTCGTACATCGCCATCATCGGTGTAATGCCGACACCTCCGCTGATCAATGCGACAGGTGAAGTGCTTTCCGTATCTAAATAGAAATCTCCTGCCGGTGCACTTACTTCGATTTTATCGGCAATGTTCACGTTTCGATGAAGGTGGACGGAAGCCTTGCCGTTCGGAACACATTCATCTTCCCGTTTGACCGAAATCCGGAATGTGTCTTTTCCTGGAGCTTGGGACAAGCTGTATTGGCGATTCAACATATACTCGTCGCCAGGGATCTGGAAGCGTACTGTAATGTATTGGCCAGGTTTGTACATAGGCAGCTTTTCGCCGTCCGCCGGTTTCAAGTAGAAGGATGTAATAACGTCGCTTTCCGGGACTTTGTCGACGATGACGAATTCCTTAAATGTTCTCCAGCCGCCTTCAGCATCTTCGGCTTTGTCGTACATATCCTGCTCAATGCCGATGAATGCGTCGGCGATGACTCCGTATGCTTCACCCCAAGCTGCGATGATCTCAGGAGTTGCCGCGTCACCAAGCACTTCTTTGATCGCTCCAAGGAGATGATAGCCAACGATCGGATAATGTTCTTTTTCAATGCCTAATGAACGGTGTTTATGGGCAATTTGGACAACTGCCGGGATGATGGCTCCTAGATTGTCGATGTTTGCCGCTGCTGCGTAGACCGCATTGGCAAGTGCTGTTTGCTGACGGCCTTTCGATTGGTTTGCATGGTTAAAAATATTCAAAAGCTCTGGATGAGCGGCGAACATATTTTTATAAAAGACTGAAGTAATTGTTTTACCATGTTGTTCTAGAACTGGAACTGTCGATTTTACAATATCAATTGTTTTTTGGGATAGCATAAGGTGCACAACCTTTCTTCTTTTGTTAATTCCACTATAAACGATTATTTTCGTTAAAGATATATTTTAAATACATCTTTAATGTTGATGTAAAATTTTAGACACATTTCTTTCACGATACTGACATAATCGCTTATAATAGGGTGGTGAATGGCGGTGGGATTATGCGGTTAACATTATATACAGATTTTTCATTGCGTGTGCTCATGTATTTAGGCACAAAGGAAGCCGGAGAGCTTTCGACCATCCAGGAAATTTCGGATCGATACCAAATCTCCAAAAACCATCTGACGAAAGTCGTCCATGAATTAGGGAAGATGGGACTTATCGAAACGGTGCGCGGCCGTGGAGGCGGTATTCGCCTAAACGTGAAGCCCGAAGAAATAAATGTAGGAGAGCTCATACGGAAAACGGAGGATGATTTTTACCTCGTCGAATGTTTCCGTGAAGATGGCAATCAATGTATCCTTTCGTCTGCATGCAGGTTGAAAGGTGCATTGCATGAAGCGCTTGCCGCATATTTGGCGGTGCTGGACAAGTATACGATTGCAGATTTTCTAGTAAACAAAGAAGAGCTTGCTGCAATTTTGTTCAGCAAACCTTTGTGATAGAATAACAAGGAATAGACATGTAGGAGGATTACGATGGGAAAAGTATTAGTATTTGGACATAAAAACCCTGACACCGATTCGATTACGTCGGCGATCAGCTATGCTTATTTGAAACAACAGCTTGGAATGGACGCAGAAGCGGTGCGACTCGGTTCCATTTCAGGTGAAACGGCATACGCGCTCGGTCAATTTGGCTTTGAAGCTCCACGATTAATTGAAAAAGCTGCGCCGGAAGCACAGCAAGTCATTCTTGTCGATCATAATGAAAAGCAGCAGAGCGTCGATGATCTGGATGAAGTACAAGTCATCGAAGTTGTAGATCATCACCGGATCGCGAATTTCCAAACGGCGGATCCGCTCTATTATCGCGCGGAACCGGTAGGCTGCACGGCGACAATCCTGAAAAAGCTCTATAAGGAAAATGGCGTCGACATTCCAAAAGACATTGCGGGACTTATGCTTTCTGCAATCATTTCCGATTCACTGCTTTTCAAGTCGCCGACATTCACGGAAGAGGATCGCGCAGCGGCTGAAGAATTGGCTGCAATTGCGGAAGTGGATGCGCAAACATATGGCCTGGAAATGTTGAAGGCTGGCGCAGACTTGAGCGGAAAATCGCTTGAGGAACTCGTCTCGCTTGATGCGAAGGAATTCACGATCGGGGACGCGAAGATTGAAATCGCGCAAGTGAATGCGATTGAAGTCAATGATGTTATGGACCGTCAACCTGAGATTGAAGTTCTATTGAACAGCATCATCGAAGAAAAAGGGTTGGATCTGTTCTTATTTGTCGTAACGGACATCCTGAACAACGATTCGGCTGTCATTGCCCTCGGCACAGCAGCTGAGCGCGCTTGTGCCGCATTCAACGTCCCATTGACGAACAATACGACAGTCTTCAAGGGTGTTGTCTCGAGAAAGAAGCAAATCGTGCCTGTTCTGACAGAAGCATTGAAGTAATAGGTGAGTAAAAATATATAAGAAGCGGAAGGTGAGATAAACTCCCTCCGCTTCTTTTTCATTCAAATAAATGCCGTAAATAACGGTCCGGGGCGTTCAAGAAATCCCGTGTCAGCTGGACGTGGGTCATTTCCTCGAACGTGGAGCGGACAAGCTCGCCATCCTGGATTTCATACAAGTCCGCGTCAGGATAGGCCATGAAGATAGGGGAATGCGTCGAGATGAGGAATTTGGCGCCCTCTTTCGTCATGTCGTGGATCATCGCAAGGAGCGACAATTGGTTTTGTGGCGATAAAGGCGCCTCCGGCTCATCAAGTATGTAAAAGCCGCCGGGGCGGAATCTAGCTTGGAACAAGTCAAAAAAACTTTCGCCATGGGACCTTTTCTCGAGCCCATCCCCGTATAGATTACGCAACTCATGATAGGTTCGAGCGTATGGAAGAATCTCCAGGCTGTAAGGATCGCGCCGTTTGATTTCCTCCGCTTTCGCTCGGGCCTCTTCGCGAATGATCGCAAGACTCCGCGTATACGTAATAAAATCGGAAGCCCTGAAAAAGAAACCATTATTCGTCTTTTCATCCCAGATGAGTTTTAAATCATTTGCAAAATCAAAAGCGGGGGAGAGGGAATGGTCCCTTTCCATATGCTCGCCGCTGATCAGGATGCTGCCTGCCGCAGCCGCAATCCCTTCCAGAAGAGTCGTCTTCCCGCTGCCATTGTCGCCCGCAATGATTGTAACGGGCGATTCAAGGGAAAGAGAATCGAAATTCCGGATAATATCGAGAGTAAACGGGTAACGGTCATCAACTGTTTCCTGCTTCCGTATGATTTTCCGCAAGGACATATGAGTCACTCCTTTTGGACAGTATACTGGAAAACAAGGGAAGCGCCTATCCCAAATCTAATGGCTTCGTTGCAGGGCCTTCAAGGACGGAGCCATCCTTCCGGAAACGGGATCCATGGCAAGGACAGTCCCACGTCTGGTCGGCTTCATTCCAACGCGTCCTGCATCCCATATGTGTACAAATAGGGGAGTTCGTCCTGGAAATATGCCCGCCTGTGAATTCTTTCAGCACAAGCCCTGTATTCTTCAAAGCATGTACGAGAAATGAACCGAAACCTGTGCGGTCAGGTGCATAGAGCGAGGCCGCCTTATTTTGCCGTCCGACAATCTGGTCGCTGATGATCCGGGCACTGACGATTGAGTTGGACAGCCCCCATTTTCTGAATCCCGTGTTCAAGTAGACATAGGGCATGCTCTTCGAAATACAGCCTGCATACGGAATAAGGTCTGGCGTCTGCGGGTCTTGTGCAGACCAGCCGTATTTCATCGCGTCAAGTTGATAGATATTCCTCAATTCGGAGGACAATGTTTCATAATGTACTTGCGTCTCTTTCTCCATCCCTGCCTGATGCCCTTCGCCGGATAAAAGGAAATGCGTTTTTCCGTCGATATAAACCGTCCTTACAGAACGTTTCGGATTATCGACCGAAATATATTGGCCAGTCAAGGGCATGTTAGCCTGCGCGGAAACGATATAGGACCGGCCGACAATCAACTTCAAGATTTGCAATCCTCTGATCGCTTCTATTGGATAATGCGTGCAAAGAACAAGTTCATTGAATTGGATTTCGTGTTCTGACTGCGTATAGAGCAGGCGTTTTTTTAAGTCCATCAAACGCACATCCGTTTTCTCGAAAATGCGGGCTCCTGCTTGCATGGCTAGTTTGGCCAGATGTTGACCGAAGCGGACGGGGTGGATCTGCGTCTCGTCTCTCATTGTCAAGGTCGCTTCCGTTTTCAAAGGAAGCTCGCTATTCCTACCCAACTCTCCTACAATACCAATGTCATCGTACGCTCGCTTTTCATCTTGAAGCAATTCAGTCCCATACTTGGTTTGTGAGAACAGGATGGAATCCGCGTTCCTCAGTTCATCCCCTTCAGCAAAAGACCTTCCGAACAGGACAGCTTCACGGTTCACATCATAATAGGTCCTTGCATTGTCGCGGCCAAACTGTTTGATCAAGTTTGCATAGACGATGTCATGTTGCGCCGTCAATTTTCCTGTTGAATTGCCTGTTGCACCGCACAGGATTTCATCTTTCTCCAGCAGGATGACGTCTTTTCCTTCCTTGGCAAGAAAATAAGCGTTCGCAATTCCGCTCAAGCCTCCGCCGATAATGCAAACATCGCATGATAGATCTTTGTCTAAAGCGGGGTAGGAATCCCGCGGATAAGCGGTCTTTAACCATAGTGAATTGTACATGTTCAGCCCTCCAATTAATCTTCGATAACAATAGCAACAGGCATATTCATTGTTGCCATTTTGAATGAAATCTAAAATGGGAGATGAAAGGTGGTCATGTGTCGTGAAAATTGAAATTTGGTCAGACTATGTTTGCCCGTTTTGTTATATCGGGAAACGAAGATTGGAAGAAGCGCTGAAGGCAACGAACTTGGAAGGCAGCACGGAAGTGGTGTTCAAGGCGTTCCAATTAGATCCGAATACGCCTGTAGGAGCAGGTAGGTCGGTACCGGAAGACCTAGCGAAGAAGTATGGCATGAGCTTGGATGAAGCGAAGAAGATGTTGGACAATGTTGCAGATCAGGCTAAAACAGTCGGACTGAACTTTGATGTCGAAAGCATGACAGGAGCGAACACATTCAATGCGCACCGCCTCGCTAAGCTCGCCGAAGCGGAGGGCAAGGGGGACGCGATCTCGGAGCGCCTATTGCAAGGTCATTTCATAAATGGGGAAGCTGTCGACAATGAAGATACGTTGTTGGCAATTGCCGAGGAGGCTGGCCTGTCTGCAGATCGGGTACAACAAGTACTTCAATCCGATGAATTTGCCGAAGACGTGAAGAGGGACATCGAAGAAGCCGGACAAATCGGAGTAAGAGGCGTGCCGTTCTTCGTCATTAACCGCAAATACGCCATATCGGGGGCTCAGCCAGTCGAGGCTTTCGCTGACGCTTTACGAAAAGTGGCGGAAGAAGAAGGGATTTAACTACAATTAAAGTGTTAGGTACTGAAGGCCAAGGCATCTGAATGGATGACAATTGCGATATTTAATAAATGTTACAGCCCTTCATCTTTAATATGGATAAGCTGTTATACTGCATTGTTTTAAGATATATCCGTTGATTGAAGCGGAAGGCGGCGACTCCAGCGGGAACAGCGCGAGCTGAAAGCCCCGCAGGAACGTAGTGACGAGGAGATTGAGGCCGTGCCCGCGGAAAGCGTCCGCCTGAAGCGAAAGCCGTCACGAAGAACGGCTTTTGCGAGCACAAGCAAAGCGTTGCGAGCACATCTTTGCACTAGCCGTCACGAAGAACGGCTTTTGCGAGCACAAGCAAAGCGTTGCGAGCACTAAAAATCAACAGTGTTGCACAGCTATAAAAAAATGACGGTCTAGCTTTTTTCGCTAGAACCGTCATTTTCATTCTCATCCGAATATAACACTTCATATAACTCATCTTCCGTAGAAATATCCGCCAGTTTCACTTTCGATCGATACGCCGCCCGGACGAGCAAATGACCTGCCACCGGAGCGGTAAGAAAGACGAAAACGATACCGAGGAGCACCCGCACACTCACAAATTGCTCACGGAACAAGAAATATAGAAAAGTGCCCGAAAGCGTCAGCAGCACTGCCAAAGTCGAGCTCTTCGTTGCAGCGTGCGACCTTGTATAGATATCCGGCAAACGGATAAGCCCGAAGGCACTAATGACGCTTGCAATCCCGCCTGTCAAAATAAGCAATGCCCCTATGAATTCACCGATCTCGTTTACGCTCAACGATGACACCCCTTTCAATCGATTTCGAAAAGGCGATCGTTCCGATGAATGAAAGAATCCCTAAAATCAAAATGACTTCCAAAAATGCTTTTGTTTTCATCATGATGGAAACTACGGCAATCATCGCAATCAAATTGACCCCGATCATATCAAGTGCAATGACACGGTCCGGCATGGATGGGCCGAGGATGATCCGGATGACAGCGATGGAGATCGTGATGGAAAAGAGGACAAGCGATATCGTAATCATCGTTTCAATCATCGTGTCACCTCCATAATCGCTTTCTCAAAGTTCTTCAGTTGTTTAATCAAACCGGCCCGCGACTGCTCGACGTCCATCGCATGGATATAAAGCGTATTCCCTTCAGGGGATACTTCCATGACGACGGATCCAGGAGTCAACGTGAGAAGAAGGGACAGCATCGTCACTTCCACGTCACTTTGCAAAACGGTTTTATATTTAAAGATGCCTGGTTTGATATTCAATTTCGGACTTAATATCTGCTGCAACACGACAATGCTCGACTGTGTCAATTCCGAAATGAAAATGAAAAGCAATTTAATCGAATAAAATAACCGGCGCAAATAAAATTGGGTGCCGAAAAAGCGATGCATGAAAAAGATGATTCCTATTCCGACAAGAAAACCGGCGAAGAAAGTCGTGAATTTCAATTCATCTTCATCCATCAACGTCATCCATAAAAACGCGATGAACAGATTCAGTAATAACTGGGCTGGCATCTATCTCCACCTCAACTTTCCGCTTAACGATTTCCTTGTAAAACAGCTTCTATATAGATTTCTGGGTTCATAAGCGTCCGTGCAGCATCACTCACATATGGAGCAATCCCTTCGACGCCGATCCCGATTGCAACCGTCATGATTGCAAATAGAATACATGGCACGAGCATCCCTTTCTTCAATGGAACATCGTCGTCCTCGCTAATGATCGTCTCGCCCCAAAAGCAATTCAGGAAGATGCGAAGCAGCGAGTACAAGACGAATATGCCGGATAAAAAGGCCGCCGTCAAAAGGATGAATGAGCCAGCTTCGATCGCTCCCTGACCTATGTACACCTTGCCGATGAACCCGCTTAACGGAGGAATTCCAGCGAGTGACAGCATCGTGATGAAAAATAGCCAACCGAGCGTCGGATAGTTCCGAATCAATCCGCTCATCTCTTCGATCTTGGTTTTTCCCGTCAGATAAATCATCGTCCCTGCAATGAGGAATAGCAATGCTTTGATGACCATGTCGTGAATCAAATAATAGATGGCCCCTTGGAATGCAGCTTCTGTTGAAATCGCAAGTCCTGCCAATATGAAACCGACCGCAATCACCACATTGTACGAAACGATTTTGCGTATATCGTTATACGCAATAGCACCGACACTTCCGCCAATCATCGTAAGAATCGCCATCACACCTATCGCAGTATGTGTAATGACCGTTTCATGATAAAAAATAAGCGTGAAGACACGGAACATCGCGTAAATCCCCACCTTCGTGAGCAGTGCTCCGAACAGTGCTGCTATAACGGTCGGTGGTGCGCTGTACGATCCAGGAAGCCAGAAATAAAGAAGCAACCCCGCCTTCAAGCTGAAGACGATTAAAAAGAGAAGGCTGATCACTGTCAGCAACGGACCTTGTCCGACTTCTGCGATCCTCACTGATAAATGAGCCATATTCAACGTTCCGACCGTTCCGTAAATATACGCAATCCCCATTAAGAAGAACCATGAGGAAAGGACATTGATCGTTACATATTTAATCGATTCAATCAGTTGAATCTTTCTGCCTCCCATCGTAATGAGCACGTAAGAGGAGAGAAGCATCACTTCAAAACAAACGAATAAGTTAAACAGGTCTCCTGTCAGGAATGAGCCGTTAACGCCTGCAACGAGGAAGAAGACGAACGGATAAAAGAACATATTCTCATGCTGTCGCCCGATTGACGAAAAAGCGTATAGGAGTAGAATTCCTGTAACGATCGAAGTCGTCGCAACGAGAAGCATGGAGAATGAATCGGCAACGAATAAAATTCCGTAGGGCGGCAGCCAGCCTCCAAAATCGAGCCTCAAAATCCCGTCCTGCTGGATCCGATCTAATATGACGAGACTGACGACGACTGTCGCGATGCTCGACACGACGCTGAGGACTCGCTGTGTGTTTACATAAGGACGTAAAAATACGAGGATGATTCCAGTCAGTAAAGGAATGATCATTGGCATAACTAGTATATTATTCATCTTCAAACCCTCTCAATGCTTGGAGGTTGTCAGTTCCCGTCTTCTTGTACGTGCGATAGGCAAGCACGAGCAGAAATGCGGTGACGGCGAAGCTGATGACGATCGCTGTAAGAATCAGCGCCTGTGGCAATGCGTCCGTATAGCTTTCCGCATTCTCGCCGAGCAAAGGGGCACTGCCTTTCTTCAAGCCTCCCATAGTCATCAATAACAGATGCGCTGCGTGGGACAGGACCGCAGTCCCTAAAATCACGCGAATCAAGTTGCGGGATAGCAGCAAATAGACAGCGATTGTCACAAGAAAGCCGACAAGTATCGTTATTAATGTTTCCATCTGCTACACATCCTCACTAATAGTTGAAATAATTGTCACGACAACACCGACAACCGTCAACGCAACCCCCGCTTCGAAAACGATGACTGTCGACAGTTCGGTTTCGCCGAAAACAGGCAAAGTGAAATGTCCGAAAGCCTGTGTAAGGAACTCGTTGCCGAACAGGACGGAGCCTATGCCCGTACCGACGGCTAGCAGTGCTCCTAGTGCCGCCACTTTCTTAAAATCAAACGGAATGCCTTTATGCACCGTTTCAATATCATGAACTAAATAAAGTAGAACGAATGCGGAGGAGAGGACAAGACCGCCGATAAAACCGCCACCGGGATTGTTATGGCCCGACAGAAACAGCTCCACGCCGAACGTCAAGATGATGAATACGACGATTTTCGTCACTGTTTGCAAAATGACATCATTGATCTTCAAAATCCTGTTCCTCCTTTCGTGATTTCAATTTAATAAGTGTGAACACACCGATTCCCGCAATAAAAAGCACAACGACTTCAAGCATTGTATCGAATGCACGGAAATCTCCTAATATCGTATTGACAATATTTTTACCCCCGGCAAGGCGGTATGCATCTTCAAAGTAAACCGAAATGGATTCAAACATTTTATTCCCTTGCACTGTGAGGGCGAGAACTGTCACGATGGTCCCGACCGAGACGGCAATCAGTCCATTCAACGCTTTCGTCCCCCGTGCTGAACGCTCCTTCTTCCAATCCGGCAAGAAATAGAAGCAAAGCAGGAACAGGGCCGTTGTCACCGTCTCAACAACGGCTTGGGTCAAAGCCAAATCCGGAGCGCGGAAGATAACGAAGAAAAAAGCGATTGAATAGCCGAGAACGCCATTTAAAATGATCGCCGTCATCCGGGATTTTGCGAATAGCATTGAAATTCCAGCGCCAGCCATTGCAAGTACGATCAAATACTCATTTGTCGTAATCGGTCCGTCATTCGAAAAGTCGAATGAATAGGCTCCCGTATACAATATCGCTCCTCCAACAGCCACGATAAAGAACGAGAAGATATAGACGAGATAGTCCTTCAAATACCCTTTCATATAAAGGCGGGTAAAGAAATGAGATCCTTTTTCAAGCAATATGAGAGTGGCATTGAATGCTGCATCCAAATTCCAATTCAAAGGAGCGATTGTATAAATGCCCCTCCAATAATGAAAGAGTTTGTATAGAATGATTCCAAGAACAACAACACCTATCGTCATCCACAATGCTGGATTGAAGCCATGCCAGGCAGCGATATGCGGCGTCAGTCCTTTAACGCCTTCCAATGAAGGGTAGACTGCAGCCATAGCTGGACGCAGCAAATAGTTTCCGATGATATTCGGGAAAAAGAAGATCCCAACGACGAGTATTGCCAGAATGGAAGGGGCGATGAGCATTCCGAAAGGAGCTTCCCTTGAAGGCTTCTCGATTCGATCCGGTTGGAATTCCCCGAAGAACGTTTGGAATACGATGATCATGCTGTAAACGAAAGTGAGGACGCTCGCCAGCCACGCGACAACGAGGAACAGTGTCCCCATGGTGCTCACTTCAAAAAGATCAAGATTGCGTGCATTCACTAATGACTCAAAAAACATTTCCTTGCTTAGGAACCCATTAAAAGGAGGCAATCCGGCCATAGAAAAGCTGCCGATCAAAGCGATGCTGAAAGTGACCGGCATGAAAGCCATAAGTCCGCCCAATCTGCGGACATCCCGTGTCCCGAGTTCATGGTCAACTATGCCGACAACCATGAAAAGGGCCCCTTTAAAGGTGGAGTGGTTAATGAGATGGAATAATGCCGCAAAAGCGGCTTGCGTATAGATGATCGTATTAGCGCTAAGCCCCTCATTGAGTGCGGCCGATCCGAGACCGAAGAGGCTCATGACCAATCCGAGCTGACTGATTGTCGAATAAGCGAGCAATGCCTTCAAGTCGGTCTGTTTCACTGCGTTAAACGATCCCCAGAACAAAGTGAAAATCCCGACACTGCTTACGACATAGAACCAAATCATCTCACTGCCGAATATCGGAGTGAAACGTGCAACCAAATAGATGCCCGCCTTAACCATCGTCGCGGAGTGCAAATAAGCACTGACCGGTGTAGGTGCTTCCATCGCATCCGGCAACCAAATATGAAACGGAAATTGTGCAGATTTCGTAAATGCACCTACGAGTACGAGCAACATGGCAGATAAGAAAAGAGGCTCGTCCGTATATTGCCCAATCGTGACCACTATCTCACGTACACTATACGAGCCTGTCATAGTATGTAGCATGATGAAGCCGGCAAGCATCGCAATTCCGCCCGATACTGTAATGAGCATGGACTTTTGCGCACCGTACCTCGATTTCTTCCGGTGATACCAGAAGGCGATCAACAGGAAGGAAGAAATGCTCGTCAATTCCCAAAAGACGTACAGCACCATCAGATTGTCTGAAAAAACGACTCCGAGCATGGCGCCCATGAACAGTAAAAGGTAAACGTAGAAGCGCCCCAATGACTCCCGTTCTGATAAATAATAGATGGAATACAGGATGACCAAACTGCCGACACCTGTAATGAGAAGGCCGAATATTAAACTGAGGCCATCAAGATAAGTTGTAAAATGGATTCCAGCAGAATCAATCCACCGGAAAGTATGTGTATACGTTCCACCTTTCGCAATAGAAGGGATGAAGCTTGCGAGCGTTGCAAATAACATGAACGGAACAAGCAAGACAAACCAGCCGATTTTCCGGCTTTGTATCCTTTTATATAGTAAGGGAACGAAGATGGCTGCTAAAAAGGGGATGAAAATAGATAATGTAATCGTCAAACAGCTAACCTCCTGTAAAAAGGGATTTCAACTTCTTATGTAAATTTTTTCATAATTGACGGGGATGGGCTTGACTCGCGACAGAACTGGGGACATAATAGGTAGCTACAGATACCATTGGAAAAGTTCATAAATAGAATTATACACTAAACGGATTTCCATCGCACTTTGAGACATTTACATCTTGTCAGCCAATCTTCTTTTATGTATAATATTGTGGTTTTCAATTGTAAATATAAGTTGCGTACCAGTGAACGAAAATAATTGTAAGAGGTGACTACGGTCATGGGCAAAGTAAAAGGTCGTATGGACGAAAGCATACTTGTTTGTGTCTACTACGGTCCAAATGGCGAACGTCTCATTAGACGTGGACATAAAATGGCATCCATCATCGATTGTCCACTATATATACTAACGATCGACCCATTGCCATACGATGAATTTGACGCTGAAAAATCCGAGTATATCGAGAGATGGCAAGAGCTTGCCAAAGAGCTCGATGTAGAAGATTTCATCATTATGGATAATGAAAAACGGCCGGTTGCAAAGGTGATCAAAGAAGTAGCTCACAAACACAATATTACGCAGATCATTATTGGTCAAACTGCCCAAAGCAGATGGGAAGAGATCACAAAAGGTTCGTTCATGAACGTGTTGTTGCGCGAAATAACATTTGTTGATTTCCATGTCGTTTCCGTTGATCGGGCTATTAAAGATGAAATAGAAGGCATGTTCGAAAAAGGTGTACGGGCTTATTTAGTCGAAGAAGGGGACGGCTTTCGAATTAGCTTCACCCTTTCAAAAGAGGCACGTTTCGAAGGCATTTTCTTTAAGGAAATCGGAACGGATTTCAATAACGGGATTTTCAAATTCATGAACAATCATAAAATGTGTCAAGTGCAGATTACGGACGACAGAGTGACCGAAGCGACAGAATTCATCTGCAGAACGGATCAATAATAGATTAAACTTAAATACAAGCGGATGGCCGGTTTATGGTCATCCGCTTTTTGTTTATAGTTAGCTTATCGTCTAGACTCCGGGCGCCAGAGGCTCGGGGTCATAAGTCAAAGCTACTGCGTGGCAAAGACCGCCACTTCGTATCTTCGCCTTATGCCTGTCGCCTCTAGGCAGGCGCCCTCCGCTTTTGGTTATTCTTCTCCTACAATCTTCACTTCAAGCTCCAAGTCGACGTCGAATCGCTTCTTCACTTCCGCCTTCACCATATTGATTGTATCAATATAATCGGATGCGGTCGCTCCGTTTTTATTAATGATGAAACCTGCATGCTTCGTTGATACTTCCGCGCCACCATGGCCTTTTCCTTGCAGGCCGCAATCTTGGATCAATTTCCCTGCAAAATAGCCCGGTGGCCGTTTAAATACGCTACCTGCGGAAGGATATTCGAGCGGCTGCTTGGATTCACGCTGGAACGTCAAGTCCGCCACTTTCGCATCGATTGCTTCCTTGTCTCCCTCCGCCAATTCGAAATCAGCGGATAAGACATAATATCCTTCGGATGCAATGATGCTTTTCCGATAGCCAAGCTCCAATTCGTCCTTCGATAGAACGAGGCGTTCACCCGATCTTGTCAATACTGTGCACTGCACAATAATATCTTTGATTTCCCCGCCGTAGGCACCCGCATTCATAGCCATCGCGCCGCCGATGGAGCCGGGGATTCCGCATGCGAATTCGAGGCCCGTCAACGATTCCGCTGCAGCACGCCTTGAAACATCGATAATGAGCGCTCCCGCTTCCGCATGGACCTTGTTGCCATCGACCCGGATTTTATCCAATTTCGATAGATGGAGGACGATCCCGCGCACTCCGCCATCCCTCACGACCATATTCGATCCGTTGCCTAATAATAATAGCGGAATATCATTTTCATATGCATACCGCACTGTCGCTTCCGTTTCCTCGATTGTCCCAGGAATGACTAATATATCTGCTAATCCGCCAAGTTTTGTCATCGTATATTTGCTTAATGGTTCATCTAACCGTAGTATGCCTTCTTTAATAATTCCACGTAGTTCCTCTAACCACTGATGCTTAGACATCAACATCCAGTCCCTTCAATTCTATTGCGCTGAAAACCTTCTCTTCTTTATGAAGAAAATGAAGGCTTCACTTTTATAAGTATGCTGGCTATCCGCCGATTTGACAAGAAATAATAACCGAGGAATCTATAATAGAAATTTAAGGGATAATTATCTTGACTTCAAGACATAATCGGGTTATCATATTGAATATATCTTGGAATAGAGATATTTTTCGCATGGCGAGGATATCTCTCTATGAATCTGGGTATATGGAATAGGGCAGTAAAAAAGGGAATAACAAAAAATGGAGAGGGTGGATGTGGAAATGACGACATGGAAAGTGGACGCGTCACACACGAGTGTAGGTTTTTCAGTAAAGCATATGATGGTTTCGAAAGTTAAAGGAAGCTTTGCAGGAGTGGAAGGGACAATTGAGGGGAACCCTGAAGATTTGACAGGTGCGAAAATCAATTTCACGATCGATGCAAACTCCATTAATACAAATAGCGAGGACCGCGACAATCACCTTCGTTCTGGAGATTTCTTCGATACGGAACAATTCCCGCAACTTACATTCGTCTCGACGGACATCGTGAAAAAAGGCGATGATGAGTACGATGTGACAGGTGATTTGACAATCAGGGACGTAACGAAGAAAGTTACATTTGAAGCGGAATTTGAAGGTACAGGAACAAATCCATGGGGCGTGCAAGTCGCTGCATTCGAAGTGGAAGGGAAAATCTCCCGTAAAGAGTTCGGTCTTACATGGAACCAAGCACTTGAAGCTGGCGGCGTTCTTGTAGGCGACGACATTAAAATTTCAATCGACCTACAAGCAAACCCGGCTCAATAAATAATAGATAACGGCACGCATGAGAGAAAAAGCATGCGTGCCGTTTTTGTTTGCGGAGAATAGCAAGCGGAAGCGTCCAAAGTGAAGCCTCGCGCGTCCAAAGAGTGGCCGTCCACGTCCAAAGTGAAGCCCCGCGCGTCCAAAGAGTGGCCGTCCACGTCCAAAGTGAAGCCCCGCGCGTCCAAAGAGTGGCCGTCCGCGTCCAAAGTGAAGCCCCGCACGTCCAAAGAGTGGCCGTCCGCGTTCAAAGTGAAGCCCCGCACGTCCAAAGAGTGGCTGTCCGCGTCCAAAGTGAAGCCTCGCGCGTCCAAAGAGTGGCCGTCCGCGTCCAAAGAGCCGCCGTCCACGTCCAAAGTGAAGCCCCGCGCGTCCAAAGAGTCGCCATCCGCGCCAAAAAGCTATCCTATTCCAAGCTCAACCTTCAACAAACGGCCACCGTTCAACCGTCCGTCCATGTCTTCCTGTTGTCGTTTCCGCATGCAACAATGACTGATAAACCGCTTCCTCCGTCGCCTCGATGACCGCCTTGAAAAGGTCGTTCATCACCTTGGCATCGTCACGCAATAAAGTATAGCTCACCGTATCCCCGTCTTCGCTCGAATGCGGGATCGTATAAGCATTCGAGAAGGCGATGATAATGTCTCCGCTTCCGTTATGGATATGGGAGCCGGTACGTCCGAGGCCGATGGATGCACGTTTTGCGAGCCGCTTCAACTGCCGGCTATCCAACGGAGCATCCGTTGCGACGATGATCATGACGGAGCCGTCCGGTTTTTCGCTTTGCATTTCCTGTGACGGCTTCAACTTGTCCGTCGCAGTTTCCATCTGCATTTCATTCCGCGCCAGCCATTCATCAATCAAGCATTCTTCCGCACTGCCGAAATTCGTCAATGTCAGTACGCCGACTGTGAATGAATCCTCGCCATGGGGCACGATCCTTGAGGAAGAACCGATCCCACCTTTCCTGCCGAAGCAGATCATCCCTTTCCCGGCGCCGACATCGCCTTGCGTGAGCTCGCCGCCTCTTGCATTGCGAATCGCTTCCGTGGCGTGTTCCGGACGGACTTTCATCTCCCGCATCGCATTCAAATAACTGTCATTGCATTCGCCAACGACGATGTTCAATGAACTGGTGGAATCCCCGATTGCGGGGTTCTCCTCGAGCATATGCCGCATCGTCCCTTCCAGCACCGCCCCGACGCTGAATGTATTTGTAAGCATGATAGGGGACTCAATGACACCGAGTTCCTCCACTTGAATAAGCCCAGCCGATTTGCCAAAGCCGTTCAATACGAAACTAGCTGCCGGCACTTTCTGTTCGAAATTGTTTCCGCCATGGGGCAAGATGGCTGTCACCCCTGTGCAGGCGCTTTCAGGGCCGGGATCTTCCTTCAATGTTACGTGGCCGACTGCCACTCCTGGTACGTCCGTAATGGCATTCCATTTTCCTTTTTGCATGTTCACACCCCGTTTTTAAATTAACAATCGTCTTGACTAACTTCCATACGAGGGCAAATAACCCTTTATTTTGAGAATAAAAATTTCATTCAAATAAACGTTTGATTGTCCTTGCATTTAGGAAAGAGTAAACATATACTGTACTATAATCAAACGAACATTTGAATGAGGTGCCGATATGAAATTGAAAGATACATGTGAAGTGACGATTGTCCACGAGAATATAGTCGAGAAAGTTCAAAAGGGGCTGCCGGATGTCGGTGGCATGGTGCAAATATTCAAGGCGCTTGCTGACGAAACGAGATTGAAAATCGCTTATTCACTCACGTTGGAAGAGCAGATGTGCGTCTGCGATGTAGCGGCCGTCATCGGTTCATCGAATGCGACGGCTTCCCATCATCTGCGCTATTTGCGTGAACATAGCCTTGCGAAATCGGAACGTAAAGGAAAAATGGTCTATTACTCCCTTGCGGATGGGCATGTATATGATCTTGTAAAGATTGCCCACGATCACGCAGCTGAAAGGGAGGATGATCCGGATGGCCGCTAAGACAGAATATAGACTCGAAAATCTAACTTGCGCAAACTGTGCGATGAAATTTGAAAACAATGTGAAGAGCATCCCTTCCGTGACAGAAGCGACCGTCAACTTCGGCGCATCAAAGCTCTCTTTCACAGGTGAGGCGACGATGGAGGAGCTTCAGGCAGCAGGCGCCTTTGATGGGATTCAAGTTGTGCCATTGACGAAAAGGGACCCTGAGCCGAAAATCCCGTTTTTCCGGAGGAAGGAAAATATAATTACGATTCTATCCCTCGTCTTCGTCATTGCCGGAATGGTTTTCGCCTATCGGGACGTCGCGCATCCAGCTGTAGTGACGGGCCTGTTCGCAGTCGCCATCCTGATCGGCGGGACGGGCATGTTCATAACAGGCATCAAGAACCTCGCGAGGCTCGATTTTGACATGAAGACGTTGATGACGATTGCGATTATCGGAGCGGCAATTATCGGTGAATGGCAGGAAGCGGCGGTCGTCGTCTTTTTATTCGCAGTGAGTGAAGCGCTTGAAGCGTACTCCATGAATAAAGCACGGCAATCGATCCGCCAGCTCATGGATATCGCTCCAGCGTCCGCGCTTGTGAAACGGGATGGGGGCATCATGGAATTACCGACGGAAGACATACAAGTCGGCGACATCCTTCTCGTGAAACCGGGGCAGAAAATTGCAATGGACGGCATCGTCAAAAGCGGAAAATCCACTGTCAATCAGGCAGCGATCACGGGGGAATCAGTCCCGGTGCTGAAACAGGCGGATGACGAAGTGTTTGCAGGAACGTTGAATGAAGAAGGCGCACTCGAAGTGACCGTGACGAAACTCGTTGGTGACACGACAATCGCTAAAATCATCCATCTCGTTGAGGATGCCCAAGCGGAGAAAGCACCTTCTCAGAAATTCGTCGATCGGTTTGCAAAATATTACACACCAATCATTATCGGCATCGCGATTTTAGTCGCCATCGTCCCGCCTCTTTTCGGAGGGGACTGGCATACATGGATTTACCAAGGGCTCGCGGTACTCGTCGTCGGCTGTCCTTGCGCGCTCGTCGTGTCGACTCCTGTTGCCATCGTGACGGCGATCGGGAATGCCGCCCGCCAAGGCGTCCTCATTAAAGGCGGCGTCTACCTTGAGGAGATGGGCCGCATTCATGCTATCGCATTCGACAAGACGGGCACCTTGACAAAAGGATACCCCGAAGTGACGGATTTTATTGTGGAAGATGGGAAGAAACATACTATCCTGCAAGCGGTCGCTGCGGTCGAATCGATGTCCCAGCATCCGTTGGCACGTGCAATTGTCGACTATGCGGAAAAAGAAGGCGCAGGCTTGACGGAAATCCGGAACTTCCAGTCGGTCACCGGGAAAGGGGCTTACGGGGAAGTGGATGGCACCCTTGTCCATGTCGGGAGTATGAAGTGGGCATCCGAGCTGACAGAGCTGCCCATGGAAATGAACAAGCGCGCCGAAGAACTGCAACAGGCCGGAAAATCCGTCATGGCGGTCATCTTCAATCACACGTTCAAAGCGTTGATCGCAGTTACGGATCCATTGCGGGCAGAAAGTGCCGATGTCTTGCAACAATTAAAAGGGGTCGGCATCCGGCATACGGTCATGCTGACGGGGGACGACAAGCGGACAGCCGAAGCGATTGCGAAACTGGCCGGCGTGACGGACGTCCGTGCGGGACTCATGCCAGAAGACAAATTAACTGCCGTGAAAGGATTGATCGGTCAATATGGCCGGGTCGCGATGGTCGGTGACGGCATTAATGACGCGCCGGCGCTTGCCGCCTCCTCAATCGGAATCGCCATGGGCGGGGCAGGGACGGATGCCGCTCTCGAAACGGCGGATATTGCCTTGATGGCGGATGATCTCCGACAATTGCCGTATACGATGAAATTAAGCCGAAAAACGTTGCAGATTATTAAAGAAAATATTATGTTTGCAGTAGGCTTAAAAATTGTAGCGCTGCTGTTGATCATCCCAGGATGGTTGACATTATGGATTGCAATTTTTGCGGATATGGGTGCAACGTTGCTCGTCGTGTTGAATTCATTGAGATTGATACGAATCCATAAGTAGAGAACGCAGCCCGAACGGGGGGATTGGAATGAAATTACGGGAATGGACGATGGAGGAACAGGAACAGCTCATTCATTTTTTGACGACGAATACATGGCCGTTTCATGGGAATGCGCATCCGGAACGCGAACTGATTGAAAAGACGATTGAAGACGGCGGGTATGAATCGGATGAAGTGAAAACGTTTTGGGTGCAAAACGAGGAAGATGAAATCGTAGGAATTGTGAAGATCCATGATTTGCAGGATGAAATTCCGTTGTTCGATTTACGGATTGCGGATCGTTATAGAGGACTCGGGTACGGACCGAAAGCGCTTCGCCTCATTACGGAGTTCGTCTTTGGCATGCCTGAAGAGAAAATCCGGTTGGAAGGCCATACGCGTCAAGATAATTTGGCGATGCGGAAGACGTTTGAGCGTGCTGGGTTTGTAAAGGAAGCCCATTTGCGGAAAGCGTGGTTCTCACCGAAAGAGAATTCATATTATGACGCTGTCACATACGGGATGACACGGGAAGACTTCTTGGCGGGAACGACGACGCCTGTCATGTGGGAAGATGCAGGTATCGGAGAAAAACCGAAAAAACGCATTCCGAATTTCCCAACTGAATTTGAATCGGAGAGGCTCATTATTCGCATGCCTGAAGTGGAAGATGCTCTTGATGTGTGGAATGCGATCCGCAACTCGCTGCCTACCTTAAAGGACTGGATGCCCTTTGCACAAAAGGCACCTGAGCTGCATGCGACAGAAGATAATCTGCGCCAGGCAATTGCGGATTTCATTACACGGAAAGATTTGCGGCTTCATATGTTTTCGAAGGAAACTGGCGAGTTTGTCGGATCAACCGGACTTCACCGGATCGACTGGACAGTTCCGAAGTTCGAAATCGGGTATTGGCTGGACACGAAATTCGAAGGGCGAGGCCTTATGACCGAAGCGGTTGAGCGATTATCGCGTTTTTCATTCGAGGAGCTGAACGCCCGCAGAGTGGAAATAAGATGTGATGAGGAAAATGTGAAAAGCCGTTCTGTCGCTGAACGGGCAGGGTTTGAGCTGGAAGGGACGTTGAAATGCGATTCCCTTTCAGTGGATGGCAAGCATTTGCGAAATACGTGCATTTATGCAAAAGTAAAATAAGAAAGGGTGCCATCGATTGGCACCCTTTCTTTAAACTGATCGCCTGCCGGTTAACAACTGGATGACGAAAATGATTCCTGCAATGACTAACAGAAGGTGGATCAATCCGCCTCCAACCTTCATGACGAATCCAAGCAGCCAGAAGGCGATTAATGCTACGATAATAATCCAAAGTAGTTTACCCATTTTTTTCACTCCTTCGAAGTGGTATAGTGAATTTACCCGTAAGCTATAAATTGTAAACTGCTTTTCATGCATGATTTATCATTGAATGGGCAGGGAATGTACATACTGGAGGTGGAACGATTGGCAACACCAAGTATGGAGGATTATATTGAACAAATATATTTGCAGCTCGAGGCGAGAGGAGAAGCTCGCGTTTCTGATGTAGCAGAAGCACTTTCGGTATTGCCTTCATCTGTCACGAAAATGGCGCAGCGGCTTGACCGTGAAGGCTATGTCGTCTACGAGCGCTATAGAGGGCTTGAGCTGACAGACAAAGGATTGACATTCGGAAAGAAGCTCGTCAGAAGACATGATCTTCTCGAACAGTTTCTCCGGATCATCGGTGTCGAAGAGAAGAACATTTACAACGATGTTGAAGGGATCGAGCACCACTTAAGCTGGAATGCGATGGATCGGATAACGGATCTCGTGGAAGCAATGAAAGAGGACGAAGGGTTCGTGCAACGATTGAAGGAACGGCAAAGCTTCTAAATGGAAGAGGAGATATGAAATGACAGAACATAAACCGGGTTTTACCGCCCAGCTGACTGTAATTGGCCAGGAAGGATCTAGATGGGTGCTGGATGGCGGAGACGAGCAGGAGATTATGATCAATGCATCAGAATTCGAATCGCCGATCGAAGAGGGCGATGTCGTCGAAGTCTTCCTGTATATGAACAGGCGCGGCGAATTGACAGCGACGTCCAATATTCCGAAGATGACATGCGAGTCGTTCGGCTGGGGACGGGTCATTCGGATTGATGAAAAGGAAGGCGCATATGTGGACATCGGTTCGTCCTTCGAAGTGCTCGTGAATAAAGCGGACCTGCCGCGAGTGAAAGCACTATGGCCGAAGACGGATGATGAGTTGTTCATGACATTGCGCACCGATCTTGGCGGCAATATTTTCGGACGCCTCGCGACGGAGGAGAGAGTGCTGGAATTGATTGCAGATGCGCCAGAAACGGCTTTCAACAAAAACTTGAAAGCAAGGGCATATCGTCTATTGCCAGTGGGATCATTCTTCTTGAGCATTCCGGAAACGTACAGGATATTCGTCCACAATACGGAGCGGGAGCATGAGCCGCGCCTGGGTGAGGAAGTGGATATCCGGATCATCGACGTGCGCGATGATGGCACGCTGAACGGCTCTTTGCTCCCTAGGAAAGAGGAGCGCCTCGGCGATGATGCGGAAACTGTGTACCGCTACTTGACGGATGTAGGCGGCAAAATGCCGTTTTCAGACAAATCGACTCCCGATGAAATAAGCGAGATGTTCGGCATGAGCAAGGGTGCATTCAAACGGGCGCTCGGCAAGTTGATGAAGGAAGGGAAAGTTACACAAAGTGAAGGTTGGACAACCTTGAAATGAGAACAGGAACCTTTTTCAATGTACTTCGTACTACTTCTTAGTACAGGAGGGAAAGCTTATGAAGAAACTATTGGTGGTGGCGAGCGCGTTATTGCTCTTTGCCTGTAGCTTGCTGCCGACGAGCGCGAAAGCCGATACGGCCATTGATGAAAAACTGGGTGTGCCCATTGTTGTGCTAGGGGCGAACTTGACCGACGCGGAGAAAGAAAGCGTTAAAAAAAGCTTGAAAGTCGAAGAGAGTGCGGAAGTCGACGAAATTACGGTCGATGGAACTGATCTTGTGAAATATATTAAAGACGGCAACAGCCAGGCGAGAATGTATTCATCCGCCAAAATTACGAGGCAGGACGAAGGGAAAGGGCTCGTCATTAACATCGTCACGCCTGACAATATTACACAAGTGACGAACGAGATGTATGCGACAGCGATGATGACAGCTGGCATCGAGGACGCGATCGTAGAAGTGGCGGCGCCGAAGCCGGTGACGGGGCATTCTGCATTGGTAGGGATTTATAAGGCGTATGAAGTGTCCGGGGAAACGCTTGATACCGAGCGGACGGATGTTGCGAATGACGAGCTGAATTTGGCGACAAAGTTTGCGAAGGATTCCGGCATCGACCAGGACAAAGTGGCGGAGCTTCTGACGGAAATCAAGAAGGCGATCGCCGATAACAAGCCAGCGACGAAAGAAGAAGTCGAGACAATTGTCAATGAACAGTTGAAGAAGCTGAATATCGAGTTGAACGAGGCAGACCGTCAATTGCTCATTGACTTGATGGATCGGATCCGGAACTTGGACATCGATTTCAATAAACTGTCCGAGCAATTATCCGATATGGCGACAACGATAAAAGAGAAGTTCGGTGAAATCGACCCGGGTTTTTGGGATAAAGTGAAACAGTTCTTTGCAGATCTTTTTGAATCGATCCAGTCATGGTTCAAGTGATACAAACGTGCAATATGATAGAATATTGTAAAAGGAGAGGATCACATGGAATTTGAATTAGTCGAGCTTGGCGGAGACGCATTTGCGTTCCGGCACGAAAAGGACGGAAAGATGCTAGCTGAAATCACGTGGACGCTTCTCGCGGATGTCATGGTCATGGATCATACGTATGTATCGGAAGACTTGCGAGGACAAGGTGTGGCGAAGCAATTGCTCGACCGCGCTGCGGAATATGCCCGCGAAAAAGGATACAAGATGGAAGCGGTATGTTCGTACGTAGTCACTGCGTTTAATCGTTATAAAGAATATGATGATGTAAAGGCTTAAGCAAAAGCGGAGGACGCCTGCCTAGAGGCGACAGGCATAAGGCAAAGATGCGGCGTGGCGAACTTTGCCACAGAGCAGATTTGACTTATGACCCCGAGCCTCTGGCGCCCGCAGTCTAGACGGAACTAAAAAGCGAAAAAAGGCAATCCTTCATCGATGAAAGGATTGCCTTTTATTTATGCTGAAAATGAATCAAAGCCCCCATGCCATTGTGACGAAATATACGATGCCAGTTAGTACGGATGCGCCTGCGACTGTGTAAAGCATGTCCGTCGAGGTGAAAATCAGGTTTTTCCCCATATTTCATGCTCTCCTTCCACTTCTTAATATGTTCCTTCATAGAAATCTAGTACCCGCGAATGACAATTCCAAAACTTCCCTTGTGAAAAAGAAGTTGAGATATGAAACTTATTGTATTATCTCTCGTATACTTGTTATGATAGAAAAATGTAAGAGGAAAGGGTGCTTTATTTGAATCGCACAGCTGAAAAGGTGTTATCCATCATTGCTGTCATTATGACTGCAATTGGAATTATTTTTGGTTTCTTTGGAATGGCTATTTTATATATGGCGAAGAATGACCCGGCTTTCGTTTTGGAAACTGATCCTTCATTGACACAGGCGGACATAGACATGATGATCCCGGTTTTCGATCTTCTCGGAGGATTTATGTGGTTTATCATTATTGCAATGATCATAAGTGTCGTATTGAATATTGTCGGAATCGTAAACATCTGGAAAAACAAGAATGCCAAACTCGCAGGAATCATGTTCATAATTGCGGGTGTGTTAGGGGGAATCCTATCATTGCCTTCCATCCTGCTCTACGTCGCAGCGATTCTTTGCTTTACGAAAAAGCCGCCATTACAGGATGATCTTCAATACGCGGATCGATCATATGACAGCGATGGAATGAGACCGTTGTAAAACAAAAAGACGCTTTCCCGAAATGGGAAAGCGTCTCTTTATTTTAATAGGCAAGCACTGGTTCATGAATATAGTAGACATACTGTGCGGTTTCGACAGGGTAGCCTTCGAAGTATTCCTTAAATACCTCCACCAATTCGAATCCTTGTCTTTCATAAAATGCTCGTCCAGCCGTATTTCGGCTATCTACATAAACGAAGAGCTGTTTGGCGTTGCCGAGCATGCTGATCGTATAATCGAAAAGTCTCTTGCCGTACCCTGAATGCTGATAGGAAGGTAGAATATACATGGCTGTCAATTCGGAGTCGCCATCTTCATCTTCCCTCGTGAAATTGAGAAAGCCAATCGGGGTTCCTTGTTCACATTCAGCGACGAGCACATGAGTCTTCTCCATCCGTTTCATCATCATCGCATCGGAATAGGACCGATCGATAAATTCTTTTTGAATGTTTTCAGGAATTAGCCCCTCGTATGTATCATTCCACGTGGTGTGGGCAATGTGCTGTATATAGCCAATATCTTCGGCAGTCATCGGTCTGATCATGACGAATCACCTCCGTAATCCTTTTTGCTATCATAACAAAAAATGGGACAAGAAACTATGATTGTCATCATATTGAAATATTAAAAATTAAATTATCTAAAAAGTGAATTGAATCTATAAAAATCAACTGAATAATTTGAAATGACACGGACGATATGAGATGCTACTACTAATGAAAACGATTCGTTTGCCGATATTGGATCTGGCTGAATGGAGTTTTCAAAACCGGGATAAGGGTATACTGCAAGTATAATACGATTTCTTATATTAAATGGAGGATTGATAAGTATGGCACGTAAACGCGGAAATGGATTGCTTCTTGCCACGTTGGCTGCAGGTGCATACGCATATTTCAGCAAAAAAGAAAATCGTGACAAGGCGATGGTTGCGGTGAATAATATGAAAACGAAAGTCGACTCCTTTATAGAATCGCAAAAATTGAACCGTTCCGATGAGACGAAAGCTGGTCATTCGGATCCATACGACTTGCAGGATAATAAAATGGTAAGTGAAGGCGCGCAAACAAGCGTCCATTACTACAACCAAGAAGTGGAAGACAAGTCCAAGGAGTCAGAAGTGGACGGTCTCTACAGTAAGAAAGTGGACACGAGCCAAGCCCCTCAAAATCAATAATCAATTCGCTTCCTTAATGGAGGCGTTTTTTTATGTCCGTTTTCCGATAAATACAAGTAAATAAAGAACATTGATTGTAATTGCACTGTGAATTGATGTATACTTTTCAGTAGTTTGAAATAGTGAAGGTGAATTTATTGAAAAAGAAAATTGGTTTATTCACGATATTGATAACAGCTGCAGTTTTCTTAAGTGGCTGTTCCGGAGTCCAGAACAAAGAAGGGACATTCTATAATATTTTCGTCAAACCGATGGAATGGCTTCTTCATTATCTCGGTGAAACGTTCAACGGAAGCTATGGTTTGGCGATTATCCTTATTACAGTTGCCATCCGCCTAGTGCTCATGCCGCTTATGTTGAAAAACTATAAGGCACAGCAAGAAATGAAAATCAAAATGGACGCTCTCCGTCCAGAAATGGAAGATATCCAAAAGCGCTTGAAAGAAGCGAAAGAAAAGGAAGAAAAGGAAGAGCAGATGAAGCTTCAACAGGAAATGATGGGCTTGTACTCCAAGCACGGCGTCAATCCGTTGAACATGGGCTGTCTGCCATTGATTATCCAGATGCCGATTATCATGGGCCTTTATTTCGCAATTCTTTACGCTCCGCCGGAAGTGAAGGAGCACAAATTCCTATGGTTCAACTTGGGCGAGCCGGATATCATCATGATGCTTATTGCGGGTGCAGTTTATTTCGTCCAAGCACGTGTATCGTTATGGACGATGCCTGAGCAGCAGAAGCAACAGATGAAAATGTTCATCTATATGTCGCCGATCATGATCATGTTCATCTCATTCACAGTGATGGCGGCGCTACCGCTCTATTGGGCGGTTGGTGGGCTATTGCTCATCTTCCAAACGTACTTGGGCCGGAAGTTTTATTATAAAGAAACGCAACCGGTCGCTGAGACAGAGACAAAGAAAGATTGACAAAGGCATATGGGAGGCTGGAGAGCAATCTCCGGCCTTTTTTGGAGGGAATTAACGTGACTCAGAAGAAAGCATCCGTCATCGGCATCGTTTTGTTAGGAGTCGTGACATTATTTTTTGTCGTCAGGGGTAAGTTAGATTTTGCCGTCTTGACGATGATGGCGCTTTTCACCTTGACGAACGCCTCGAGGGCGAAATCGTTCAAGGAGCAAGGGTTTGACAAGGAGTCCAGATGGATGCGCTATTTATCCATCCTGTTCGCCATTTCGTTTGTCGTTGTGCTATTGCTTATTGTATTTTAATATTTCTTGCTTATGGAGGCTTCGTTGATTGTAGCGAAAGGCGGCGACTCCTGCGAAAGCCGTAACGAAGAACGGCTTTTGCGAGCATTGTATTCTGCGACCCTAAGGGAGCAAAAGCGGTAGCGTTGGGAGCAGGTTGAGGATGCCTTAATTTCTGCAAAAAGCGCAGAAATACGGCAAATCGAACCCTTCGCTGTTCGATTGGCTTAGCCTCGCCCGCGGAAAGCGTCCGCCTGTAGTGAAAATCAACAGTTATAATAAAAAATGTTCCCCGCGAGCGGAGAACATGGTAGATATTAATAAGCCAACCGTTTGCGGGTTGCGAGTACGATGAAGATGGCAGGGATGGAGCAGACAGTCATTCCTAAAAATGCGGTTCCCGGTGAAATCTCATATAGGAAGCCTGCCGGAAACGTCAAGATGGCAGTGCTTAAGCTCATAGCGAATGCGGCGTAAAACCCTTGGGCCGCAGCAATCTGCGAGTTTGGAAGCTTTTTCGATATATATTGGATGAACGCATAATGGGCGATTCCAAACGATGCGGCATGCAATAGCTGTGTCGCGATGAAAACGAATGCTGTTGGAAATAAGAAGACGAGCACCCATCGCACCGTCGATCCGACTGCTGCAATGAGGAACATCGTCGATATCCGCATGTCGGTCAAGAAACGATCCGCCTTTGCGAAAAATAGGATTTCGAACAAAACAGCGATATTCAAAATGATTCCGATGTAGAATCCATTGACATCCAAGTCATCGAGGAACAGAAAGCCGTAATTGTAGTACGAAGCATGGGCGCCTTGCAATAGAATTGCAAGTACCATGATGACCGTAAAGCCTTTTGTCGCAAATAACGTCTTCAACCCGTTTTTTCGATTGCGAGGATCCTTCCTATCAGGGATGCTCTGTAAAACGGCAGGTGCGGGACGGGAGTAGAATAGAGCTGCAATCGCAAGTCCGGCAATCATCATATATAGGATAGCTTGTTCATTCCAAATCGCGGTTGCGGTACCGACGAGCAAGAGCGCAACCGTATACCCGATCGAGCCGAATGAGCGGCTTTTGCCATAATGGACATGCTCCTTCTGCATAAGGACGGACGCGCCGCTTTCGACAGCCGGCAAGATGATCGGATAAACGGCGCTGAACAGCACCGTAATGATGAACAATGCAATGAATGGTGCCTCGGGGATGTAGAGGACGGCAAGTAGCAGCGACAACACCGTCGTCCATTTCATGACGCGGACATACGACGTTCTTTCCGTCAAATAAGGAAAGACGAGGAATGTCGAAAATGACCGGACAATCATTCCCGCGCCCATGACGATGCTTGCGTCCTTCACGGACAAGCCCTTTTCAATCGTCAACCAACCTGTCCAATAGGGGAGAAAGACGCCCCACGTAAAGAAGAAAATGAAAAAGCTTATGGAAAGCCATCGTTGATTATTCATAAGTTATCCTCGCAATCATTGATTTGCAATTTACATATTTGAAAATAAATGATAGCATACACGGACTTGAAAGAACATCGTCATATGGCGATTTGAACATATTTATAAATGAGAGATACCTAGAGTAGAAGGAAGGCCAACATACGATGAAGCGGAAACAGAAATATATGAGCAGGAAGAAATCCAACAAAGCATTGACAATCACGCTGCTATTGACGAGTTTGATCATGACGGCGATTGTTGTGTGGATCGGCATGAACGACTGGGACATAACGAAGACATTGAGGCAAGCAGGTATCGGGGAAACGCAAGCACCGCCTGTGGAAGAGCAGGAAGTGAAGCCGGATGACGTGGACGAATCGGACTTGACAGAGGTGGAGCCTGAAAAGCCGGAAGAGGAAGCACCTCCTGTTGAAGAGAAACCTGTTGAAGAAAAGTCGCCTGCGGAAGTGAAAGAACCGGAGACGAAAGAGCCGGAGAAAAGTGTAGAACCAGCAAAACCTGAACCGAAAAAAGAGGAGAAACCGACAGTGACGAAGAAACCTTCAGCAAAGCCGAACAATAGCGGCTATATCGAAGGTCAAAAGCTGCCGGATAAACCGACAATCATTAACGGAATCCTCATTGCGAATAAAAAATATCCTCTGCCAAGCACATACGCTCCCGGTGAGAGCAAAGAAGCAAGGGAAGCATTCGAGGAGATGGCTGCGGAGGCAACACTTTCTGGCATCAATTTAACTGCCTTCAGTACATATCGCTCCTATGAATACCAAGCGTCGCTCTACGACCGGTATGTCAAAAAGGATGGCGCGGAAAAGGCAGACCGATATAGCGCGCGCCCGGGCTATTCCGAACACCAAACAGGGCTCGCGTTCGATATCGGGGAAGTGAACTACGAAAAATACTGGGCCTCTTTTAAATTTGGGGATACGGAGGCCGGGAAGTGGGTAGCGGCAAACGCGTACCGTTATGGCTTCATCCTCCGATACCCGGAAGGCAAGGAACACATTACGGGCTATAGGCATGAATCGTGGCATTTCCGTTATGTCGGAAAAGAAATTGCCGAAGAAATCTTCAAACGCAACATCACACTAGAAGAATATCTCGGGTTGAAATGAAAAAATCCTCCTCCATCCTGAAATATGATGGGGGAGGATTTTTATTTATTCGTTATAGTATTGGTGACAATAATCTAGAAACCGATTCTTTTATTTTGATCCACCGTGTCCGGTTCAAATACATTTCGTACGTCAGCTCCGTCGATAATTGCATATCCTGCTCGAATAGTTCAGCGAGCTCGTGCGACTTCTCGCGGTCGTAAATAAATGCATTGATTTCAAAATTGAGTTTGAAGCTGCGCACGTCGATGTTCGCAGTACCGACGGTGGACAACTCATCATCGACGACAATTTGCTTCGAATGGATGAAGCCATTTTCATAAATGTACACTTTCGCACCGGCCCTCAACAGTTTTCCTACATTCGAATACGTCGCCCAGTATACAAACATATGGTCAGGCTTATTCGGAATCATAATGCGGACGTCCACTCCGGATAAGCACGCGATGCGCAAAGCGTCAAGGAAGCTGACGTCCGGAATGAAGTACGGCGTCTGGATGTAAATATACTCCTTCGCCAAAAAGATCATCTTCAAATAGCCGTCTTTGATCTGTTCCCATTCGGCATCCGGACCGCTTGATACGATTTGCAGGCCGACCGTCCCTTTTCGTGGGATGGCAGGGAAGTACCGCTCGGCATATTCGATGTCTTCCATCTCGGTTGCTTGGTTCCAGTCGAGGATGAATCTTGTTTGAAGCGGATGAATTGCACTGCCTTCGATGCGTAGATGCGTGTCTCGCCAATAGCCGAATCTCTTATTCAATCCCAAGTATTCATCTCCGACATTGAAGCCACCGACATAGCCGACGCGTCCGTCAATGACAACGATTTTCCGGTGGTTCCGGTAGTTGAGGCGGGGGTTGATGAGAGGCAGGATGGCCGGGAAGAACGCTGCGACTTCTCCTCCGGAATCGATCAATTCCCTCAAATGCTTCACGCGGAGTCCCCGTGAACCGATATCATCGAACAGGACGCGCACTTTCACGCCTTGCTTCGCCTTTTTAATTAGTACATCCAAGATACGGGTGCCTAATGAGTCCAATCGTAAAATATAATATTGAAAATGGATATGGTCTTTGGCGCTTTCAAGATCTTTCAGCAAGGCATCGAATTTTGCGACGCCGTCATTAAAAACTTGAACGTCATTGTCTTGAGTCAAAACGGCGTGGTTGTTGCGAAGGTGAAGGTAAATCTTATCCTTGTAATGTGCGGTATCATCCAGTCTGAAGTCGAATGTCCCTTGCTCGATCGCTTCAATTTGGTAATCAATTAACGTCTCGATGCCAATTCGATTTTTCCCTTCCCACCTGAATAGGTGCTTTCTCCGTAATTTCCTTCCGAATAATAAATAGATGATAAAGCCGAATAAAGGTACGAAGAATAGAACGAGAATCCATGCCCACGTTGCTGTTGGGTCCCTTCTCTCGAGGAAAATCAGCGCAATCGCAAGGAAAATGTTCAATATGAAAATGGATGTTACCGTAATCGTGATTAAACTGGCCATATAAGCCCTCCTTAAGTGACTGCTCACTAGTAGTATACCAAAACCAACCGAAAAAGAAGGGAATATCATCCACAAGTGGGGACTCCTGTAGTTGAACTTCGCTTTCAGTAAAAGTATTTCATGAAGATCGTTAATCCTACTTGACTGATATGATTTAAGGGTATATAGTCTTTTTATAGTTTTTTATTTATTCCTGGAGGGGGAAAAGAAGTGGATACTGTTTTACTATTTGTAAATATAGCAGCGTTGTTACTTTTAATAGGACTTCTATATAGTATGCATCGGAAAAATGTTTCGTTTTCCAAAAGGGTCTTCACAGGTCTTGGACTTGGGATCCTGTTCGGTTTTATCTTGAATGTCGCTTATGGAGCAGACTCGGAAGTGCTGGCGAAATCGGTTAGTTGGTTTAATATTGTCGGAACTGGCTACGTCAAGCTTCTACAAATGATTGTCGTTCCTCTTGTGTTCATATCGATTCTCGGTGCGTTCACGAAAGTGACGATCGGGAAGAACTTCGGCAAGATGGCTGGGATGATTTTAGGAATTCTTGTCGGTACGACTGCAATTGCTGCAGCTATCGGTATTTCGGCGTCATTGCTGTTCAACCTGGACGCTTCTGAAATTGTCCAAGGTGAGGCGGAAGCTGCACGTGGCGTTTCCATTGAAGAACGTTCTGCAGATATGTCAGGCAAAGCATTGCCGGATCAAATTCTTGAACTATTGCCAGCGAATCCGTTTCTTGACTTTACGGGAGCGCGCCCTACATCGACGATCGGCGTTGTCATTTTCGCGGCGTTTCTCGGATTTGCCTATTTGGCACTGACAAGACGGGATGAAGAGAACGCAAACTTGGTGAAAAAGGGAATTGATGCCCTTTATTCATTGATCATGGGTGTCGTACGTATCGTGCTGCGTTTGACGCCATACGGAATCTTGGCGATCATCGCGAGGACTGTTGCAACATCCGACTTTGCAGCGATCTTCAGCTTAGGGAAATTCGTCCTTGCTTCGTATGTTGCGTTGCTAGTCATGTACCTCATCCATTTGATTATCATTACAATTTCCGGGTTGAATCCGGTAACGTACGTGAAGAAGACGGCGGAAGCTTTGCTATTCGCTTTCTCGTCAAGATCGAGTGCGGGTACTTTACCACTTAACATCAAAACGCAAACCGATCGACTCGGAGTTCCGGATGGGGTTGCAAACTTTGCAGGCTCTTTCGGATTGTCAATCGGGCAGAATGGCTGTGCCGGCGTGTATCCGGCGATGCTCGCTGTCATGATAGCGCCTACTGTCGGTCAAAATCCATTAGAGCCGACATTCCTGCTTACGTTGATTGCAATTGTCGCAATTAGTTCGTTCGGGGTTGCTGGGGTCGGCGGAGGAGCTACATTCGCGGCGATTCTTGTCCTATCGGCTTTGAATCTCCCGGTCGCATTGGCAGGTTTGTTGATTTCGGTTGAACCGCTGATCGATATGGGCCGGACGGCATTGAACGTAAGTGGTTCCATGACCGCGGGTGTGACAACTGCACGAATTAACGGCGAGTTGGATAAGGATGTCTATAATGGCTCAATGGAGCATCAGTCGATTGATGCTACGTGATTGAATAAATGCCGGAGAAGCAAACACGCTTCTCCGGCATTTTTTATTTGCCATGAATCAATTCATACGTCTCCATAATGAAATCCTTATAAGGTGTTCGTGGCATGGTGGAAATGTTTTTCACCGCTATGTCAATCGAACGGAGAGCTTCCGCTTCATTCCCTAAGGCTAGATGGCATAGCGCCGCGTATGCATCCTTTTCGTAAAAGATGGATAGGTCGAATGGATGATGGATATAGTCTGCAATTACTACTTGCTCAAAGCACGATAGCGCCTCCTCATAGTTACCAGTCCCGTACAGTGCTTTGCCTTTTTCCATAAAACCATAGGGCTTCTGGTAGTTGAGAAGTTCATTCTCAGTGTAAAAATTGTTGATTAGAGCCAGTGCTTCCTCGTATGATTTCTTATAGGAAGTCATATAATGGACTTTTGTAAAGACCGTAAAGAAAATCGAGTCTTTATCATCCGCAAATTCACCGTATAACTCCATTTTCCTCTCATAATACTTCTTTGCTTCCTCATCACCTGTCATCATAGCGTGGAATGTAGCCAAGCGATATAAATGATCAATGCGATAAAAGACTTGTTTCTCCTTCGAAAATTCGATGCCTATCTTCATGACACGAATCGCTTCTTCAGCATCTCCAACTGCATAGTGAAGAACAGCTTCTGTATAATCGAAATCCAGTCGGGTCAGTGGATCGATGAACGCATCCCGCGCTTCTATCTGCTCCCTTTCCTTCAATAGGATGGCAAGAGCACTTTCATAATCATGCTCCGAAAATTTCACCATCGATCTGAAAATACCCATTGAGGCAAGGCGGGGAATGATATTCATTTGATCGTAGATCTTGGCTGCCTTATCAGAAGCTTCCTGCCATCCGTCCTTCTTTTCAAGATAAAGAGCTCTGCTATAGATGTCCAAAAGGCGCGCAGCTTCATAACCATGCGTCAACTTCTCAGCATATGGACCGATTAATTCGATAATTTGCTTATGCTCATCTGTTATCTCATCAATTTCCGTATTAGTTAGTTTCTCCACCTTCTCCAATACTTCACGCAGCTCCTGCGTATTTACTTCTTCCAATAGCTCAGACATTTCCACTCCGAGCCGTTCTGCGATATACGACAAGCTCTCCATCGATGGATTCGCTTTATTGTTTTCAATTAAACTGAGCATTCCTTTTGTCAGCTGGTCTCCTGCCAATGCTTCTAATGTCATCTTCCGCTGTTTTCGCAACGACCTGATTCGTTCGCCTAACGTATCCACAGGAACACTCCTTTCAATAAATAGCATATAGTTTAATTATATTAAACTTTCTCTTGTAATGGAAGAGGGAGCGTGGTATTATTTGTTTAATGTAATTAAACTTACTGAGTGGAGTGATTATTTTGAGCGAATCAATAAAGATTAAAAGGGCCACATATCATCTATGGACGTTCACAATTAGTAAGCTTATCGCATCGTTCGGCGCGCAAGTATATGCGTTCGCCGTCAGCTTTTATATATTGCAATTGACGGGTTCCGCGACAAGCTTTGCGACGAACCTGATCTGCAGTATTTTGCCCCGTACTCTTGTTGCGCCATTTGCGGGTTATGTGGCGGACCGATATTCACGAAAGGCGATCGTCATAACGGCGCAGATTGCATCTACAATGGCGATTGGGGGGCTTCTTACTGTCAGTTTGACTTCGGGCATTTCGCTTGTTGCGATTTACATTACGACAGCGATTCTGGCTATCACTTCCACATTCTCAGGGGTGACATTTAGTTCATCGATAACTGGACTTGTCGATGAGGCACGAATTCAAAAGGCGATGTCCCTTAACCAAATGTCGATTTCATTTGCAGCGATTGGCAGTCCCGCAATTGCAGGCGTGTTATATGGAACCGTCACGATGCCAGTGTTCCTTACAATATACATGTCAGCTTCGACGCTTGCGGTACTTCTTGAATCGACGATGAATTTCAAGCTATTCGCAAGAAGGAAAGAAGTTGTAGAAGGGGAGCCGAAAGAGTCGATGCTACAAAGTATGAAAGCGGGGCTCTCCTATTTGAGGCTGCAGCCGGTCATCATGGCGATCATTTGGATTTCATTATTCATTAACTTTTTATTCGGCGCGTTCATGGTCGGCCACTCTTTCATCCTCATTGAAAAATTGAAAATGGCGCCGGAGCATTTTGGACTCGTCGATGGAGCATTGGCAGTTGGGATGTTGCTCATGTCGCTTTACTTATCAATGCGGAAAGAAGTGAAATTCCCACTATTAGTTGGAAAGCGGGGGATCATCGGAATGGCTCTACTTATGAGTGGAGTAGCATTTCCGCTCATCCTTGCCATGCCGTACTCATGGATGTTCGCCTATTACGCAACGCTCATGTTCGGCTTCGGGTTAATACAAATCATCGTCAATACACCGTTGATGGTCATGATGCAAAAGATGATTGATGACGATTATAAAGGACGTGTGTTTTCTATTCTCGAAACGATGGCAATGGCGCTTATGCCGCTAGGAATGGTTTTATACGGGTTCTTGTATGATGTCTTACCGGCACAGTGGATTCTCATTGTATCCAGTCTATTATTGATCGGAGTCGTTCTCGTGTTAGCAAGGCCGTCGGTTGTACGAAAGGCGCATCCAGAACTTGAAGATCGGAAAGCTGTGAAAGCGAAAGCCGTATCGGAACTATAAAAGCTTAGTCTTAATTGGAGAAAATTGTATAAAAGGAAGGCTTTTGAGCTCTTGTCTAGAAATAGTGAAGTGAAGGTGAATTGAAACAAAGGGGGGAGTCTGTTGGATAAGATTGAGGTGATGAATCTTGTTCCGAAGTTTTTGGCTTTCTATGAGAAGGCGCAAGCGACGGACGCTGATGCGAGATGGGCGTTATGGGAGGAGCATTATAATTTTGCGGCGGTACCTCCTGGGGATGAAGGGCGGAAGATGGCGCGCGAAATGCTGGAAGCGGCTTGGGGGCAATACGCGGACATCATTCCTACATTAGAGGCTTGGACACCAGATGAAAAGAGAATCAAAGAAATCCTGAAGACAGTGAAGGATGTGTTAGGCTGCGAAGAGGATGTTTCGATTACCGTACTTTATTTTGTAGGGGCGTTTGATGAAAATCCTTTTGTTGCACCGACTGGTGATGGCGGGCTGGCAGTATGCCTTCCAGTTGAAAAGGGAACTTCGGAAATTGTATTGGCGCATGAATTGACGCACATCGTCCACGCAAAGACTGCGAATCTATCTATGGCGTGGGAGCGGACAATCGGGTCAACCGTTTTTCAGGAGGGGCTTGCGATGCATATAAGCAAAGCGGTCGTTCCTGGGCATGCGGATGAAGATTATGCGGAGCATAAGGAAGGATGGTTGGAAGCGGCGGCTGCAAAGAAATCTGAAATCCTGGAAGGGATCCTCCCTTACTTGGAAGATTCTTCGACGGAAGTAGTTATGAAGTTCACTTTCGGTCCAGGTGAAGCGGGAATTGAACGCGAAGCTTATTATGCAGGATGGGTACTTGTGGAACTGTTGTTGAATGACGGGGTTTCATTCCAAGAGATTGCGGCTATCCCGGAAGAGGAGATGCCGGAATTGGCGAGGGAAAATATGGAGCGTCTATTGGTGACGTCCTAAATGAAAAGCGAAGTCCATCCGAAGAGTCGGAGGACTTCGCATTTTAGTGTGCGGATCGCAATGTTTTGGACGATTTTCGATACGTGAAAATGAAGACGATTGAAAGGACCGCAAGTGCTGCGGATATATAGTAGATTTCGCCTGTCATTCTCGTGAAGAGCCATGTGAATAAAAGAGGCCCGATGATGCGTCCCAGATTGTCCATTGAATACGTCATCCCGGCTGCAGTCCCATACTTTCCGCCGGATTCCTTCGATGTCAATGAAACGAGGACTGTCCGTGAGAGCGCGTTGCCCGCCGTGAAGACGCTGAGTGCAACGCCCGCCCAAAATAGGCTGCCCGTGAACGGTATTAAAATCAGTCCGATGGCAGTAATGATTTGGCCGCCTAAAATCCACTTCGTTTCCGACCCGTTTTTCACCCGACGCACGACACCGCCTTGAATAGCTGCATCGACAAAGCCGACCGCCATGAATAAATAGCCGATTTGCAAAGGTGTGATTTCAATGGCGGAAATCTGAAACAATTGGAATGTGGATTCAATTCCCGCCAAGATCAACGTCACCATGAAGGAAAGAAGGAACAAATTCCGGATCCGGTATTGCCAAAGCATTGTGCCACCTTTCGGAAGAAGCGCTCGTTTATTCGCCTCGCCAAGACGCTCTGGCTCTTTCAATATGATTCCCGCGTAGACAAGAAGAAGCAACGTCAATACACCGGACGCGATAAATGGAGTTTGCAGGCTAATATCGCCAAGAACACCGCCGATCGCTGGACCGAAAATGAATCCGAGCCCGATTGACATGCCGAGCAAGCCCATATATTTATTCCGATTTTCCTCGGTCGTCATATCCCCGACAAATCCTGTAACCGCCGTATACAACGCACCTGAGAAAATCCCGCCGACGACACGGGAAAGGTAGAGCATCGTAAGGTTTTCAATGAAGAAGGAGAACAGGAAAAAGCTCAGGCTGAAACCGATGAGGCCGACCATGATCAGTTTCTTCCGTCCCGTCCTGTCCGATAAAGCACCCCATAGCGGCGCGGTGAAGAAGGAAGCGAGCGAATAGACTGTGAGCAATCCGCCTACGTGAATTTCAGAAAGCTCCTGCTGCACAATCACTTCCGGCAAAACGGGAATGATGATGCCAAATCCGAGATATACGAAAAATTGTACCGACATTAACAGTAAGATTGATTTTTTCATGTATGTACCTGCTTTCAGTAAACATCAATACAATCATTTTACTCTCCCGGTCGTATGCTGACAAAGGAAATGGATTAATGGAAGCCTCTTCAACACGCATAAACGCATAAATCCACTGAATCACGCATAAGCCGTTACATATGCTCATAACTCATGATTTTCACGCATAATTCCCTCCAGGTACGCACAAATCCGCCCAAAGCCGCATAAATCTCCCTTAATACGCATAAACGACCTGGATTGCAATCTTTTATTTTCCTTAGTGTATAAAGCATTTACAAAAGGCGAACAATTTGTAACATAATTGAAAGATTTAAAAGTGGACAGGAGTGGTATGATGTGTATAGATGAAAATTGGCATGAATTTCATTTCAATGATGAAACTTTCCAATGGATGATACGTCAACAACATATAGAAAGGTCGAGGTGGAATAATGGCGAAAGAAAAAGTTGATTTGAAAAAAATCATCTCCAACTTGGCGAAGTTGGGTGTTTCGGCAACAGCAACGAAATCCCGGATGGAAATGCTGAAAGCCCTCGCGCCACCTTCAAATGACCCGCAAATACAGTCATAATGAAAAACTCCCGCATATTTGCATGCGGGAGATTTTTTTATGCGTTTTTTCCACGTGTTATGCGCGATTATAATGGTTTATGAGCATTTAAACTTTTTTATGCGTGAATCAATTGATTTATGCGCTTTTGCAGCGGTTTATGCGTAAGTTAATCAATTTATGCGTATTTGGATCTTGTTGGTTATTCGTCCTCATCAGAACTGAACATGTAGGTCCGATGATGGAACTTCATACTGAAGATGAGGCCGATGGCGAGCATGTTGCCCATCAATGAACTGCCCCCGTAACTAATGAACGGCAGGGGGATGCCTGTTATCGGCAGTAGTTGGATCGTCATGCCGATGTTCTCGAACACGTGGAATGTGATCATTGCGATGATGCCTGCGCAAATATATGTGCTGAATGGATCCTTTAATTCAAGTGTGATTTTCGTCATATGATAGATCAGGAAGAAGTAAAGGCAAATGACGAGGCTCGCGCCGATGAATCCCCAGTCTTCCCCGATGACGCTGAAAATGAAATCGGTATGGCTCTCGGCGACGTACACTTCCCGCCCTTTGAACCCTTTCCCGAATATTTCCCCGGAACCGATGGCGTTCAAGGATGTGATGAGGTGCCGCCCTTCATTCGAAGCATATGAATACGGATCGAGCCATGAGTAAATTCGTTCGAGCTGATACGGCTTGACACCGAGTTTCGCCAAGAAGTCCTGTGCGTACAAGGCCATCCAAAGAACTGTCAGCCCTAAAGACGCAATCCCGACGAAAATCGGCAGGATGATCCGCCATGTGATGCCCGCCACGATGACCAAAGCGGTTGTGATAGCGATGAAGACGAGGCCTGTCCCTAAATCCGGCTGCAGCATGATGAATAAAAACGGAATGATGAAGACGGCGAAAATTTTGCCGAGCAACAGGAAATCCGTTTGCAACGTCTTTTCCAAAAATCGCTCATGGTGCTTCGTGATCGTGCGTGCAAGGCCGATGATGAAGAACGTCTTCATGAACTCAGCTGGTTGGATGCTTCCGAGTCCTGGTAAATGGAACCAGCTTTTCGCACCATTTCTGCGGGCAACAAGTTCCAAGCTATCAGGCAAAATGAAAAGAATTGCCAAGATGAATACACCGCCGCCATAGATGATCCATGCGGCTTTCTTGTACTGCTCCGGCTCCAAGTACATCGTGACGGCGATGATGGCTGCCCCAACGACATACCATTGGATTTGGGATGGGATGAAGTTTATACTATATTGTCCTGTCGTCTGAGCGGATGCGATGGCGATGATGCTGATCGTGAAGAAGAGGAGCAGGATGAATGCAAGTGGCCAATCGAATCGATCCACTGGTTTTTTATCTATATTCATGTAATTCACCTTATCAGTTAGTTGGATTGGTATAGAAACCACATTTCATTATAACGGAAAATGAAGTGTTTGTACGGACTTTATATATGACAATATTAAACTATTCGCCTAACGTGCATACAAATACAGTAAAGGGTTTTTCTTTCTATAGTATAACGTACTAAACATGTACTATCATATCCTTCAAAGTGACGTCCTGCTAGGCAGGAAGTTTCCGGGAAGTAAAAAAGGTCCTTCCGTATCATGCTATTTTACGAACGGGCACGTCGTTTCGTGGTAAACTAAAGGAACGAAATCTAAGGTAAGTGAGGGAGTTTAATGAAGAAGAAACTGGGTTTAGTGTATGGCGGGAAATCCGCGGAGCACGAAGTATCCCTATCAACTGCCACGGCGGTAACAAATGCGATTGACTTTGATAAATATGAAGTGATTCCTGTCTATATAACGTATGAAGGTGAGTGGAGGAAAGGGGAGCCGCTCGCAGCTCCTGCTGAGTCGATCGAGCAATTGCGATTGGAACGTGTTGGCGGAAAGCCTGACAGCATTCATGATTTTTTGAATGGAAACGGGATGCCTGACATTATTCTTCCACTATTGCACGGAACGAACGGGGAAGATGGAACGGTTCAAGGACTATTCGAAGTGATGAACATCCCTTATGCAGGAAACGGCGTGCTCGCTTCTTCCGCAGGCATGGATAAAGTCGTCATGAAGCAGCTCTTCGCTCAAGTCGGACTGAAGCAAGTCCCTTATGTCCATTTCATCCGCAACCAATGGAAAAAGGACCAAGAGCATTGGGTCGGGAAAATGGAGCAGGAATTGATGTTCCCCATGTTCGTGAAGCCAGCGAATTTAGGTTCAAGCGTCGGCATCAGCAAAGCGACCGATCGTGAAAGCTTGATTGCTGCAGTGGAATTCGCGTTGAAATTCGATCGGAAAATCATCGTCGAGCAAGGTGTCACTGCGCGCGAAATTGAAGTCGGCATCCTTGGAAATGATGACCCGGCGTGCTCCGTCCTCGGGGAAATTAAACCGGTGGCGGCATTTTATGATTACGAAGCGAAATACCAGGACGGCAATACGGAATTGCTCATCCCTGCGCCGGTGACGAATGAAGTGGAAACGACATTGAAAGATATGGCGATCCGCGCATTCAAAGTGCTCGATTGCGCTGGGTTAGTGCGGGCGGACTTCTTTGTGACCGATCAGGACGAAGTGCTCATCAATGAAATCAATACGATGCCGGGCTTCACGCCGACAAGCATGTTTCCGTTGCTATGGCAAAATACAGGTACATCATACCCGGAATTGATTGACAGGCTCATTGAACTGGCACTTGAACGGCATGAAGAAAAGCAACAGTTACAATATAAAATGGATTGAGCGTGATAGATTGTGAAACGTTTATTAACAGTACTGGCAGAGTGGCTGCAGGCAGAAGGGCAGCTCATGGACGATGTACTTGTAAGCGGGGTGTCGATCGACACTCGCACTCTTAAAGAGGGCGATTTGTTCATCCCGTTCCGCGGCGAACAGGTGAATGGGCATAAGTACGTCCGACAAGCGATTGAAAAAGGGGCGGCGGCATCGCTCTGGATGAAAGATGAACCAGGAGCGCCTTCCGATATCCCGCTAATTTTCGTCGATGACCCGGAACTCGCGCTGCAGCAGCTAGCTCGCGCTTATCGGGAAGAGCTAGCATGCAGATTTATCGGAATTACCGGCTCAAACGGCAAGACATCGACGAAAGATTTGATCGCAAGCGTCCTTTCGCCTTATTTTAAAGTGCAAAAGACGGAAGGCAATTTTAATAATCAATTAGGGTTGCCGTTGACGATTCTTTCGTTGGAAGAAGATGCGGAAGTCGCCGTCCTTGAAATGGGGATGAGCGGCTTTAATGAAATTTCTTTCCTATCGTATCTGGCGAAGCCGCATTACGCCGTCATTACGAATATCGGCGAAGCGCATATGCAAGACCTCGGTTCCCGCGAAGGGATCGCGAAGGCGAAATTCGAAATCATCGATGGGTTGCAGGAAGACGGCACTCTTTTCTATGATGGCGACGAGCCGCTATTGAATGCGTTAGTGTCGGAACATCTGGAGCTGAGAGCGGTCTCTTTCGGCTACGACGACAGTGCGGATCTTTCACTCGTCTCTACGGAATCGGGGGACGAAGGAAGCCGGTTTACAGCGAAAGGAATTATCGATGGCAGCTTTACAATTCCCGTTTTCGGTTCCCATCAAGTGAAAAATTCCCTTGCTGCGATTTTGATTGCCCGCGAACTTGGTCTCAATAACGAACAGATTGACGCGGCACTCCGTCAGTCAAAGCTTACGGATATGAGAATGCAGCCTGTCGTCGCCAATAACGGTGCGCTCTTCATCAATGACGCATACAATGCGGCGCCGACGTCGATGCAGGCGGCACTTGCGTTCTTGCAGGACACGAAGCTCCGTTCTGACAAATGGGCTGTTTTGGGAGATATGCTCGAACTTGGCGAAAATGAACGGCATTACCATGAATCAATTGCCCGACAGCTTGGCACTATAAGCTTACAGGGAATCCTTTTATATGGCCCGCGAATGAAATGGCTTTATGAAGAGCTTCTGAACACTGGGAATGAAACACAAGTCATCTGGTCGGAAAGCGATTATGATCCATTGATCGCGACACTTCTTTCTTCCATTGACGAGAATTCCATCGTCTTGTTGAAAGGCTCGAGAGGAATGGCGCTCGAGAAGATTATGAATGGCGTGTTGCAAGCATGAAAACAGGTGTGTTGTTCCTCCATGGGTTTACCGGAGGGACGTTTGAAGTCCGTCCTTTCATTCGGTATGTGGAGGAGAGGACGGACTGGATCACTTCCGTACCGATTTTGCCGGGGCATGACTTTCCGATCGATTTGAGCAAAGTTACTGCGGAAAACTGGATGATGGAAGCGGAGCTCGCTCTCAACCGGTTGAGGAAAGTAGTCGACCGCATTATCATCGTCGGCTTTTCGATGGGTGGCATCATTGCACTGTACCTCGCTTTGCGGTACAAAGTCGAGAAGCTCGTCCTGCTCAGCGCGGCGGCGAAGTACATCAGTCCGCGCTATCTTCTTGAGGATGCGGCCGTGTTGTTGACGAAGAACTATCCGCCGAACACGTTCTATCATCTATACGACTATAAATTACGGAATACGCCGCTCCATGCTGCAAAGGAATTTGTCCGTGTCGTCAAAATGGTGGAACCGTATTACGGAATGATCATGACACCAGTCTGCGTCGTCCAAGGGAAGAAAGACGGCATCGTACCATTTTCGACAGGGGAGCATCTACTACGCTCGCTAGGCTCCGTCCAAAAGCAGCTGATCGTATCGGAAAACGGAAAGCATCACATTTGCTACAGCGACGACAGTCATGAATGGTTCCCTAAAGTATATGAATTCATGAAGAAGTGATGGGCGGGAATTCTGATTATTACTTTTAAAGCGGATTGATTGCGGATGACAGGTAAGCGTGTTAAACTACTATGAGTATTGGATACATTTACACAAGACTCTTCCGGTGGCGAAGAGTACTTTTTTTTGAATAAAACGGTTTAGCGTCTCTCGGAGTACCATTCCCGGAGCGAAACCTGTTCGGCAAAGACCAGCTTTCCTTTTCACTATTGCCTCTGAATTTCAAGAAGTTCAGCTATTTGAACTTTTGCCCACTCCAGAGAATACAAAATATCGGAAACGTTCCCATAGAAGTTTAAGGCTCGAATTTGCCGTGCTTTCATTTGCAAATGTAACCAATTGCTAAATGAAGAAACCAAAGGAGATTGAGAAGTTTGACGAAATTTTCAGAACTTAATATTAGCGAATCCACACAAAATGCTCTAGCGCGCATGGGGTTTGAAGAAGCAACACCGATCCAGGAAGGCACTATCAAATTTGGCATGGAAGGCCGCGATGTCATCGGTCAGGCGCAGACAGGTACGGGTAAAACTGCTGCTTTCGGTATTCCAATCATTGAGAAAATTGATATTAACAATCCTGCAGTACAAGCATTGGTCATTGCACCGACTCGTGAATTGGCGATCCAAGTATCCGAAGAGATCTATAAAATTGGATACGGAAGACGCGCACGTGTGTTGACTGTGTACGGAGGCCAGGAAATCGGGCGGCAAATTCGAGCATTACGCAACAATCCGCAAATCATTGTCGGAACTCCGGGACGTATCCTTGACCATATTAACCGTAAAACTTTGAAATTGAACCAGGTGAATACGCTCGTCCTTGACGAAGCGGATGAAATGCTCAACATGGGCTTCATCGAAGACATCAACACGATTTTGGCAAGTGTTCCTGATACTCGCCAAACACTTCTATTCTCTGCAACGATGCCTCCTGCAATCCGTAAAATTGCTGAGACATTCATGAAAGAGCCGGAAATCGTAAAAATCAAGTCGAAAGAAATGACTGTTGAAAACATCGACCAATATTTCGTAAAAGCGCAAGAAAGAGAAAAGTTCGACGTTCTTTCTCGCTTGTTGAACGTTCACCAGCCTGAGCTTGCAATCGTCTTCGGCCGTACGAAACGCCGTGTCGATGAGCTATCCCACGCATTGAGCATCCGCGGATACTTGGCGGAAGGGATCCATGGCGACTTGACGCAAGCAAAACGGATGTCCGTTCTTCGCCAGTTCAAGGATAATAAAATCGACGTTCTAGTTGCTACAGACGTAGCGGCACGTGGATTGGATATTTCAGGTGTAACACACGTTTACAACTTCGATATTCCACAAGATCCAGAAAGCTATGTACACCGTATCGGCCGTACAGGACGTGCTGGTAAAAGCGGTATGGCGATCACTTTCGTCACTCCGCGTGAAATGGGCTACCTTCGTACAGTTGAGGAAACGACGAAGAAGCGTATGACTCCACTTCAGCCACCGACTGAAGACGAAGCATTGATCGGTCAACAACGTCTAGCGATGGAGCAACTATCGGAGATTGTTGAGAAAAACGAACTGAACGACTATAAGGCACTTGCATCTGAGCTTCTTGAAAAATACGAAGCACAGGATCTTGTTGCAGCGGCAATTAGGTCGTTGACGAAAGAGCCAGATGATACACCTGTCAAAATTACGGAAGAGCGCCCATTACCTAACCGTAAGACGGGTTCCCGTGATCGTGGCGGCTTCAAAGGCAGCCGTGGCGGCGGCCGTTCTTACGGCGGCGGACGCGGTTATGGCGGAGGCGGCGGTTCACGTCGCGGAAGCCGTGACGGTGGCGGACGCAGAGACCGTTCTAGAGGCAAATCCGAAAGATAATATATACCCCGGGGAGATGAACCTTCATCCCTCGGGGTTTTTTATTTTGTAAACTGAAACATTTTCATCATCGCTACGTATACAATGAAAGAATAGAAAGAGGTGTTGTGGAAATGAGGGCTCAACCAGCAAACAGGATTTCCCCGAAAGGGTTAAAAGTATGGCGATTGTACGGATGGATCCAAACGGTCATTCTCGCATTGGTAGCCATCGGCGTCGGTGTGCTTGTATACATATTTGAATGGCCGTGGTGGATCTATCCAATCGAAGCTGTTGTCCTCCTCCTGTTCGCCTATTTCATCATCTTTTTATTCCCGAAGGTGAGATGGCTCAGGTGGCGATACGAAGTGAGGGAATCGGAAATTGAATTGCAGCACGGGCTTTTCATCGTGAAGAGGACACTGATCCCGATGGTGCGTGTCCAGCACGTCGACACATCGCAAGGGCCGATTTTGCGGAAATACGGATTGGCGGAAATTTCGATTTCAACAGCCGCTACGGTCCATACGATCCCTGCGTTGATCATGGAAGAAGCTGATGAACTGCGCGGCAGGATTTCCGTGCTTGCAAGGGTGGCGGAAGATGATGTCTGAACAGCAACGCTATAAACTGCATTGGATCACTGCGGTTATTGAAATGCTCAAAACGTTGAAAGAGGCAATCCTTCCGCTTGTCGTTTTAGTTTTTGCGAATGGATGGAAAGGTGGCGGAACTGGGCTCTGGTACGTCGATTATTTGTCCTTTATCATTTTCGGTGTATTGATCATCGGCTTATCGATAAGCGGAATTATTAAATGGAAACGGTTCGAGTATTGGTTCGAGGATGATGAGCTTCGAATCGAATCGGGTTTATTCGTGAAAAAGAAACGGTATATCCCATTTGACCGGATACAAAGTTTGGATTATACGGAAGGGATTTTCCATCGTCCGTTCGGGCTTGTGAAAGTGAAAGTGGAGACTGCGGGTAGTTCCTCTATGAAGCAAGCAGAGGGAGAATTGACGGCGATTACAAAAGAAGCCGCTAAACGTGTTGAAATCGAAATGGCGGAAGCAAAGAAACGGCAGAGGGAAGTTCCCGTTGTAGAAGGGGAAACGGCAAATCTGATTGAAGAGATGCCGTTGGCAGAGGAATCGAATTTCCGTAAAATCTTCACAATGACGACAAAGGATCTTCTAGTGCTTGCCACGACTTCGGGCGGCGTAGGCGTCATTCTGTCGGGGGTGGCGATCTTCCTTTCGCAGTTTGGAGACTTGCTTCCGTTCGAATGGATGTTTGAGGAGATTTCGGCATTCATCAAGTTCGGCATGTTGATTGTGGCAATTGCTGTTTTCCTCGCCTTGCTTGGCGTCTGGATACTTTCTGTCGCGATGACGTTCCTTTCCCATTTTAATTTCACGATTGAATTGGATAAGGAAGATATCGTCATTACGAGAGGTTTGTTGGAAAAGAAGAAAGTGACTGTTCCTTTAAAGAGAATCCAAAGTGTCGTAGTTGTCGAGAATCCGTTCAGGAAGCTATTCGGCTATGCCTCAGTAGCGATTCATAGTGCGGGAGGAAGCATTGGCCAAAGCTCGAAGATCAATTTATTCCCAATCGTGAAAAGGAACAAGGTGGAGTCGTATTTGGAGGAAATCTTTCCTGATTTGCATTTGGAGGAGCCTGCAAATAGGCTTACAACAAAGGGCAGGCCGTTTTATTATCGAATTGACTTCGTATGGATGGTGCCGGTCATCGGCGCGCTCACGTACTTCTTTTTCCCGTATGGGTTGTTTTCGCTCGCAATCATTCCTGTCATCATAGCGTTCGGCATGTGGCAGCACCGCTCTGCCGCTTATGATATTATAGATAATCAATTGACGATGCGGTTCAGGGGATTCAGCTTACAGACGGCGTATATGATGAAAAAACGGATTCAGTCGATGGAGATGAAACAAAGTTATTTCCATAAACGAAAGGGCGTTGCAACGGTCATCGCCAATATTAAATCCGGTATGGGCAGCTATCACGCAACGGTTTATCATATGGATGTGGAAGAGGCGGAAAAGATTTTCAGTTGGTATGAAAAAAGTGGGTCGACTGCCGATGGAACGGACGAATAAAAAAGCCTGCGAGCATTCGCAGGCTTTTAACTTTGTTTAACGTCTAGACTCCGGGCGCCAGAAGCTCGGGGTCATAAGTCAAAGATGCTCTGTGGCAAAAAGCGCCACGCCTCATCTTCGCCTTATGCCCGTCGCCTCTAGGCGGGCGCCCTGCGCTTTTGTCATCTCCAACTTATAATCCGTTTTGGGTGGAAGTAGCTTAGCCCGATGATGAAGCCGACGATCAGCCCTGCGATATGCCCGATGACATTGACCCCCGGTTGGAGGAAGGTCATGATCACGCTAATAACGATGATCGGCAGCATGATTTGACGCAACTGTGGAAAGGCATTTTTCGTGTAATAGACGAGCGCACCGAATGCGCCGAAAATGCCGAATATCGCACCGCTTGCTCCGACGTGGGCAAAATCCGAACCGCCGAGGAAGAAAGAGGCGATGTTGGCGAAAATGCCCGACAGAAGGTAAATCGTCAGGAAGCGCGCCTTGCCGGCAACCCGCTCAAGTTCAGGACCGAAAATGAACAACGAAAACATGTTGAATAGAAGATGCATGAGCCCCGCATGTAAAAACATCGGGGTGACGAGCCGCCACCATTCGCCTTCGGAAATCATGGAATTAATGCCGACACCCATATAATATAAATACCGGCTTCCGTGAATTGGAAGGCCTGTTGCAATGAAAACAAGGATGTTCAATGCAAGTAGAACGGTTACGAAAGGATACAGACGGATATACTGGGAAAAGTTCTCTCTTCGAATAAACACTTTTTTCACCTTACCTTTGGATTCATTATACATAGTTTATGAAATGATAAGAAGTGTGAACTACCATAAAAATAGTACATGAAAGGGATGGAGACAATGATAGCAGGAATCGGATTGGATATCGTGGAATTGGAGAGGATCGCCCGTTTGGACGAAAGATCGGACAAACTCAGGTTGAGGATTCTGTCAAAAAAGGAATTGCGGCTTTATGAAGCGCTGCCGCCACACCGGAAAATTGAATTCCTCGCTGGGCGATTTGCGGCGAAAGAGGCGTTCGGGAAAGCGAGAGGCACCGGAATCGGGAAAAACTGCCGTTTCGGACAAGTTGAAATCCTCCCGGAGCCATCGGGGAAGCCGGTATTGTATTTTGACGGCAAGGAAGTGAATGGCTTCGTTTCCATCACCCATACACGTACGGTCGCGGCTGCGCAAGTGATTTTAGAGAAATAAATAAACAAAGTAAACAAGCTAGCATAAATGACTGTCCACTCTCATAAGATGACCTACCCGATTGAAATGAGAAAGGATGAACTGTATGCGCAGCCGAATTTTTGTTTTATTGCTAGTTGCGATCATGACAATGCTAGCAGCTTGTGGATCACCGTCTAAAGAGGATGTCATGAAGAAGCTCAGTGGGAAGTGGAACGAAGCGAAAGGGTATGAATTGCAGGCGACAATGGAAATCAAGACAGGTTCTGAACCGAGAGTGTACGATGTGACTGTATGGCATACGAAACCTGATTTTTACAAAGTCAATGTTTCGCAAGCGGGTAGCCAAGATTCACAAATGATCGTCAGAAATGAAGAAGGCGTCTTTGTCATCACGCCGTCACTCGGAAAAACGTATAAGTTCCAAAGCGATTGGCCGACGCAAAACAGCATGCCGTACTTGATCGGCACTTTATCGGACGACATCAAGGCGGATAAGAATTCCACGATGCAAGAAAAGGATAAGACGTATATATTCGAAACGGCATCAAGGAATAACCATAAGAAAGTCCTTCCGACGCAGCAAATCCATATCGATAAGAAAACATTGCTGCCGAAGTACGTATCCGTCATGGATGAAAACAATGAAGAAAAAATTCGTGTGACGTTCAATAAGATCACACTTGGCGTAGAGCACAAGGCATCCGATTATGCAGTCGACATGGAAGGGAACCAGCCTGAGAAAAAACCGCAATCGACAAATGAAGGCATGGCAGGCACGATGAAATACTATCCGAACTTGGATTGGGAAGGAACGATCCTTGAAGAGGAAATGGTCGCTACAGAAAACGGAACTAGATTTTTCACGACATTCGGCGGCGGAGACAAGGAATTTGTAGTCGTGCAGGAGCCTGCGGGAACTCCGGACAATCAATTGCCGGTGTCCATCGAAGGGGATCCGGTCGACCTTGGCTTCACTGTGGCGGCATTGACGGGTAATTCAATCCGTTGGGAACAAGATGGAGTGGTGTTCTTCGTTGCATCGTCCACATTGACACCTGACGAGCTGATCGAAGTGGCATCTTCCATGTCTCCGGAAGATTCGAAATAAGATGTAATTGATTTGACGTAGAAAGCGTAGAGGATTGATAATAGATGCATCACGAGAAAAACGAGGGGTTCAAATGGAACATTATCGTCCTACTAAAGCAATCGTCGATTTACATGCGATACAAGAGAATGTAAAGAACTTGAAGAAATATTTGCCTCACCATACATCCGTCATAGCCGTCGTGAAAGCGGACGGCTATGGGCATGGAGAGGTCGAAGTGGCACGTGCTGCAATCGAAGCGGGGGCTAGGATGGTGTCAGTGGCGACACCTGACGAGGCCTTGCGTTTGCGTGAAGGAGGCATAGCTGCCGATATACTCGTCATGGGTCCTCCTCCGGTCAAGTTTGCCGAAAAGGCCGCGGAACTTGGAATCCATGTCACAGTCTCGGATGCCGAATGGCTTCGCCAGGCGATCGGGATGTTGGAGAGAATAGGTCACCCATTGAACGTCCATGTGAAAATTGACAGCGGCATGGGCCGGATCGGTCTTCGGGATGAAGTTGAACTTCAGGAAATCGTTGAAGTGATCGAAGGGACACCTGCTATCCGTCTTGAAGGGGCATTTACTCATTTCGCGTGTGCGGATGAGGAGGATTCCAGCAAAACGGAGGACCAATTCAATCGGTTCATGGAATTGGTGGGCAAGCTTCCGCAGAGACCGCCGCTCGTTCATGCTTCGAACAGTGCAGCTACTTTGCTTTATCCGGAATATGCACTCGATGCGGTCCGTTTTGGCATCAGTCTTTATGGCATCGCTCCTTCGGCATATGTCGGAAAGAAATTGCCGTTTGAATTGAAGAAAGCGATGACGCTCGAAACGGAATTGGCTTATGTGAAGAAGCTCGAAAAGGGCAGCACGGTCAGCTATGGGGCAACATACGTAACTGAGCAGGATGAATGGATCGGCACGTTGCCGATCGGCTATGCGGACGGCTTGAAACGTGGGCTTCGCAGCCAGGAAGTGTTGATTGCCGGCGAACGGATGCCGATTGTCGGAACGATTTGCATGGACCAATGCATGGTGAAGATGCCGCGCGAATTGCGGGTCGGGGAAAAGGTGACCTTGATCGGCCGGCAAGGCGATGAGGAAATCACGATGGAGGAATGGGCGGACCGCATCGGGACAATCCCGTACGAAATCGCGGTTACAATTGGAAAACGCGTACCGAGAATATATTGAACCTCACATGGATAAGATGTATACTGTTCCAACTTTCGACAAATGACCACAAAATTTGAAGATTCTTGTCAATAAAAATCCTTCTTTGTCTTCTCATTGTCGAAGTTCAATGGTAAGATAGATTTTGAATAGAATCGATCGAGGGAACGGGGTCTGTCGGAGGTGCTAGAATTGCGAGAGAAAGACATAAAAATCGTAAAAGTATCTAAAGGGAATGAAATTGAACATACGGCCGTCCATCAGGAGCCGGAGCGTGGAGAATTCGTTTATGTTTCAACGAAGAGGTATATGACTGATCATGAAGCGGATACGATCCGCGAAGCGATGATGATCGGCTACGTTGAAATGTCGCAAATCAACTTACGAATTGCAAAGGAATGCTTGCATGCGGAACTCGAAGCCCAGCATACGGTGGAACGTCTCGTAAGCGGAGGATGAAAAGTTGGCAATAAAACGTGGGGACGTCTTTTTTGCAGACCTGTCACCCGTCGTTGGTTCCGAGCAGGGAGGGACGAGACCGGTACTGGTCATCCAGAACGACATAGGCAACCGGTTCAGTCCGACAGTGATCGTTGCAGCGATCACTGCGCAAATCCAAAAGGCAAAATTGCCGACACATGTTGAAATTGATGCGGAGCGTTATGGGTTCGAGCGGGATTCCGTGATTCTGCTCGAACAAGTCCGCACAATCGACAAGTCGAGGCTGACGGATAAGATCACCCATTTGGATGAACCATTGATGGAAAAGGTGGACGAAGCGCTAGAAATAAGCTTCGGGTTGGTTAAATTTTAATACATATGTAAAAGCACTGCGGACCTCGACTTCCGGAGTGTTTTTTGTTTTGTATGGAATTTTATGGAGCGTGTGCGGATGCGGGCAGAGCGAGGCGGTTATGCGCCGATTTTATGATTTATACGCTGATTTTGCGGATTATGCGTATGTGGATCTGTTTATGCGGCTTTACGGCGATTTATGAGTTTTTCTAGCGATTTATGCGTGTTTTCCTAAGTTTATGCGTATATCTTCCTCAGAGTATCCCAAGGGTGATGCCATAATTGAAAAAGATGTCTTAAACTACTTTTTTCTGTACAATGGAAGCATGGGATTTTCAATTTGGCGAGGAGGGCGTATGAACGAATGGATAAATTAATGGTAGAAGGCATCAATCAGAACATGGATGAAATCATCGGCCGCTGGATAACGAGGATGAAGGAAGAAAAGGGAGAACGCTTTTTCCACTTCATGCCTGAACATCTTGTCGAAAAAACGAGCAGGGAATTCGCAGTGCTAATGACTTCCAATATTACCGAATCATCCACTGCACATACCGAAAAGATCAGTGACTTCACAGAGAAAATCGTACGGTTCGGGTGGGCAATCAAATTCGTGAATAAGGCGATCGATAACTTTTCAGATGTCGTATTCGAATTTCTTGAGGAGAAAGAGATCATCAACGGGGACAACCTGAGAACTTTCGTCTCGATATTCCGGAATTGGATCAACCCTCTACGGGAAAGTATTATCGATGCCTATTCGACGGAATGGGAAAGGACTGTCAGCTTGCAGAAGATCGCCTTGCAAGAGTTGTCAGCGTCATTAATTCCTGTTTTTGAAAAGATCTCGGTCATGCCTCTCGTCGGAACGATTGACACGGAACGGGCGAAGTTGATTATGGAGAACCTTCTTGAGGGCGTAGTGAGCCAGCGTGCGGAAGTGGTGCTGCTCGATATTACCGGAGTTCCGGTCGTGGATACGATGGTTGCGCATCATATTATTCAGGCGGCGGAAGCGGTACGTCTTGTCGGGGCAAAATGCATGCTTGTCGGTATAAGGCCTGAAATTGCACAGACGATAGTCGCCCTTGGCATCGACCTGAATGAATTCACGACGAAAAGCACGTTGCAAAGGGGAATGCAGGCGGCTTTGGGAATGACAAACCGAGCAATCGTGGAGGTGGAAGCAAATTGAATGCACGGATACCTATTTTGAAATTGAATGAAGTCCTCATCGTCTCGATCCAGTGGGAACTGGATGATCAGACAGCCATTCAATTTCAAGAAGACTTGTTGAATAAAATGCATGAAACTGCGGCTCTCGGAGTTGTAATCGACTTGACACCGATTGATTTCATTGATTCCTTCATCGCAAAAGTATTGGGGGACGTGATCAATATGACAGGATTGATGGGCGCGAAAGTCGTAATCACTGGTATACAGCCTGCGGTCGCCATTACATTGATTGAGCTCGGAATCCGTTTGAGCAATGTAATGACCGCGCTAGACTTGGAAAACGGTTTGGATAAACTTTATAAAGAATTGGAGGCCTGACAATGAACTTTAGGTCTTCTGTAGAGATAATTACGGAATGGGATATCGTTGCTGCAAGGCAGTTAGGGCGTAACGAAGCAAAGAAGGCCGGTTTCGGAACCGTCGACCAAGCTCGCATCACGACCGCAATCAGTGAATTGGCGAGGAACATTTATCTGTATGCAGGAAAAGGGAAGATCGAGATTGAAAGGGTATCTGAGGGTGGGCTGTTCGGTATCAAAATCATTGCATCAGATGAAGGTCCGGGCATCCCTGATCTGCGAAAAGTGATGGAAGACGGATTTTCAACATCAGGCGGTCTAGGGGCGGGAATGCCGGGGGTGAAGCGGCTCATGGACGAATTCAAAGTTGAATCGGAACCGGGAGCTGGAACGGTTATTACAACTACAAAATGGCTTCATTAAGGAGGTGATAGTGAATGCCACAAGAAGTCGGCAGGCAGTATAAGGAAATAATGAAAAAGTATTTGGAGAGCCATAGCGAAGAGGATCTCTATGTAGGGCAACAGTTCAGCAGGCGCTTCATAGAAAAAGAGATAGCGCCAGAAGATGTAATCAGCATACACAAAAACGCATTATTCGAGCTTCACCCTGAATTGCGGAACGAAGTGTGGGATTCACTGGACTTCCTGATTGAAATGATGATCCACTACGGCCTAACATTGCGAGAGCATCAAAGCCTCATTCAAAAACAAGAAGCGATACAAATGGAAATGAACGTCGCGACGAAAGTGCAGGACACGCTTCTGAAAACGAAGATGCCGTGCGTCGGCGGACTGGATGTAGGGTACATCTCCCAGCCGGCTAAACAAATGAACGGCGATTACGTCTATTTCCTGAATAAGAAGAACGAATCGGGCGTTGCCGTGGCAGATGTAATCGGTAAAGGGATTCCTGCGGCATTATGCATGTCCATGATCAAATTCGGCATGGACGGCTTGCCTGATGGAAATACGAGTCCTCGGAACGTGCTCGGCATCATTAATCGGATTGTAGAGAAGAGCGTTGACGACTCGATGTTCATTTCAATGTTTTATGGTAAGTACAATGCTGAAGACACGACATTCTCCTATGCTTCTGCAGGCCATGAACCGGCCTTGCATTTCGATAGCAGAACTGGAGTGTTTTCGGAATTGGATGCCAAGGGATTGCTTCTCGGTGTCAAACCTGATGCGGAATATGAGGAGCGTTCGGTCGTATTGCACGACGGGGACTTCATCGCCATGATGACGGACGGCGTTACCGAAACGAGGACCGAAAATGGATTCATAGATATGAATTCGATTCAAAACTTGCTTCATGACGTGAAAGACAAAACCGCACAGCAAATTGCGGAACATGTATACCAGCATCTTTCGGAACTCCAAAACTATCGATTGGGCGACGACTTTACAATTGTCATTTTCAAAAAAGAGCCGGAACAGGTTTAATCTTTTGAGTGACGGGTATGTAAGGATGTAGTGTATTATCTAATACAAATATCGAGAGTCGGGGTGCAGAAATGAATTTACAAGTTGAGTTACTAGAAGAAAATAGTGTTCAATATTTCAAGGTTGTCGGGGAAATAGATGCATTCACGGCACCTGTTCTAAAGGAACGCCTGGCGGCTGTTGAAAGTGTCCAAGGCTTGAAGGCTGAGTTGGACCTATCCGAAGTGGATTATATGGATAGTACAGGCCTCGGTGTTTTTGTCGGTTTTTATAAGGCTGTTTCCGCTAATGGCGGGCATGTGAAGATAACGGGCTTGAACAAACGATTGAACCGCCTGTTTGAAATTACCGGTCTGAATGAAATTATCGATACTGAACAGAAGGAAAGTGAGGACCATAATGCAACATTATGATTATATAGAAATAAAGATACCCGCAAAAGCCCAATATGTCGGTGTTGCAAGATTGATGATATCAGGAATCGCAAGCCGCCAAGGCTTTACATACGATGACATCGAAGACTTGAAAATCGCTTCGAGTGAAGCAATTACAAACGCTGTCCAGCATGCTTACGGTGAAGGTGAAGATGGAGAAGTCGTCGTCGGATGTGCCTTATATGAAGAGCGGTTGGAAATCATGATTGCGGATCACGGAGCGAGCTTCGATTTTGAAGAAACGAAAAAACATATCGGACCATATAGCGACACATCAGATGCTCGTTTCCTCCGCGAAGGGGGTCTTGGGCTTTATTTGATGGAGACGCTCATGGATGAAGTGAAATTTCATCATGAGGAGGGCGTGACGGTCTTTATGACCAAATATCTCGGCAGAGAGCGGGGCGAAGAAGATGTCAAACGAACAGCCAACTCATAAGCCGGATACGAAAGAGAAAGTGTTGGAATGGATCAGGCAATACCAGGAGACGAATGATGATGAAGCGCAGACGAATCTCGTCCTTCATTACGAACGGCTCGTCCATTCCATCGCACGCAAATATTCAAACGGGAAACCGTATCATGAAGATATCGTCCAAGTCGGTATGCTCGGACTCCTCGGAGCAATCCGTAGATATGACCCGGAGCTCGGACGCAGCTTTGAAGCTTTTGCCGTACCGACGATCGTCGGGGAGATCAAACGGTTCCTGCGCGATAAAACATGGGCCGTCCACGTTCCTAGACGCATTAAGGAGCTCGGTCCTAAAATCAAGTCGGCGGTTGAAACGCTGACGATTGAAATGCAGCGTTCACCGCTCGTTAGTGAAATAGCGGAATACTTGGATACCGATGAAGAATTGGTCCTTGAAGCGATGGAGATGGGAAGGAGCTATCAAGCCCTTTCGATGGACCATACGCTCGAAGCCGATTCGGAAGGCGGTACAGTCACCTTGTTCGATATTATTGGAGAATCGGATGACGGATATGAGAGAACAGACCATCGACTCGTCGTGGCCAATGCGCTCAAAGTGTTGTCGGAACGCGAAAAGCAGATTATCCAATATACATACATCGAGCAAATGAGCCAAAAGGAGGCGGGGGAACGTCTCGGTATTTCGCAAATGCACGTCTCTAGACTGCAACGGAAAGCGATTAAGAAACTTCAAGAAGCCATAATGGCAGCCGGTGGTGCATCGTAGTGGAGATGTTCAAAAATGATCATGTAGAGGCGTACGTATATAACGCGGCGAAGCATGGCAATATCGAATCGGGGGATACGTACTACATCCATTCCGAAAAGGATTACTTCATCTGTGCAATCGCCGATGGTTTGGGAAATGGCGTAGTTGCAAGGCAATCTGCGGAAATCATCCCCCAAGTACTAGAGCGCTATCATCACGAATCTCTTGATGAATTGCTGAACCGTTGCAATGAATATATGGTGCAGAAACGCGGAGCGGCCGTAGCGATCGTGCGTGTGAATTATACGGAAGGCACGATTGAATACAGCTGTGTCGGAAACGTCAGGCTGTACATTCTACACGGCCGCGAAAAGATGATCTATCCTCTGCCAGTCATGGGGTATTTATCAGGAAGACCACAAAAAATGAACACTCAAAAATACAAGTACGAAGTAGGCGATCTGTTTTTCCTTCATTCGGACGGCATCACGCTGAATAGCCCGAAAGCAAGCTTGAAGCAGAGCTCCAACGCCTATGACTTGTACAATATCGTAAAAGAAACGGCCCAATCTGGCGACGACGCCACATTCATCGCCGGCAGCCTGCTTCAGTAAATTGAAGCAGGTTTTTTCATTTACATAGGGATGGAGTAAGAACACCGATCAATGGTAAACTTAAAAGAACTAAGAAAGGGTGGGAATGAATGACGGACAAACTAATAGCAGCAACAGCCAAAAGAGCATCGATCAGTACGAAGCAAACCGCCAATGTCATCTCTCTTCTTGACGAAGGCAATACGGTCCCCTTCATCGCGCGATACCGGAAAGAAGCGACCGGCTCCCTCGATGAAGTGGAAATCAAGGCGATCGAAGATGCGTACCATTATGAAAAAGGGCTTGAACAACGGAAAGAGGAAGTCATCCGGTTAATTGAAGAGCAAGGGAAACTGACGGATGAACTCAAGAAAGAAATTGAATCGGCAACGGTTTTGCAAAGGGTTGAAGACCTGTACCGGCCGTACAAACAGAAAAGACGTACCCGAGCGATGATTGCGATTGAAAGCGGACTTGAACCGCTGGCGGACAAGTTGATGAAATTCGGTCCGGAAAATCCGGAAGAACTTGCCGCAGCTTACGTGAATGAAGAGAAGAACATCGCATCCGTCGACGAGGCGCTCGCGGGAGCACGCGATATACTTGCGGAGCGGATTGCGGACGACGCTGCACTCCGTGAAAGCGTGCGGAAACTTGCATGGTCAGACGGACAAATGGCTGCAACACTCCGTAAAGGCGCCGAAGATGAACGTGGTGTCTATGAAATGTACTACGAATATGAGGAACCGTTGAAAAAGATCGTCCCTCACCGTGTTCTTGCTTTGAACAGGGGTGAAAAGGAAGAGGTTTTGCGAGTAGGCGTGACATTCCCAGTTGAGCGGATTGTTGGGATGCTTGAACGCGAATTGATTAAAAAGCAGCAATCACCATCCGTCGTACATGTGAAAGAGGCGACGGAAGATGCATTCAAACGGCTGATCGCCCCATCTGTCGAGCGGGAAATTAGAACGGCTCTGACAGAAAAGGCGGAAGCACAAGCAATCCACGTATTCTCGGAAAACTTGAAGAGTCTTCTATTACAGCCGCCGCTAAAAGGCAGGATGGTGTTAGGTGTCGATCCGGCTTTTCGGACAGGCTGTAAATTGGCGGTCATTGACGAAACCGGGAAAATGCTTGAAGTATCGGTCATTTATCCTCACCCTCCGAAAGCGAGTAAGGAAGCTTCGAAGAAAACGATTCTTTCAACGCTTGCGAAATACAACATTCCCATTATCGCAATCGGGAATGGAACAGCATCGAGGGAAACTGAAAAATTCATTGCGGAATGCATTAAGGAAGCGAAGGACCCGGTTGCATACGTCATCGTCAATGAAGCGGGGGCAAGCGTTTACTCGGCTTCGGCCCAGGCGCGGGAAGAATTCCCGGATCTACAAGTCGAACAGCGAAGTGCGGTTTCCATCGCTCGAAGATTGCAGGATCCGTTATCAGAACTCGTGAAAATCGATCCCGAATCGATCGGAGTAGGACAATATCAACATGACGTCGCGCGGAAGAAACTGTCCGAGTCACTGTCATTCGTCGTCGAAACGGCAGTGAACCGGGTAGGCGTGAACGTGAATACAGCATCTTCTTCATTGCTGCAATACGTGGCGGGCCTTTCCAAGACGGTCGCAGAAAACATCGTCAAGGCGCGTGAAGAGGAAGGGTTGTTCCAAAAACGGACGCAGCTAAAGAAAGTCCCGCGTCTTGGCGCGAAGACATATGAGCAGGCGATTGGGTTCCTCCGTATACCCGAAGCGAAAGATCGATTCGACTCGACCGGTCTCCATCCTGAAAGCTACGCTATCGCGGAACAAGTGCTATCGGAAGCCGGAGTAGACAAAAACCTATTAGGGAAGGAAGAGGCGGTTGAAGCCTTATCCGCACTGGATGTTCGTTCGCTTGCGGAGAAACTGGATATCGGCGAAGTGACATTACGCGATATTATCGACACGTTGAAGCGCCCGAACCGCGATCCGCGTGACGACTATCCGCAACCACTATTGAAAGCGGACGTCCTCGACATTAAAGACTTATATGAAGGAATTGAAATGCAAGGGACCGTCCGGAACGTCGTCGACTTCGGAGCATTCGTTGACATCGGCGTATCGGAAGACGGACTCGTCCACATTTCGAAATTGAAAAAAGGATTCGTCAAGCACCCGCTCGATGTAGTCGCTTCCGGCGACATCGTAACCGTCTGGGTGGAAGGCGTAGATAAAAACAAAGGAAGAATCTCGTTGACGATGATTCCGCCAAAAGGGAATTGAGCCGCAAACGTGAAAACCGGCATGGAACAACGTGAACTGCAGCAACTCGTCCAACGACTATCTATAGAAGCTTTCGAAAAACCGTTCAGACACGAAGCCCGTTTCAACGCCCGCCTCAGAACGACAGGGGGGCGCTATAAACTGCTCGACGGCTCCATCGAAATCAACCCGACTGTCCTCGAACTCTACGAGATGGAAGAACTTATCGGCATCATTAAGCACGAACTATGCCACTATCATCTCCATCAAGAGGGGAGAGGATATCGACACGGTGACGCGGACTTTAAAAAGCTATTGAAAGAAACCGGCTCGCCGAGATATTGCAAGCCGCTAGGGAAGGCGAACAGCAAACCGCAGAAGATTCATCTCTATCAATGCAAATCTTGTCGATTGGAATATAAGCGAAGAAGGAAAATGGATGTGCGGAAATATCGGTGCGGCAAATGCGCCGGCGAAATTACCCTCGTTCAAAATTGAAAGGCTGCTGTCGGTGTGAATGACCGACAGCAGCTTTTTTGCATTAGTAATCCGCATAAAATCAGTTATCGGCGCATAAATTTGCTTACATGCGCATAAAACTGTCGAATGACGCATAAATCGAATCACATACGCATAAAGTTTGCGAGTTGCGTATAAATGCCTTTTATTACGCAAAAAAGCGCTTATGCGTGGTGGGATAAGATTATGCGTATATTTTGGAGTTTATGCGTTTCTAAATGGATTTATGCTTCTATCGGAGAACTTATGCGCTTCTCTACGGATTTATGCGTCGTTTACAGCGCTTATGCGTTTTTATTATGCAGTCCAGATGATTCCCTTTGAAATCTAGAGAATTTCTTCTAATGATAAAGGTCAAATCGAATAAACCGACCAATTACGTAGATCACGAAGTGAGGAAAACATAGTAAACAAGCGCTTTTACTCGATTACGAAAAAATAATTCATTAAAACTGTTGACGAATGGATAATGAGTGTCTATAATAGGAAAAGTCGATTAGGGAATGACATTAAAACAAATTGAACTTCCTACTCGAATTAATAAAACGGCCCCTTGGTCAAGCGGTTAAGACACCGCCCTTTCACGGCGGTAACACGGGTTCGAATCCCGTAGGGGTCACCAACTTTTTAATGTATAACTTCCATGTTTATGTTCATAGTAAAGAGGGTAACGAAATAAACGCCACGATTCACATGGAGATTATTTAAATCGTTGGGGTATAGCCAAGCGGTAAGGCAACGGACTTTGACTCCGTCATTCGTTGGTTCGAATCCAGCTACCCCAGCCAATCATTTTTTTCGCTTCACGAAAAAAATGATTTGCGAGAAACGCCTCCGGCGTTTGGAGCAAAACGGTTTTAATACCCAAAGCGATTTTGGTTAAAACCAAACGAACAAAACTTAATGTCTTCATATAATAGGATCTCATACCTTAACAACAAGACATACATCTAAGCACGAGCCATTAGCTCAGTCGGTAGAGCATCTGACTTTTAATCAGAGGGTCGCAGGTTCGAATCCTGCATGGCTCACCATTTTTTTAAAAAACTATTGACATCTTTATTGAGAGTTGTATAATAAAGTGTGTCGCGAATAATGCGGTAGTGGCGGAATGGCAGACGCGCTAGGTTGAGGGCCTAGTGGGGGTTAACCCCGTGGAGGTTCAAGTCCTCTTTACCGCACCAAATACCTTATAAAAACCGAGCGCCCGTAGCTCAATTGGATAGAGCGTCTGACTACGGATCAGAAGGTTATGGGTTCGACTCCTGTCGGGCGCGCCAAATTTTATATGCGGGTGTAGTTTAGTGGTAAAACCTCAGCCTTCCAAGCTGATGATGAGGGTTCGATTCCCTTCACCCGCTCCAATTATTCTTTTAAAAAACGCTTGACGCGTTTGAAAGAGTATGTTATATTAAGAAAGTCGCTAAAAGAGGCGGCGAAATGAACCTTGAAAACTGAACAGCAAAACGTCAACAAATAAAGTTCTGGAGCCGACCTCGTCGGTGAAAGGAACAAACGAATCTTCGGATTCAAAATTGACATCTTAAATGATGCCAGCAAGAAACTCGAGCTACTCGAATTTCTCTATTATGGAGAGTTTGATCCTGGCTCAGGACGAACGCTGGCGGCGTGCCTAATACATGCAAGTCGAGCGAATTGATGGGAGCTTGCTCCCTGATATTAGCGGCGGACGGGTGAGTAACACGTGGGCAACCTGCCCTGCAGATGGGGATAACTCCGGGAAACCGGGGCTAATACCGAATAATCAGTTCTTCCGCATGGAGGAACTCTGAAAGACGGTTTCGGCTGTCACTGCAGGATGGGCCCGCGGCGCATTAGCTAGTTGGTGGGGTAATGGCCCACCAAGGCGACGATGCGTAGCCGACCTGAGAGGGTGATCGGCCACACTGGGACTGAGACACGGCCCAGACTCCTACGGGAGGCAGCAGTAGGGAATCTTCCACAATGGACGAAAGTCTGATGGAGCAACGCCGCGTGAGCGAAGAAGGTTTTCGGATCGTAAAGCTCTGTTGCGAGGGAAGAACAAGTACGGGAGTAACTGCCCGTACCTTGACGGTACCTCGTTAGAAAGCCACGGCTAACTACGTGCCAGCAGCCGCGGTAATACGTAGGTGGCAAGCGTTGTCCGGAATTATTGGGCGTAAAGCGCGCGCAGGCGGTCCTTTAAGTCTGATGTGAAAGCCCACGGCTCAACCGTGGAGGGTCATTGGAAACTGGAGGACTTGAGTACAGAAGAGGAAAGCGGAATTCCACGTGTAGCGGTGAAATGCGTAGAGATGTGGAGGAACACCAGTGGCGAAGGCGGCTTTCTGGTCTGTAACTGACGCTGAGGCGCGAAAGCGTGGGGAGCAAACAGGATTAGATACCCTGGTAGTCCACGCCGTAAACGATGAGTGCTAAGTGTTAGGGGGTTTCCGCCCCTTAGTGCTGCAGCTAACGCATTAAGCACTCCGCCTGGGGAGTACGGCCGCAAGGCTGAAACTCAAAGGAATTGACGGGGACCCGCACAAGCGGTGGAGCATGTGGTTTAATTCGAAGCAACGCGAAGAACCTTACCAGGTCTTGACATCCCGCTGACCGGTGTAGAGATACGCCTTTCCCTTCGGGGACAGCGGTGACAGGTGGTGCATGGTTGTCGTCAGCTCGTGTCGTGAGATGTTGGGTTAAGTCCCGCAACGAGCGCAACCCTTGATCTTAGTTGCCAGCATTCAGTTGGGCACTCTAAGGTGACTGCCGGTGACAAACCGGAGGAAGGTGGGGATGACGTCAAATCATCATGCCCCTTATGACCTGGGCTACACACGTGCTACAATGGACGGTACAAAGGGCTGCAAACCCGCGAGGGGGAGCCAATCCCATAAAACCGTTCCCAGTTCGGATTGCAGGCTGCAACTCGCCTGCATGAAGCCGGAATCGCTAGTAATCGTGGATCAGCATGCCACGGTGAATACGTTCCCGGGTCTTGTACACACCGCCCGTCACACCACGAGAGTTTGTAACACCCGAAGTCGGTGGGGTAACCCTTACGGGAGCTAGCCGCCGAAGGTGGGACAGATGATTGGGGTGAAGTCGTAACAAGGTAGCCGTATCGGAAGGTGCGGCTGGATCACCTCCTTTCTAAGGATAATTACGGAATATGAACCTAGGGTTCATACGTTGACGTTTTGCGTTCAGTTTTGAAGGTTCATCTTTCATGATGACTTCAAAACTTGTTCTTTGAAAACTGGATAAAACGACATTGAAGCAACAAAACATCAAGTAATCAACCGAGTCGATCACTTTTGTGATTGAACGATACTTTTTTAACGTTTACCGAAGCATATCGCTATGCAGAAGTAAACACCCGAGGGTTTCGAGAAGCGAGCAGGACGAGGAAGCGACCGAACGAGGACCGGAGCGTGCTTACGCACGTGAGGACCGGAGTGACGGAGCTGACGAAGTAATGCGAAGCTTATCGAAAGCTGTATAAAGGTTAAGTTAGAAAGGGCGCACGGCGGATGCCTTGGCACTAGGAGCCTATGAAGGACGGCACTAACACCGATATGCTTCGGGGAGCTGTAAGTAAGCTGTGATCCGAAGATTTCCGAATGGGGAAACCCACTGCCCGTAATGGGGCAGTACGTTCACGTGAATACATAGCGTGAACGAGGCACACCCGGAGAACTGAAACATCTAAGTACCCGGAGGAAGAGAAAGAAACATCGATTCCCTTAGTAGCGGCGAGCGAAACGGGAAGAGCCCAAACCAGGAAGCTTGCTTCCTGGGGTTGTAGGACACTCTATACGGAGTTACAAAGGGACGGATTAGACGAAGAGGCCTGGAAAGGTCCGCCATAGCGGGTAATAGCCCCGTAGTCGAAAGTCCGTCCCCTCCAGAGTGGATCCTGAGTACGGCGGAACACGTGAAATTCCGTCGGAATCCGGGAGGACCATCTCCCAAGGCTAAATACTCCCTAGTGACCGATAGTGAACCAGTACCGTGAGGGAAAGGTGAAAAGCACCCCGGAAGGGGAGTGAAAAAGAACCTGAAACCGTGTGCCTACAAGTTGTCAGAGCCCGTTAATGGGTGATGGCGTGCCTTTTGTAGAATGAACCGGCGAGTTACGATTCCATGCAAGGTTAAGCAGCGAATGCGGAGCCGCAGCGAAAGCGAGTCTGAATAGGGCGAATGAGTATGGGGTCGTAGACCCGAAACCAGGTGATCTACCCATGTCCAGGGTGAAGGTAAGGTAACACTTACTGGAGGCCCGAACCCACGTACGTTGAAAAGTGCGGGGATGAGGTGTGGGTAGCGGTGAAATTCCAATCGAACCTGGAGATAGCTGGTTCTCTCCGAAATAGCTTTAGGGCTAGCCTCAAACGAAAGAATCTCGGAGGTAGAGCACTGTTTGGACTAGGGGCCCATCCCGGGTTACCGAATTCAGACAAACTCCGAATGCCGATGATTTATGTTTGGGAGTCAGACTGCGGGTGATAAGATCCGTAGTCGAGAGGGAAACAGCCCAGACCGCCAGTTAAGGTCCCCAAGTATCCGTTAAGTGGAAAAGGATGTGGCGCTGCCCAGACAACCAGGATGTTGGCTTAGAAGCAGCCACCATTTAAAGAGTGCGTAATAGCTCACTGGTCGAGTGGCGCTGCGCCGAAAATGTACCGGGGCTAAACGGATCACCGAAACTGCGGATTGACACCTATGGTGTCAGTGGTAGGAGAGCGTTCCAAGGGCGTCGAAGCTAGACCGTAAGGACTGGTGGAGCGCTTGGAAGTGAGAATGCCGGTATGAGTAGCGAAAGAAGGGTGAGAATCCCTTCCACCGAATGCCTAAGGTTTCCTGAGGAAGGCTCGTCCGCTCAGGGTTAGTCGGGACCTAAGTCGAGGCCGAAAGGCGTAGACGATGGATAACAGGTTGATATTCCTGTACCACCTCCCCGCCGTTATCAGCAATGGGGGGACGCAGAAGGATAGGGTGAGCGCGCTGTTGGTCATGCGCGTCCAAGCAGTGAGGTGTGGAACGAGGCAAATCCCGTTCCTATAACATTGAGCTGTGATGGCAAGGGGAATTATCCCCGGAGTCCCTGATTTCACACTGCCAAGAAAAGCCTCTAGCGAGGCGGGAGGTGCCCGTACCGCAAACCGACACAGGTAGGCGAGGAGAGAATCCTAAGGTGATCGAGAGAACTCTCGTTAAGGAACTCGGCAAAATGACCCCGTAACTTCGGGAGAAGGGGTGCTCTGGTAGGGTGTTAAAGCCCGAGAGAGCCGCAGTGAATAGGCCCAGGCGACTGTTTAGCAAAAACACAGGTCTCTGCAAAACCGTAAGGTGACGTATAGGGGCTGACGCCTGCCCGGTGCTGGAAGGTTAAGAGGAGAGGTCAGCGCAAGCGAAGCTTCGAATTGAAGCCCCAGTAAACGGCGGCCGTAACTATAACGGGCCTAAGGTAGCGAAATTCCTTGTCGGGTAAGTTCCGACCCGCACGAAAGGCGTAACGATCTGGGCACTGTCTCAACGAGAGACTCGGTGAAATTATAATATGCGTGAAGATGCGCATTACCCGCGACAGGACGGAAAGACCCCGTGGAGCTTTACTGTAGCCTGATATTGAATTCCGGTGCAGCCTGTACAGGATAGGTAGGAGCCTTGGAATCCGGAGCGCCAGCTTCGGAGGAGGCAATGGTGGGATACTACCCTGGCTGTATTGGACTTCTAACCCTTGCCCGTGATCCGGGCAGGAGACAGTGTCAGGTGGGCAGTTTGACTGGGGCGGTCGCCTCCTAAAGTGTAACGGAGGCGCCCAAAGGTTCCCTCAGAATGGTTGGACATCATTCGTAGAGTGCAAAGGCATAAGGGAGCTTGACTGCGAGACCTACAAGTCGAGCAGGGTCGAAAGACGGGCTTAGTGATCCGGTGGTTCCGCATGGAAGGGCCATCGCTCAACGGATAAAAGCTACCCCGGGGATAACAGGCTTATCTCCCCCAAGAGTCCACATCGACGGGGAGGTTTGGCACCTCGATGTCGGCTCATCGCATCCTGGGGCTGTAGTCGGTCCCAAGGGTTGGGCTGTTCGCCCATTAAAGCGGTACGCGAGCTGGGTTCAGAACGTCGTGAGACAGTTCGGTCCCTATCCGTCGCGGGCGCAGGAAATTTGAGAGGAGCTGTCCTTAGTACGAGAGGACCGGGATGGACACACCGCTGGTGTACCAGTTGTCTTGCCAAAGGCATCGCTGGGTAGCTATGTGTGGACGGGATAAATGCTGAAAGCATCTAAGCATGAAGCCCCCCTCAAGATGAGATTTCCCATTACATTTGTAAGTAAGATCCCTCAAAGAAGATGAGGTGGATAGGTCCGGGGTGGAAGCGTGGCGACACGTGCAGCTGACGGATACTAATCGATCGAGGACTTAACCTTAAGTTATTTAAGTACGGTTGAACTTGACGTTCAGCAACAATGTTGGTTTTATCCGGTTTTGAACGAACAAGAATCGTTCAATTGTCTGGTGACGAAGGCGAAGAGGTCACACCCGTTCCCATACCGAACACGGAAGTTAAGCTCTTCAGCGCCGATGGTAGTAGGGGGCTTCCCCCTGTGAGAGTAGGACGTCGCCGGGCAACCCATTCCTTTTCGATAAGAATGTCAATAGGTTAGAATTGATCAAGTATAGTGAATTTGCAGTTAAAGAACCTTGCATTCTATCGAAAGGTATACATACGGTCCCGTGGTGTAGCGGTTAACATGCCTGCCTGTCACGCAGGAGATCGCCGGTTCGATCCCGGTCGGGACCGCCATTTTAATTTAACTTGCCAGCCGATTATGGATTTATTCCAGAATCGGTTTTTTGTTGTTTAATTAGCAGTAGGATATGTTCGTTTGCATTGGGCGCGGGTCGGCTCGCTTTGGACGCAGGACGGCTAGTATTGGTCGCGAAACGGTTAGTATTGGACGCAGCTCGACACTTATTGGACGCACACCTACAGTCATTGGACGGTCAGCTTATCCGTCCCGCTTATAACAACCATTTAATCAATTACATACCTCCACCAAACCTCAAGGCTTTCGGAATTGCTGTTTTTTCGGTACACTAAAGCAAAGTGGAGATGAAAGGAAAATATGATGACTATACAATTCAATGTTCATTCCTTAGCGGAAACTGAACAGATTGCACATACATTGGCAGGCTTGCTTTCCCCTCCGGATGTCGTGACGTTGGAAGGCGATCTTGGTGCCGGGAAGACGACCTTCACAAAAGCGCTTGCACGCAGCCTCGGCATTACGCGGACGGTGAATAGCCCGACGTTTACAATTTTGAAGCAATACGAAGGCAGAGTCCCATTCAATCATCTGGATGTCTATCGATTGGCAGACAGTGATGAGGATCTTGGTTGGGACGAGCTGTTCTATGGTGATGCGGTTTCCGTCGTTGAATGGGCGCATCTGATTGAGGATGATCTGCCTTCGGAGCGATTGGAGATCCGGATCCAGCATACCGGGGAAACGTCGAGAAAGATTGTGTTCATTCCAAAAGGGGAACGTTTTGAAAAGATTTGTGAGGCGATGACGTTATGATATGGTTAGGGATAGATACGGCGAACACGCCTTTGTCCGTTGCAATTGTGAAAGATGGGGCGGTATTGGCTGAAGTGAATTCGTCGATGGCGGTCAATCATTCGTTGCGTGCGATGCCGGTGATCGAGGAATTGTTTGCGACAGTGAAGCTACAGCCTAAAGATATCGATGCAATTGCGGTATCGGAAGGACCGGGCTCTTACACGGGTGTCCGCATCGGCGTGACGATTGCGAAGACATTGGCTTGGACGTTGAAAAAGCCACTGTTTGGCGTTTCGAGTTTGAAGGTGCTTGCTGCGAATGCTCCGTATTTTGACGGGTTGATTTGCCCGATTGTGGACGCGAGAAGAAATAATGTGTACGCAGGGGTATATGAATTCGTGGATGGCGGTTTAACCGCCATCGCGGAGGACGGGCATTTTGCGATTGAAAATCTGCTGGATGTTTTAGCAAGCAAGGAGCGTCCGGTTCTTTTTGTCGGCAAGGATGTTGCGATGCATGAAGAGCTTATTGTGGAAAGGTTGAAGGAGAATGCTGTCATTGCTCCGTTCCCTTTGCAGCTTCCAAGGGCGACTTCGTTGATCTTCATCGCGGAGCAGAGCGGACAAGAAGAGAATATACATGCATTTACGCCGGAATACCGCCGTATCGCTGAGGCGGAGGCGAACTGGCTGATGCAGCAACGGAAGGAAAAGGGCAGTGAATAAAACGATTGAATATAGAAAGATGACAAAGGAAGATATCCCTGCAGTCGTTGAAATCGAGCAAGAGTCGTTTGCGACGCCATGGACGCAGGAGGTCTTCGAACATGAGATGACCGGCAATGATTACGCCCATTATATCGTCGCGGTGGCAGACGACGAGGTGATCGGGCATTGCGGGATGTGGGTCGTGCTCGATGAGTCCCATATTACGAATGTGGCAGTGAGGAAGCATATGAGAGGCCATGGAATCGGCGAGGCGCTTATGCGGAAGGCGATAGAGCTATGTAAGACGAATGATGTAAGGCTGATGACGCTCGAAGTGCGTGTGAGTAATCATACGGCGCAGAATCTGTATCGCAAACTCGGTTTCCAAGATGGCGGCATACGGAAAAACTATTATACGGACGACCATGAAGATGCGCTCGTCATGTGGGTGGAATTTTAATGGACAAAGACATTTATATATTAGGTATTGAAACGAGCTGTGATGAGACTGCGGCATCGGTCGTGAAGAACGGGCATGAAATCGTCTCGAACGTCGTTGCGTCGCAAATCCAAAGTCAGCAACGGTTCGGCGGCGTCGTGCCTGAAATCGCGTCGCGGCATCATGTCGAACAGATTACGCCCGTCATAGAGGAAGCGTTGGCGAAGGCTAATCTTGCTCCAGCGGACTTGGATGCGGTCGCTGTGACGGAAGGGCCGGGTCTCGTCGGAGCGTTATTGATCGGCATCAATGCGGCGAAGGCGTTCGCGTTTGCCAATGGGCTGCCGATTATTGGCGTTCACCATATTGCAGGGCATATTTACGCGAATCAATTGATGCAGCCGATGGAGTTCCCTTTGCTTGCGCTCATTGTCTCCGGAGGACATACGGAATTGGTCCTTATGGAGAAGCATGGGTCATTCAAGTTGATCGGGGAGACGCGGGATGATGCTGCAGGGGAAGCGTACGACAAAGTGGCACGCGTCCTCGGTTTGCCATACCCGGGAGGTCCGCATATCGATCAGCTTGCACTTGAGAGCGATGAAGCGGTCGAATTCCCGAGGGCATGGCTCGAGCCGGATTCATATGACTTCAGCTTCAGCGGACTGAAATCCGCCGTCATCAATTACAAGCATAACTTGGAGCAAAAAGGCGGGGAAGTCGTTCCCGCACATGTCGCGGCAGGCTTCCAGCAAAGCGTCGTCGAAGTGTTGACGGAGAAGACATTGAAGGCTGCGAAGGAATACGGCGTGAAGCAAGTGATCGCAGCGGGCGGAGTTGCTGCCAATAAAGGGCTGCGGGCTTCATTGGATGCGGCTTTTGAAAAAGAGGGGATCCCTTTTTATGTCCCGCCAATTTCTCTATGCACGGACAATGCGGCAATGATTGCTGCGGCAGGTTCTGCGATGTTCGTAAGCGGGAAACGAGGTACGATGGAAATGAACGGCAGGCCGGGCATGGAGCTTGCATCTTGGAATGATTGAATGATGGAAATCGTCGGTTTCTGACGATTTCCGTTTTTATTTGTCCTGATATGAATCCGACTTGTCAAGAGGGAACATTCGTACTTATGCACAATTGTTAATAAGTTGTGGATAATTAAAAGATTCGTGTGAATGACCAATTCATCTTTTGGATAACTGTGTGGGTAATTGTAGATGAAAATGTGGATAACGTGGATAACTATGTTCATATCCCATTATATCAACGTGGATGATGTTGATAAGATTGTGGAAATCAAATGGTAGGCATGTCGAAAACGAAAGAAAGCTGTCGAATGGGGGTTCATTCCCATCGACAGCTTTGAACATGCTTACACATTCAAATTCTCGAGTTCTTCCTGCAAATTGAGCCATTCCTCTGACTTGTTGTCGTGTTGCATTTGCAGTTCGTCGATCTGTTCCTGGAGCTCCATCAGTTTTACATGGTCGTCGGCAAAATCGGGGTTCAACAATTCTTCCTGCAGAACGGAGATTTCGGTATCCATTTTTCCGAGCGACTCTTCGATTTCGGCGATGGCTCTTGTCAAACGGCGCTCCTGTCGCTTCTGTTCCTTGTCTTCTTCATTCCGTCCGTTCTTCGGCTGTTTTGGCTGTTCCGAAGCACTCTGTTCCGCCTTAAGCTCTTCCAGCTCGTTTTTCTTCTCGATGTAATAATCATAATCGCCGAGATACTCCGTGACGCCGATAGGACCGACGTCAATCACTTTCGTAGCGATCCGGTTGATGAAGTAACGGTCATGGGAGACGAAGAGGATCGTGCCAGGAAAGTCGTCCAATGCATTTTCCAACACTTCCTTGCTGTCGAGGTCGAGATGGTTCGTCGGTTCGTCCAGCACGAGTGTGTTCGACTTTTGAAGCATGAGCTTCGCCAATGAAAGACGGGCTTTCTCGCCGCCGGAAAGGGATACGACCGGCTTCTCGACGTCTTCGCCCGTGAACAGGAAGCGTCCGAGTACTGAGCGGACGTCCTTTTCATTCATCATCGGCCACCCATCCCATAGTTCATGGAGGACTGTCCCAGTACCGAGGATCGTCGCCTGGTTCTGGTCGTAGTACCCGAATTGGACATTCGTCCCGTAGCGGATCGTCCCTTCAATCGGCTCCTGTCTTTTCACGATCGTCTTCAGCAATGTCGATTTTCCGATCCCGTTCGGTCCTATGATGGCAATCCGATCGCCTTTGTACGCATGCATATTGATATGCTGAGAGACAGGTTTGCCGTTATAGCCGACAGCGATGTCATCCAATGTGAGTACATCATTGCCGCTCGGCCGGTCGATGGAGAAGGAAAAGCTTGCGGACTTTTCGTCTCCCTCGGGAGCGTCCATCCAATCGGTCCGCTCGAGAAGCTTCCGTCGGCTTTTCGCCATTTTGGAAGTCGAGGCACGGGCAATGTTCCGTTGGATGAAATCCTCAAGCTTCGCCCTTTCGCTCGTCTCCCGCTCGTACAGCTTCTTATCCCGCTCATAGTTCTTCGCCTTTTCAACTAAATAGGCGCTATAGTTGCCGACATACTTCGTCACCTTTCTCCTCGACACTTCGTACGTGATCGTCACGATCTGATCGAGGAAGTAGCGGTCATGGGAAACGATGAGGATCGCACCTTCATAGGAGACGAGGTATTTTTCGAGCCAGCCTAGCGTCTCGATATCCAAATGGTTCGTAGGCTCGTCCAATATGAGGAGATCCGGTTTGCTGAGCAGCATTTTCGCTAGCGCTAGCCGCGTTTTCTGTCCGCCTGATAAGAGATTGACGTTCTTCCCGTAGTCTTCAGGATAAAAGCGCATGCCGTGCAGGACGGAACGCATATCGGATTCATATTGATATCCGCCCGAATCGTTGAACTCAACTTGCAACGCGTCATAATCTTTCATGACTCGTTCGTATTCTTCCGGCTTCTCGTACACGGAAGGATCGGCCATCTGCGCTTCCAGCTTGCGGAGCCTCTTTTCCATTGCAAGAAGCGGTTCGAAAACGGTCAGCATCTCCTCCCAGATCGTGAGGGGGGAATCAATGCCCGCATGCTGTTCGAGATAGCCGACTTGTACATCTTTCGGCATAATAAGATCGCCGGAATCTGCGGACAGCTCTCCCGCAATAATTTTGAGCAATGTCGACTTGCCGGCGCCATTCCGTCCTACGAGCGCAACTCTATCACGGTGCTGCACTTCGAGGCGGACGTTATTCAATATATCAGTTCCTGAAAAGGATTTCGTTATTCCATTCACTTGTAATACGATCATTCAGCACACCTCTATTCCACTTTTAGTGTAATCGAATGGGCGGGTCGGTGCAATCGTCGGCTTTACATCAGCACACATCTAGAGTACGATAAAATGAGCTAAATGCACGTACAGGAGGTAAGAAATGGCTGAATCAACTCCGAGAGTTCCACAGGCGACGTCAAAACGCCTTCCATTATATTATAGATTTCTACAAAACTTTGCGAACGCCGGCAAGAAGCGCGTCTCTTCGAGTGAACTGAGCGAGGCGATGAAAATCGATGCCGCTACGATCCGCCGTGATTTCTCCCATTTCGGGGCACTCGGGCGAAAAGGCTACGGCTATGACGTAAACGACCTCCTTTTATTCTTCCGCCAGGCGTTGGATCAGGATGAAGGGACGCATGTCGCGTTGATTGGTGTTGGGAGCTTAGGGAACGCATTTTTGAAATACAATTTCCAGAAGAACCATAATACGCGGATTGTCGTCGCGTTCGATCCGAAGGCGCCAAGGGAAGGGAAGACGATCAGCAACATCCCGGTGTTCCATCCTGACATGATGGAAGAAAAGATCAAGGAGCTCGGCATTAATCTCGTCATCTTGACTGTTCCGACGAAGGCGGCGCAGGAAGTTGCGGATCGGCTCGTCAATATCGGCGTGAAAGGCATCCTTAATTTCACACCCGTCCGGCTAACGGCGCCTGACTGGATGCGTATCCATACGATCGATTTGTCGGTGGAATTGCAGACGTTAATCTATTTCATTAAAAATGACGAAAAAGATTCACAAATAGAATGAACTGTTCAATAGTAATACAAGCTGTTTTCATGTAAAATAGGTACCATACGAAGGAGGTGTCCGAAATGGCTCCAGGTATAGGAAGTCTACTTATAATCGCTGTCATTGCATTGCTCATTTTTGGACCGAAGAAGTTGCCTGAAATTGGAAAGGCATTTGGATCTTCATTGCGTGAATTTAAAAATGCAACAAAAGGTCTTGCAACCGATGATGAAGAACCGACCAAAAAAGTTGAAGACAAGAAAAATGATGTGCAATAAGTAAGGATGTCTGTCCGATGAAAGAAAAAAATTTAACAGTCATTGAACATATAGATGAAATTAGAAAACGACTGATGGTAATCGTCGTTTTCTTTGTTATTGCGGTGATCGGCAGCTTTTTCATCGCCAAGCCAATCATCAAGTTTTTACAATTAAAGGCAGGATATGAGGAATTTCACGCATTCAATGTCGTCGATCCGATTGCCCTGTACTTGAAGGTCATCATCTTTTTGGCGGTTGTGATCATTTCACCGGTCATCATGTACCAGTTCTGGTCGTTCATATCGCCCGGGCTTCATGAGACGGAGCGGAAAGTGACGTTGAGCTATATCCCGTTCGCGTTTCTACTTCTTCTTGTGGGAATCATGTTTTCGTATTTTGTCCTCGTGCCGTTCGTCATGAACTTCATGAAGGAGCTCTCGGCGGAATTAGGCATCACACAGACGGTCGGTATTAATGAATACTTCACATTCCTGTTCCAAATACTCATTCCGTTCGGCGTGATCTTCCAGCTGCCGATTGTCCTTTTATTCTTGTCGAGGCTCGGTATATTGGATCCTGCGAAGCTCGTGAAAATCCGTAAGGTAGCGTATTTCGTGCTGTTCGTCATTGCTGCGTTCATCACGCCACCGGATCTCATGTCACATTTATTAGTGACTGTTCCGTTATTCGCGCTTTATGAAATAAGTATTGTCATCTGCCGCGTCGGCTATCGGAAATTCCTGAAGGCCGAGGAGAAACGGAAGATTGAAGAAATAAAGGCTGAACAGCAGCGCCAAATTGACGAAGTAATGGGGAACTTGGAGAAATAAAATGATGTCCCGCTTCCCGGGTTATGGGGGCGGGATTTTTTTGTGATGAAATTCCAAAAAGATTCCAGTATGATGGGAAGTAGGGGACTCAATAGCAAGTCCTCTTACATATACATAAGAAGTAAAAGGGGGAACAAACATGAAGCCACTTATATCGATTTGGAGCCAACCGACGAAGACACTGCAATATTTGCTCGAGAAAAAGTCGGTCGGATACGGTTTTCTCATTTTCCTGCTGAGCTCGATCAGCACCGGTTCAATCGCCATGGCGACGGCGGGAATTTTTGGCGGCCTGCCGATAGCATTCATCATCATTTTATCCATAATCATGACATACGGCGGGAGCCTCATCGGCTGGGTGATCAATACGGCGATGTATACGTGGGTCGGTAAATGGCTTGGCGGGACAGGGAAATTCTCCGACATGATCCACATCACTCCTGCGCCTGCGCTTGTTGCAATCTGGCTCGCGCCGATGAACTTCCTGCTAATCGCCGTGTACGGATCCCGGCTATTTGAAATGCCGACAGGGAATTTAGGGATTACAAATTTGCCGCTAGGCATTTACTTCTTGCAAAATCTCATTACAATTGGCGTCGGCATATTTGGAACGGTCATCGCCTGTAAAGGGATCGGCCTTGTGCATGGTTTTTCGGCATGGCGCGGACTCGGTGTTGTCGCCATCATCATTGCCATCTTTTTCGTCATTGTCTTTCTCATTGTGCTCGTATTTGGGGCAATCATCTTTTCAATTATCGCGTCATTAAGTTGAATGAAAAACGACCTCCCGTTATGGGAAGTCGTTTTTTTATTGAAGAAAAGAGATGACTGCTTGCTTCATATTTTGCAATTGCTCCAATTTCTCGTAGTTCAGTTGAACAATCATGACGAAGCCGTTCATAAGGAAGTGTGCAATCATCGGCGTCCAAATGCGCTTTGTATGGTGGTAGATAAATGCGAACACCATTCCCGGCGCCGTATAGATGAGCAGATGCTCGAGCTCCCCATGTACAGCTGCGAAAACAATTCCACTTACGATTGCGGCAATCCAGAAGTTCGTCTTTGTGTAAATACCTCCGAATAGAACCCTTCTGAAAACAATCTCCTCCAAAAGGGGTGCGAAAATGACGATGGAAAAGATAATGATCGGTGTCGCTTTGGCAATGTCGCTCAGCAAGGCGGTATTTTCGGAGCCGGGCTTGATGCCGAGCGCTATTTCAATGATTCCGGCAATCATTTGACCTGCCATCGCCATGAAAAAACCTAACACTCCCCATAGGATAGTCATCCAAGGAGTCGCTTTCTTCCCTTTTTTAAAGATATCCCAAAAACGTTTGTTGCGCGTTGTCATGAATAGGATGATTGGGGCGGCGATCAGATTGGTGATGAACAGCGCCCAGGCGAAGCCGTAATAAGCCGCGTCTTCCTTAGCCATGCCGGCGGTGTCTTGAAAGTAGGTGAAGAGTCCTTTGGAGACAGGAATGCTTCCGAATTGCATTGCAATATATAAAAGAACGATCGAAATAGAGATTTTCCAGTTTTTCATTGCCAACTTCCTTTCTTCTATTATCCATTTTAGCCTTTCTATGAAGACAAGCAAAGAGAAAAGGATACAGCCATTGTTGACTGTCGGCATGCTTCTATGGAGGCGGAACATCATTTTATCTTATCTATAAATACACAAGTATTTTGCTTGCAATTATTGGGCAACTTTATTATGATAAGAATTGTATTAGCACTCTTGATTGCTGAGTGCTAAAAAGAAGATAATTTGTCGAGGAGGTTGTTTCACTTGTTGAAACCATTAGGTGACCGTATCGTAATCGAACTGATCGAAGCAGAAGAAAAGACGTCTAGCGGTATCGTATTACCGGATTCTGCGAAAGAAAAACCGCAAGAAGGTAAAGTTGTAGCGGCAGGTACTGGACGAGTTCTTGAAAACGGCCAGCGTGTTGACCTGGAAGTGAAAGAAGGCGACCGCATCATCTTCTCAAAGTATGCTGGAACTGAAGTGAAATATGAAGGCAATGAATATTTGATCCTGCGTGAAAGCGACATTCTAGCTGTCATCGGCTAAGTCGCCCCTTATAAATAAGTACACGAAAAAACAGGAGGAATTCATAAATGGCTAAAGAAATTAAATTTAACGAAGACGCGCGCAGCGCAATGCTACGCGGTGTAGATACACTTGCTGACGCTGTTAAAGTGACGCTTGGACCAAAAGGACGCAACGTCGTTCTAGAAAGAAAATTCGGTTCACCGCTTATCACGAATGACGGTGTGACAATTGCAAAGGAAATCGAGCTTGAAGATGCATTCGAAAACATGGGTGCTAAACTTGTGGCGGAAGTAGCTTCCAAAACAAACGAAATCGCTGGTGACGGAACGACAACTGCGACTGTCCTAGCACAAGCAATGATCCGTGAAGGATTGAAAAACGTAACAGCTGGAGCAAACCCTGTCGGCATCCGTAAAGGAATCGAAAAAGCGGTTGCAACAGCAGTTGAAGAGTTGAAAGGCATTTCCGACGAAATCGAAAGCAAGCAGGAGATCGCACAAGTTGCTGCTATCTCTTCAGGCGACGAAGAAGTCGGCGAATTGATCGCTGAAGCGATGGAGCGCGTCGGCAACGATGGCGTCATCACGATTGAAGAGTCAAAAGGCTTCACGACTGAGCTTGACGTCGTAGAAGGTATGCAATTCGACCGTGGCTACGCGTCTGCGTACATGGCGACAGATACGGACAAAATGGAAGCGGTTCTCGAGAACCCTTACATCTTGATTACAGATAAAAAGATTTCAAGCATCCAAGAGATTCTACCGGTTCTTGAGCAAGTCGTTCAACAAGGCAAGCCATTGTTGATGATTGCGGAAGACGTTGAAGGCGAAGCGCTTGCAACGCTAGTTGTGAATAAACTTCGCGGTACATTCAACGCGGTAGCTGTCAAAGCACCTGGATTCGGTGACCGTCGTAAAGCGATGCTGGAAGATATCGCTATCCTTACAGGCGGGGAAGTCATCACTGAAGACCTTGGCCTTGATCTTAAATCTGCTGATATCAATCAGCTTGGACGCGCTGCGAAAGTCGTTGTTACAAAAGACCACACGACAATCGTCGAAGGAAACGGAGAAACAGATGCAATCGCATCACGTGTCGGCCAAATCCGTGCGCAACTTGAAGAATCAACTTCCGAGTTCGACAAAGAGAAGCTACAAGAACGCCTTGCAAAACTTGCTGGCGGCGTAGCGGTCATCAAAGTCGGAGCGGCAACTGAAACAGAATTGAAAGAGCGTAAACTTCGCATCGAAGACGCATTGAACTCAACACGTGCGGCAGTCGAAGAAGGTATCGTATCCGGCGGTGGTACAGCGCTTATCAACGTCTATACGAAAGTTGAAACGCTTCTTGAAGGAACAGAAGGCGACGTCGCAACGGGCGTGAAAATCGTCCTTCGCGCACTTGAAGAGCCAGTTCGTCAAATCGCAACAAACGCTGGCCTTGAAGGCTCGATCGTCGTTGATCGCCTAAAACGCGAAGAAGTCGGAATCGGCTTCAACGCAGCGAACGGCGAGTGGGTGAACATGATGCAAGCTGGTATCGTGGACCCTACAAAAGTTACTCGTTCCGCACTCCAACACGCGGCATCCGTGGCGGCAATGTTCCTATCTACGGAAGCAGTCGTTGCAGATATCCCAGAACCACCAACTGCAGGCGGCATGCCTGACATGGGCGGAATGGGCGGCATGATGTAATAAGAAAAGCGTAAGCGGCTGTTCAGCCCCGACACCTCGAGGGGCTAGCCGCTGGAGCTAGACATCGCTTTACCAAATAAGAAGAAGCTCCCCATAATTGTGGGGAGCTTCTTTTTCATCCTATTCGTCACTCTGGAATTTTCTCATAAGCCATCTTCAAGATAACGTCTTTATGTTGAGGATATTTCAGTAACAGCTCTTCCTGTGTAAACAACTCAAAGTCCTTGTACTCAAAACCAGGAGAAACCATACACCCAACTAAAGAGAATGTATCCGGATCCATCACGGATGATCCGAAAATCGTGTTTTTGGGAACTAACGCCTGGGGGACTTCTCCTTTATCCAAATTCAACCCTAATTTAATTTCTTTATAATCCCCATTTTCCTCAATGACATGAATGGTTAGAGGACTTCCCGCGTGATAATACCACAACTCGTCAGATTTCAAACGATGAAAATGGGAAATATCTTTTGAAGTTAATAGAAAGTAAATACTCGTATATAGCTTACGGTCCCCATCAAAATTAACGGTTACTTCTTGATCGGAAATCGTTTCGGTCGAATGGAATGCTTGTTTATAATATCCACCCTCTCGATGCGGAGTTAATCCAAGGTTGGATATGAAAAATTGTGCATCATGGCTATTCACTTTTAGCTACCTCCAATTGTTTTTATTACAATACCAATTTAATTACTCATTGCTGCCTCTAATCTGAAGCATTCCCTAATTGTACAAATTAAGTAGGCAAGTTACAAACATTTAAAACATTAAGAAGGCGAATGTTACCTATACTTTTGGCTGATAATTCAAGTCGTTCGCACAATTAGCGAACGATATAACGTTTTTTAAATTAATCATTCGGATTTTTATTGACACCTCAATTTCCGGGTGTTATTATTGGGTAGTAAAAATTGAATAATATTCTCGTATAATATTGGGGATAGGGCCCAAAAGTTTCTACCAAGCTGCCGTAAATAGCTTGACTACGAGGTAGTATATATAACGATAGAGATAAATAACTTATTTATCTCTATCGTCTACCTTCCTGAAGTCAAGCACCGGTATCTACACGGTGCTTTTTTAATTTTTACACAAACGCAATTCAAGCATATTAACAGGGAGGATCATTTCGATGACGAAAAACACAAAGAAATTAGCAATGGTATTAGTCCTTGCTTTAATGACTGTTGTTATGGCCGCATGCGGAAATAGCTCAGCTAATAAAAAGGAAGATAAGGCTGGAGCTGACGAAGAAGGCTTGAAAATTGCAATTGTAACAAGCCCATCTGGCGTAGATGATGGCAGCTTCAATGAAGATAACTATAACGGCATTTTGAACTTTATTAAAAACAATCCAACAGCAACCGTAAAGTCTGTTAAAGAGCCAACAGGTGATCCTGCTGCGGCAGTACAAGCTGTTGCCGATATCGTGGCAGATTATGATGTAATTGTTACACCTGGTTTCCAATTTGCTGGGGTTTCTAGCATCGCTGTAGAAAATCCGGATAAGATCTTTATCATGAATGACACTGAGCCAGCTCCTGTAGATGGCCAAACTGATTTCGACAATATTTATGCAATGAATTTCGCCGAGCAAGAAGGTGGTTTCTTTGCAGGAATGGCTGCAGCACTTGAAACGAAGACAAACAAAGTAGCGGTTGTAAATGGAATCGCTTATCCTTCAAACGTAAACTATCAATTCGGTTTTGAATCAGGCGTAAACTATGTCAATAAAGTTTATGGGAAGAATGTTGAACTAGTTGAACTATCTGGTTATGCAGGAACGGATGTAACGGGTGCTAATGTTGGCGGTAACTACGCAGGATCATTTGCAGATGAAGCAACTGGTAAAGTAATCGGCAATGCATTGATCAAACAAGGTGCAGATATTCTCTTCGTTGCTGCAGGCGGAACGGGTAATGGTGTATTCACAGCAGTTAAGGAAGCAAAGGGCGACGTGAAAGTAGTTGGTGTGGATGTTGACCAATATGACGACGGTGCCAACGGTTCTAAAAATATCGTGTTAACATCCGGTGTGAAATTCATGGCGATGAACATTGAAAAGGCATTGAATTCTGTTGCTGATGGATCCTTTACAGGCGGAAATGTAGTTCTTCATGCTGATACAGATTCAACAGGTTTTATTAAAGAAGAAGGACGTCACCAATTATCTGAGGATACATTAAACAAAATGAATGAGGCGTACGAGCTAGTGAAAGATGGCACAATCGTACCTGCATCCAACTTTAATGAACATACTCCAGAAAAGTTTCCAGGACTAAAAAGTAAGTAAAGACACAATGACAATAGAAGTTTATCAGTTCCCTACTAAATGTTTAGGGAATGATGAACTTCTATTATTTTTCCGATTTCTGAGGGAGGAGAATGAACGATGTCTGAATATATCGTGGAAATGAAACATATTACGAAACGTTTCCCTGGAATCGTAGCAAATGACGACGTATCCATCGGCATTAAAAAAGGTGAAATTTTCGCCTTGCTTGGTGAAAATGGTGCAGGAAAATCAACATTGATGAGTATTTTGAGCGGGATGTACGAACCTGATGAAGGAGAGATCTTTATTCGGGGGGAGAAGGTTCAAATCAGTTCGCCGAACCACGCGGCAAATCTTAACATCGGAATGGTCCATCAGCATTTTAAGTTAGTGGAAGATTATACGATTACGGAGAATATCATTTTAGGGGTTGAGCCCATCAACAAATTTGCCGGTCTCTTTCCATACGTAGGTATTCGAAATGCCAATCGTAAAATTGAAGAGTTGTCCAAGAACTTTGGCTTGGAAGTGGATCCTACGAAAAAAATTGCCGATCTTACGGTATCCATGCAACAACGTGTGGAAATTTTAAAAGTACTTTATCGTGAAGCTGAAATTCTCGTTTTTGATGAACCAACGGCAGTCTTAACGCCACAAGAAATTGAATTCTTACTCGGTATTATTGAAGGTCTGCGAAACAGTGGAAAAACAATTATCTTAATCACACATAAGTTAGAGGAAATTAAGAAAGTGGCCGATCGATGTGCCGTATTGAACAAAGGTAAATTGATTGATGTGTTGGATGTGAAGACAACAACGACCAATTTTATGGCTCAATTAATGGTCGGTAGGGAAGTAAGTTTTGAATCTGAAAAAGCACCTGCTCAATTTAAAGAGGAAGTATTGAAAGTAGAAAATTTAACCGTGAAAAATGAGGACGGATTTGAAGTAGTCAAAGACGTTTCCTTTACGATACGCAGTGGGGAAATATTTGCGATTGCGGGCGTCGCTGATAATGGTCAAGTTGAAATAGCGGATGCCATTGCCGGTTTAGTAAAGGCGAGCGGCGGAAAGATATTCCTCAATGGACAGGACATTACGAAAGACAGTATACGAAACAGAACTGAATCTGGAATCTCTTATGTACCCGAAGATCGACAACGATTTGGACTGTTTTTGGATTTTGATCTAGCAACGAATTTAGGTTCAAAGCAGTATTACAAAGAGCCGTTTTCGAATAAAGGAATCTTGAATAAGCAGGAATTCGATCAATTTGGCAGTCAGTTGATTGATAAATATGATATTCGAAGTGGACAAGGGATTAACACGCAAGTTCGTTCGATGAGTGGCGGGAACCAGCAAAAGGCCATTATTGCTCGTGAGATCGAATTGCAATCTCCGCTCATGATTTTCGTTCAACCGACACGGGGAGTAGATATCGGTGCGATCGAAAATATTCATAAGATGATCATCGAACAACGCGATCAAGGAAAAGCGATCTTACTCGTTTCGTTGGAGTTAGACGAAATTATGAATGTAGCGGATACGATCGGCGTTATTTATAATGGCCAACTTCAAAAGATTGCAAGCAGCGAATCATTAACGACGAATGAAGTCGGCGAATATATGATGGGGGCAAAACATGAGTAAGGATAAAAAGAAAACAAGCGTAAGTTATCGTCTGTTTTGGCCAATACGAAATGAGAAATGGCAACCGATCACAATCCCGGTAGCTTCGATACTAATCAGTTTCATTGCAGCGGCTATCGTCATCCTGCTGCTCGGCAAAAATCCGATCCAAGCATTTTACAACTTGTTCCAAGGGGCAGGAACCTTCCCGAAGGCAACGTACGCTGGCTATAAAAGCATGCTGACTGATTTTTTAAGTTTGTTAGACGCCATGACGCCACTTGTATTCGCTAGCCTAGCAGTGGCTGTTGCTCTTAGAGCGGGCCTATTTAATATTGGGGTTTCCGGACAAATGCTCTTCTCCGGCTTTTTAGCGACCGTTCTCGTCGGCTACAGCGGGTTGGATGCCTTCGTTGCAAAGCCGCTTGTATTGCTGATCGGAATGGTTGCAGGGGGCTTAATGGGTGGATTAGTAGGATGGCTAAAATATAAATTCAACATTCATGAAGTCGTAACTACGATTATGTTCAATTACATTGCCCAATATGTAGTAAGCTTTTTCATTCATATGTATTACATTGATCCGATTTCAAGACAGTCAAAATATATTACGGAAGCGGCACGATTGACGTTAGTAAATGTCGAGATCGCGAACTTGAAAATGGATATCCCATTGGGCTTTATTTTGGCCATTGCCATTGCGATTTTCATCAAGTTTCTTCTGGACAAAACAGTTGTTGGTTTTGAAATTAAGGCAGTAGGATCCAACCGAAATGCGGCAAAGTATACAGGGATAAAGGTCGGAAGTAATACAGTCTTAGCCATGATCATTTCTGGCGGATTGGCTGGTCTTGCGGGTGTAACGTATTATTTAGGTGATTTTGCATCTATCCAACCAAAGGTATTAACAAGTCTTGGATTTGACTCCATCGCGGTAGCGTTATTAGGAAATACTCATCCAATTGGGATTATCTTTTCATCCTTCTTAATATCAATTATTGATCAGGGAAGCACGTATATGAGTTCGCAGGCTGGAATCAGACAAGAAATTGCTTCTGTGATCATCGGGTTAATCCTCTTGTTTAGTGCATGTGGTGCATACTTGAAGCATAAAGTCAGCCGCTTGAAGGAAAAAGAAGTGGATCGAAAGGACAGTGAATCATAAATGGATACAATACTTATTGATGGATTATCCTTTGCTCTGCCTCTTTTTATCATGGCAATCGGCGGTATCTATAGTGAAAAAAGTGGGATTACCAATTTAGCACTTGAAGGCTTTCAAGGGTTCGGGGCATTCATCGGAGCCTTGTCAGCTGTTTTGATTGCAAATGCTTCTGGAGCAGCTATTGAGGATATGTTCTACGTGGCGTTGCTATTTGCAATGATTGGCGGGATGGGTTTTTCCGTCATCCACGCTCTGTTAAGTATTAAATTTAAGGCAAATCAAGTCATTAGCGGTGTTGTCATTAATATTTTGGCGTTAGCATTAACGACGTTTTTAACAACACAAATCAATGCGCTTGTATTCGGAGCGGCTTCGGACAAGTTCCGATTAGGTGTATCGGAGCGGTTTACGATTGACGGTTTAGCCAATATACCAGTGATTGGTGCAATCTTTACGGATGTGTACCCGTTCCAAGTAATCATCATTGTCATTGCCATTTTTGCTTGGTATGTATTATATAAAACAAAGTTTGGATTGCGCCTGAGAGCGAGTGGGGAAAATCCGCATTCCGTTGACACAGCAGGCGTAAATGTATCGAAAATACGGTTTTCTGCGGTTCTCATATCGGGACTACTATCAGGTCTCGCAGGTATATGTTTTGCCTATTCCATTTCTGCTCAATTTTCTTCAGGTATTTATATGGGATACGGATTCTTAGCCATTGCTGCGTTAATCTTCGGCAACTGGAGGATTCTCCCTACGTTAGGAGCTTGTCTGTTATTCGGTTTTGCAAAATCGGGGGGCATGTTCATTGCCCAGTCTATGGCATTACCAAGTAGTTTCACCGATTTATTCATGATTTTACCGTATGTAGTAACGCTATTGTTATTGATCTTTTTCTCTAAATCAAATCGTGCTCCGAGAGCGTTAGGTGAGATTTACGATAAAGGAAAACGATAAATGCTTTTCAGAAGAAGTCTCCTGAACAAACTTCGGGAGACTTCTTTGTTCATTTCACACATAACGTTAGCCGAAGTGACCAAACTCTGCTATAATTGCATAGCACTCCGAACGGTTTAGAACGGCTTTTTCGGTGCATACTTGAAGTAGTAAATATTTATCTAGAAGGGAAATAGTATTATGAGCAATTTTAACGCAGTATCAGCAAAAAATACGGAAAATGCGCCAAGCGGCAATGGTCTATATTCACATTCTGTAGCTTTCTCTCATTACAATAATCTTTCAGCTCAATTGCCGATCGATCCGACAACAGGTAAATTGGTAGCTGGCGGTATTAAAGAGCAAGCTGAACAGTGCTTTACTAACATTAAAGCAATTGTAGACAGCATCGGTCATGTTATGAGCGATATCGTTCGTATCACAGTATTCGTTAAAGATATTAAAGACGTTGACGCTGTAGATGAAGTTTACAAAACATACTTCCCAACTTATGTTCCTGCACGTACATCGGTTGCAGTAGCAGCTTTGCCAATGGATGCTATGGTGCAAGTTGAAGCACTACTTTCACACGGTGAAGGTTCGATTCCAAACGCACCACAAGCAGGCGACCTTGTTAAGCTTACAAATAACACGGCAAATGCCCCTACAAGCTCCCTATCTACACAAACTGTAGCTTTCTCTCATTACAATTACCTTTCAGCTCAATTGCCGATCGATCCAACAACTGGCCGCTTCGTAATTGGCGGTGTACAAGAGCAGGCTAGACAGTGCTTGAAAAATATCAAAGCAATTTTAGAAAGCATCGACGTTCCATTTGACGATATCGTTAAAATGACGATCTTCGTTAAAGACCTTAAAGATATTGAAGCGGTAAACGAAGTGTATTCAACATTCTTCCCAGACTCCGCTATCGCTAGAACTGTTGCATATGTACCTGCACGGACAGTAGTTGAAGCTGCAGATCTACCTATGGGTGCTTTAGTACAAATGGAAGCAGTCGTGTCTCACGGAGACGGTACGCCTCCACAAGCGATTGAAGACAGACATGGAATCGTAATCTGGGCAAACAACACTGAAAATGCACCTAAGAATTCCCTATCTACTCAAACTGTAGCGTTCTCTCACTACAATCACCTTTCAGGTCAATTACCTTTAGATGCAAAAACGGGTAAATTGGTAGCTGGTGGCGTAAAAGAGCAAACTGAACAGTGCTTGAAAAATGTTAAGGCGATTGTTGAAAGCATCAACCACGTTATGGAAGATATCGTTAAAGTAAATATCTTCGTTAAAAATATCGAGGATATGGGTGCTGTAGACGAAGTTTACAAAACATTCTTCCCAGGCGGAGTACCTGCACGCAGAACAGTTGGCGTATCAGCATTGCCTGAAGATGCGTTAATCCAAATCGATGTAGTTGTATCAAATGCTGAAGGAACACCTCCACAAGCATAATAGACATTTTAAAACGAATATTGAAAAGGGCTGTCTCAAATGAAATTGAGACAGCTTTTTTTATTGCAAAGACTATACGCGTATTTCCTTCCGTTTACTGGACGGGGGAATCCGTAATTCTTCACGGTACTTACTAATGGTCCGTCTTGAGATGGAAATCCTTTGTTTTGTATTGAAGTATTCCGCAATTTTTTGATCGGAGTACGGTTTATATTTATCTTCTGAGGACTTTTGTCTGGGAAATGCTATCGCCATCCGATGTTTCCAGTTTGGAAGTGAAAAGAGTACGCAACTCGTACGTGCCGTGAGGTGTTTGAATCACTTTATTCGCAGTCGCCCGGCTCACAGTCGATTCATGCATTCCAATTTCATCGGCTACTTCTTTCAATGTCAGAGGCAGCAATGAGGACAAGCCGCTCTCAAAGAAATTCTTCTGTTTATCTAAAAGGACTGTTACGATTTTAATAATCGTATTGCGCCGTTGCTCGATACTCGTTAACAGCCATTGATAGTTTTTATGTTGTGTCTGCAAATATTTTGATACATCATTTTTTGCATGAAGGAATTGTGAATACTCCTTATTCAACTGGATTGCTGGCAAATAACCGTCATTCAAGTGAAAAACGAACTTGTCATCTATCAATTCGACGATAATATCTGGTGTCATGAACTCCGTTGAATGCTCGCAAGTGAAAGTACAAGGTCGTGGATTAAGCGAGAGGATGAAGTTGTGCAGCTCTTTCAATTCAGCCATCGTAATCCTCATCTTGGAAGCAATTTCATTCCATTTCCGATCGGCGACCAGGTCCAGATGATGTTGCACCAGTTCTGCAGCCATTACATTTTCCGGATAAAGATAGGAAATCTGCAGAAGGAGACATTCCTTCAGGTTCCGAGCACCGATACCGATTGGCCCCAAATGTTGTAGAAGGTGAATGCCGGTTTCGATTTGCTCTTCTGTGAATTGCGAAGGGCAGTCTGTATCAGTGAACAGGTCAGGCAAATATCCGTTTTCATCAAGATTATAGATGAGGAAATGTAACAACTTTTGCGTAAACTCGTCCTTATGCATGAACTTGGCATGTTCATACAATTCGTCCCGCATGTTTTTGCCACTGCTCCGTACCACTTCTGTCGGCATCTCAGAGGTGCTGGAAAAGCGTTGGTTGACTCTTTCCTCATAATTGTTGCGATCCTCTTTTTCCTTCAGTTCGATGAGTGGGTTTTCCAATTCCTGTTGCCTAATATAATGTTCAAGCTCATGTGTCGTATATTGTAATAATTCAATAGCTTGCCTTAGTTCCATCGTCATTAGTAGATTAAGCTCTTGTCGCTGCTGGAGAACAAGCTCCATGAATACTCCCCCTCCTTATGAACACTGAAAAATGTAAGCGTTTGCAATAGTATAACTATTATTATAGCACAAATAACGTGGGATTCCGACACGAAACATGAATGTTCAGATAAGATGAATCGATTGGAGGACAATATCGTAGATTCTTTTTTAAAAAGAATGAAATGACGTAATTATATGGTATTCATGTACAGATCATTGTGCAGTGTTGACAAATCGGAATTTTCCGTTGTGTTACTTTAACAATGGTATTACATTTTATTGGCTACAAGGTCTAACGACTCAAGTCTAGTAAGCTTGTATAATAAACATAGCAACTTGAAATGAGAAAGATACAGGCTAAGATTATACAAAATCGATTATTAGTCTGTATAAATAACTGAGGAGGTTTCAAATGAAGAAGGAAAAAGGCGTCAAAAAGAAGTTTCAACTTCCACATATTTATGTCATCCTATTTACATTCAGTGCGCTGGCGGCCATTTCGACGTACTTTATTCCAGCAGGTAAGTTTGAGCGTGTCCCAGGACCCGATGGAAGAACATCGATCGATCCGAACTCATTTACAAAAGTGGAATCTGCGCCTGTCGGGATTGCCGATTTCCTTACTGTCATTCCGAGGGGACTGATTGATGCCGGAGAGATTGTCTTTTTCACGTTTATTATCGGTGGTATGTTTATGGTGCTGAAAACAACCGGAATTATTGAAGTGGTTGTGGACAGGCTGGCAAATCGATTTGCGAAAAAGAGTATATTCCTGATCCCGATTTTAACGACAGTATTTGCAATTGGAGCAACATTAATCGGAACCCCTGAACTATCGCTCGTTTATATTCCTGTTATTATGCCATTAATTATTGCCTTAGGGTATGATTCCATTGTTGCTGCTGCGATTGCTCTTGTCGGTACGGTTGTCGGGTTTACTGCAGGCGTTCTAAACCCGATTAACGTAGGATTGTCGCAAAAAATTGTAGGCATCCCGGTGTTTTCAGGATTGCCATTGCGTCTTCTTCTATTTATTGTCTGTATATCGGTGGGAATTTATTTCATCATGCGCTATGCAAAAAAGGTACAGCAAAATCCGTTAAACAGCTATGTGTATGAAGATGACGAAGAAAAAAGGGAACTTTATAAGCAGAAAGATAAAATTGAAGCAAAAAGCATGAACACGAGACAAAAATATGCTTCAGTCGCTGCACTCATCTTCCTCGGAATCTTAGTATACGGCGTGCTTCAGCACGGTTGGTTCATGGTGGAGATGGCAGGTCTATTTATCTTTATGGGAATTGTAGTCGGCAAGATAGCCGGATTGAACGCTACCCAGATTTCGAACGCTTTCACGGAAGGTTTCCGTGAGGTGCTCATGGGAGCCATTATTATTGGTCTTGCTCGTTCGGTCGCTGTTGTGCTTGAAGACGGACAAATTATGGATACGATCGTTTACAGCCTCGGTTCAATGGTCGGTGAGATGCCATCTGTCCTCGGTGCAGTAGGTATGTATCTCGTACAGTTGGCCATTAACTTTATTATACCGTCCGGAAGTGGACAGGCCTTGGTCACAATGCCGATCATGGGGCCGCTTTCAGACATTATCGGCGTAACAAGACAGACAGCTGTGCTTGCGTTCCAGTTCGGGGACGGCTTTGCCCATATTCTATTCCCGACTTCGGGTTATTTCATGGCTGCACTCGTCATCGCCGGCGTATCTTGGCAAAAATGGATCCGTTTCTATATGCCGCTATTCCTCGTGTTCTCGGCAATCGGGGTTGTCACATTAGTGATTGCTCAGATGATTCAATACACAGGCTGAATTGTGTGGGTGCCTGTGCAGTAGACTATTCAGAATTGTTTTGGTGCCTGTGCACCAAACTATTCAAATTATGCACTACAATTGCATAAAGTGAAAAGAAGAAGCTGATCAACTCAAGGTTTGATCAGCTTCTTTTTGTATTTATATGAATATTATTGAATTGTCATAAATGTGTGCTGCACAGGCACCGTTTTTCACGTTAGATCAATACTCCACGCCACTACGGGAATGCGTCTTGAATGCTTCTTCATCCGGTTCGAAGTAATCTTCTGTGTAGTTCGCTACAAATTCCCCATTGGCGATATAGCCGGCGCCCCATGTCGGGTCCATTGTGAGCCATTCGCCGTCAACCTTCACTTCAACCCATGCGTGACGGGAGAAATTGAAGCCCGCTCCAGCCGTTCCTGCTACATATCTTGCTTCCATGCCGGACGCGCGAAGCAAGGCGAGGGCGAGATACGTATAGTCTTGGCAAATCCCTTTTTCGAGCTCAAGCACTTTTAACGCACTATCATCCCACATAAAATCGCTGTTTTTCTGTTTTTCTACATCATACGCAATTGACTTTGCCGTGAATTCATAGATGGCCTTCGCTTTTTCACGTTCCGACATATCTTCAGTTATGAGCTCTTTCGCAATCGCGATAATATCAGGGGCATCGGATTGAACTCCCCGTGATGGCAATAAATTGCGTAGGTCCTCAGTGGCTGTGCTTTCTACTGTGAATTTGGCTACGTCATAATAATAAAACTTGGAACTGTTTTTCTCTTTTATCTCCGGTACGCTCACGATTACTTCATACGTTCCCGGACCGAAGCGCAAATAGAATTCATCGTCGAATTTGTAATTATCGACGGGAATGACGGATAACGACTTGTCGCCATCTTTTTTAGTCGTAATATAAAGATGTGTCGTCTCCTTTGCAAAGGGGGCATCTTTGTCGATGGTGCCTTTTATGCGATACGTTAAATTGGTCTCTTCACCGCCGGCCGTTGGATAGGTAAGATTGACACCACGTTCGTGATAGGTCGTCATGTAGAGAATCGGTTCAGTGACAAGGTCAGATTCATTGTCGATATAAAGTGTTGTTCCTGCCTGATAATAGTTATCTCTTTCTTCGTCAGGCACATAGATTTTTAATTCATGCACACCTTTTCCGTAAAACAAAGGGACGTCATATTCGAATTCGCCGTTTTTAACTGGAAGGACGTGTTTCCACGTTTCTCCGTCTTTTTTGAGCTCAAGCATCAGCGACTCGTTTGTTCCTTTTATGGAAGGGATTTTCCCTTTTAACGTGAAGACTTCGTTTTCTTTTACATACCCGCTATCCGGCGCCTCAAGTGATAATCTTACTTCCTGGGCAAAGGGGGTATACGTAAGATCTCGTTGCATCGCAGGGTTTACGTTAAAGACAGTGAATTTTGCAAGATCGTAATAATAATTTTTCTGCTTAGTGCTAGGGAGCATCACAGTTACTTGGTATTCTCCCTCTCCATTAAAAAGCCTGACGTCCTGTTTAAATTTCCCGTCTTCAATAGGCGCATAGTATTCCATCTGGTCGTCGGAAAGCGCTTCTCCGGAAAACCTGATTTTGATCCATACATAGTTTTCTTGTAATTGATCCTGATGTTCAACGGTACCTTCAACTGTAACGATTTCATCCACCGCAAAGTTTGTGTGGGTCGGTTCCAGTAACGCAGCTCCCACTTCTTCGGCATAGCCTGTCAGTTCCAAAGGTGCCATTTCAAGCTCAGCGTTTTTCTTATCAACTGCCGCTTCATAATCAACCCTTTGTTCATGCTTTTGCTCAGGTGTTGGCTGTGATTCATTTACGGCGGCAGATTTATTCGTGCATGCGCCTAATAGAAGCAAGCATAACAGCGAAACAATCTGTATATGTATTTTTCTCATAGACATCGGATTCCCCCTTGGAATTTTTTTGATATCTCTACTATAGCAAGTTTTCGTACTTAAATCTTAGGTCTGTCGATTGGGGTATTAAGTACTGTTTCACAAGATGGCTGAACTAATATTGTTAATTATACTTAACTATATGTTAACAATACTTTACATAATGTTAAGAATGGTGTACATTGTAATTGGGAGGAATTTACATGCTAAAAAACAAGGTTCGGGAGCTGCGTGCCCGTCATGAGTTTACACAAAGTGATCTCGCCAAAATGGTTGGTGTCACGCGACAGACGATCGGCTTTATTGAAAAAGGAGAGTTTTCTCCTTCGGTTACGCTGGCCCTGAAAATTGCGAAGGCACTCCAATGTGATATGAATGAATTATTTTGGTTGGAGGGGGAGGAATGAAATGAAGGGTGATATGAGGTACTCGTATCCGCTATGGCAAATGGGGTGCGTTCTATTGCTGATAGCACTCACGACGATAATTGGATTCACTTCGGACTATGAATTATCGCATGGCACGGATAGCTTTATTTCTCAGGTTAATTTGGAGGGAGATAGTTTTTGGTACTTTGCCCTTTGGCTTGCCTTGTTGGTTTTCTACATGGTTGTATTTAGATGGAAACTCCATCAACATAACAAACGCAATCCAGCTCATCGGATGAGATTCACGACATTTAAACCACAGGAATATATGGAGGACGATGAGTTGTTTGAAGACGTCACAAGACGTGCGACACAGAAGGTCTATTCTTACTTCACGATTGCACTCCCGTTCCTAGCAACATTATTTTTGATTTTGCCGATTGGGAAGTTCGGCATGCTGAACATATTGCTGTTGCTTGTGATTGGACAATATTATATTTATTTCTGGACAATCAGGCGGTATATGAAAGATGATGCCGAATAACTAGGGGAGAAGTGGGTTCAAATGTTGGGTGCCTGTGCGGCGAATTATTCAGATGATACACTACAATTGCATAAAGTGAAACGAAGAAGTTGATCAACTCAAGATTTGATCAGCTTCTTTTTGTATTTATATCTAAATTGCTGAGTTGTCATAAATGTGTGCTGCACAGGCACCAGCACAATTCCGACGCAATCAGGAAGTAAGATGTAGGGGGTGGAGATCCATCTTAATCTTCCTTAGCTCCTAATCCTGATTATCCAATCCAAATCTTTTTGCATTACGAGCTTGAGCCCTTTCAGCTTCAATTTCTCGATTACGAGGTTCGGCATTCGTTACCAATGTGTTTAATAAATTTTGTGTAGCAATAGCCACTTCCTCAACGGCAAGATTAATAGCATCCTCGTTTGCCTTGGACGGCTTGTTGAAACCAGAAATCTTCCGCACGTATTGGAGCGAAGCGGCATAAATTTCATCCGTGGTAGCCGGAGGGCAAAAATTAAACAGTGTTTTAATGTTTCGGCACATGTCGTTTACCTCATTTGTTTAATATTTTCTCGATTGTATCATATTCCACTGAATCGTATCGGTGCCTGTATAGGAGTCTGAAGAAAGTGGTGACCTCTTGATTTTGCATATAATGGGAAGAAGAGTTGGGTGCCTGTGCAGCGCACTATTCTGATAATACAATACAATTGTATAAAACAAATAGAATAATCATGCTATATCAAGGTTTGTTCAGCTTCTTTTTGCATAATTATCCAAATTATTAAATTGTCATAAATGTGTGGTGCACAGGCACCGACGCAATTTGAATGGATCACTATATGCTGAATGAAAGTGACGTCCCCTTCATTCTGTTATAATAAGAAGGAGACGAAAGGTGGGGAGGGGGAAACAAATGAATTTTATTCGTAATCGGCTTTTAGGTTACGGGGTGGATGAGGCTTTGGTAGATACACTCTCATTTGTCATCCTGGTTGGTGTAATTATTCTCCTTTGTATCGTCGCGAATTTAATATCGAAACATCTGATTATCCGTTTCATCACGCATATTGTGAGAAAGAACGATATTAAGTGGGGCAATATTCTGTTGGAGCGAAAAGTGCTCCGTAGATTATCTCATTTCGTGCCTGCTCTCATTATTTATTACTTCGCTTCGACCTTTCCTACGTATCAAAAGGCAATCGAAACGTTGGCACTGACGTATATCATGATTGTGGCGTTCAGTGTTATTAATCGATTATTAAGCGTGTTCAATGATATTTATCAAACGTATGAAATAGCAAAAACGAAGCCTATTAAAGGATATGTGCAAGTTGCCAAAATAGTTGTCGTTATTGTAGGGGCCGTTTTGGTCATTGCTAATCTGATGGGGGAAAGCCCCGTCATTCTGCTGAGTGGAATCGGTGCACTATCAGCGGTGTTCATGTTGATTTTCAAGGATTCGTTATTAGGTCTTGTGGCGGGAGTGCAGTTGTCAGCGACTGAGATGGTGAGGATGGGCGACTGGATTGAGATGCCGAAATACGGCGCGAATGGAGATATCATCGATATTTCCTTGAATACGGTAATGGTTCGGAACTTTGATAAGACGGTGACGATGATTCCGAGTTATGCGCTCATTTCGGATTCCTTCATCAACTGGCGGGGGATGCAGGAGTCTGGCGGGCGACGCATTAAGCGCGCATTGTATATTGATATGTCGAGTATCACGTTTTGCACAGAAGAAATGATTGAGCATTTTAAACAGATCCACTATCTATCGAATTATATCGTCGAACGTGAACGAGAAATAGAGGAGTACAATAGTAAAAATAAAATAGACCGAAATAATGTTGTCAATGGGAGAGCGCTAACGAATGTTGGGGTATTCAGAGCATACATCCTCCAATATATGCAACACCATCCGCGTATCCATCAAGAAATGACGTTGATGGTTCGCCAGTTGGCGCCAGGTGAGCATGGGCTGCCGATAGAAATATACGCATTTGTAGATGATACGAAATGGACCGTCTATGAAACCGTGCAAGCGGACATCTTTGATCATTTGTTCGCGATTGCACCTGAATTCGGTCTCCGCGTATTCCAAAACCCAACAGGCAGCGATTTGAAAGCGTTGGGGAATGGGGTATGAAGCGACTGAATTGTTTCGGTGCCTGTGCATCACACTATTCAGATTATACACTACAATTGCAGAAGATAAATGAGGAAGCCAACCAAATCAATATCTGGTTGGCTTCTTTTCGTATATATATAACTTTCCTTGAATTGTCATAAATGTCTGGTGCACAGGCACCGAATAGGAGGGGAGCACCGAAAATGTGAATGAATAAAGCCCTTGAAAACTCCAACCAGAGTTCACAAGGGCTTTATTGTTTATCTAAATTATTATTTGCTTAACCGTAAGGCATACGGTTCAGGCAGGGAATGCTAACATTTCCTGTTATGGGATGCAGTGCTATTTAGTTTTTATTTTGTTACTATCTTATTTTTTGAGCAATCCGAAGAAAGAGCTATAAGCTGTAACGACTTGGTTGTAATATCCAACTAGCTTGTCCCAAACTGTTGTTTGAACAGTTTCTGTAGCTGGTTCTTCAGTAACGTCTTCGGCTACATCTTCGCCTTCAACAGCGTCTTCGCCTTCAACAGCGTCTTCGCCTTCAACAGCGTCTTCGCCTTCAACAGCGTCTTCGCCTTCAACAGCGTCTTCGCCTTCAACAGCGTCTTCGCCTTCGACAGCGTCTTCGCCTTCAACAGCGTCTTCGCCTTCAACAGCGTCTTCGCCTTCGACAGCGTCTTCGCCTTCAACAGCGTCTTCGCCTTCAACAGCGTCTTCGCCTTCGACAGCGTCTTCGCCTTCAACAGCGTCTTCGCCTTCAACAGCGTCTTCGCCTTCGACAGCGTCTTCGCCTTCAACAGCGTCTTCGCCTTCAACAGCGTCTTCGCCTTCAACAGCGTCTTCGCCTTCGACAGCGTCTTCACCTTCAACAGCGTCTACGTCTTCAACAGCGTCTTCGCCTTCGACAGCGTCGTCACCTTCGACAGCGTCTTCGCCTTCGACAGCATCGTCACCTTCAACAGCGTCTTCGTCTCCAGCAGGTAATTCAATTGTACCGTCTTCTGTAGCATCTTCGCCTTCAGTAGGTACTTCTTCTGTTTCTTCACCTGGTAAAACGATACCAAGTTGGTTTTGGATAGCAAGGTTATAGTAGTCGATCAAACTTACATAATTTTGTAAGATTGATTTGTACTCATTGATTGCGTCGTCTGTTATAATAGAGTCGGTTTGGTCAGTTGACGGAGTATCTTCAGTGATAGTCTCGTCAGCTGGCTTTTCTGTTTCTTCAGCGTCTTCTGCTGCTTCTTCTTCGTCAGCTGGTGCATCTGTAGCTTCTTCATCTACAGGTACATCCGTAGCTTCGTCTTCATTTACAGGTGCTTCATTTGAATCTTCTTCGTCAGCCGGTGATTCAACAGCTTCGTCTCCGTCAACTGGCGCATCAACAGCTTCCTCTTCGTCAGCTGGAGCGTCAACAGCTTCCTCTTCGTCAGCCGGTGCATCAACAGCTTCTTCTTCGTCAGCCGGAGCGTCAACAGCTTCTTCTTCGTCAGCCGGAGCGTCAACAGCTTCTTCTTCGTCAGCCGGAGCGTCAACAGCTTCTTCTTCGTCAGCTGGAGCATCTACAGCTTCTTCTTCGTCAGCTGGAGCATCTACAGCTTCTTCTTCGTCAGCTGGAGCATCTACAGCTTCTTCTTCGTCAGCTGGAGCATCTACAGCTTCTTCTTCGTCAGCTGGAGCATCAACAGCTTCTTCTTCGTCAGCTGGAGCGTCAACAGCTTCCTCTTCGTCAGCCGGAGCGTCAACAGCGTCTTCTTCGTCAGCAGGTGCGTCTGTATCTTCTTCATCTACAGGTGCATCTACGTCTTCATCAGCTGGCGCGTCTGTACCTTCTTCATCAACAGGTGCGTCTGTATCATCGTCATCGTTATTAGGTGTGTCTGTGTCATCTTCATCTGTTGTATCATCTTCATCCGGCTCTGCAGCTACGAAGTTTTTATTTGCAATCGTACGCATGAATTGCCCTTTTTCAGGTGAACCCGGAATAGTTGTTGCATAATAGGAAACCTTTTCACCGTGGTTTTTAAACTCTTTTTCACCATTTTCAGCTGCTAACGCTGATCCGCCTGCTCCGAAAATAGCAGCAGTTAACATTGAAGTCGACATGACAAACGGTAAAATTTTCTTTTTCGTGTTCTTCTCGTTACGATTCGTTTCTTTAACCAAGAATGATCAAACTCCCTTTTCTTAAATTTTTTTACCCAACTACCAGATCATGAAGCGAAATAACACTCATCCTAATAAAGTCGTTATGTACATCCGCCTCCTTCTCAAGTATGTAGGGCCATTTTTTTACTATCCGTGAAATAGTTTCATTCGGATAGGTGGGCAGTGCCCCATCTGCACATTACCAACAATAACAAAAGAAAATAACAATGGTATGACAACCAATTAACAAGTATTCGTGGAAATATTAACCTTTGTAATAATAAAAAAGCGTGGGAGAAGACTAAAAAGAGGGTTTAATATAATCGATTGGACCCTAATAAACCATATTATACCAATTTAAAAAATGCCGATAACGTCCTATGTATGCATGTCCTATTACTTTATTTTCATGGTTATCGCATGGTCTAAACGGTCTATCGTTATTTATTTCTAAATATTACATTGCCGTAAATTACAGATGTCAGATTTGCCATAATAGTAATCTATGTTATAGTGTAGTTGAAAACTGAAAAGAGTTAACCACTGGGGGAGTCTTTGTGAAAGACTGAGACGTGTATCGATACACGGACCCTTAGAACCTGATCTGGCTCATACCAGCGTAGGGAAGTGGGTCGCACGTCTTCCAAAGGTTATCTTACGCCGATATGCGAGCCGCTTCTTCAACGATTGTGTTGAGTGAAGCGGCTTTTTTGGTTTTCCAAAACTTTAAAGGAGTGGTTGGAATGACGTTTTGTGAAGAGGTACGGAAGGAATGCAACGATGTTTGGGAGGCAAGCTTCCATCATCCGTTCATTCATGCGCTTGCGGAAGGGACATTGCCTGAAGAGGTGTTCAAACATTACGTACTGCAAGACTCGTATTATTTGAAGCATTTTGCGAAAGTGCATGCCATGGCTGCCGTGCAGGCGACGGATTTATTGACGGTGCAACGGTTTGCGCAGCATGCGGACGGAACTTGCGGGGCGGAGATTTCATTGCACGAAGGCTTCTTTGGACTGTTGGGCGTTACGGATGAAGACATTGAACACTTTGAACCGGCACCGACAGCGTATGCGTACACGTCGCATTTATACCGGGCCGCGTTGGAAGGTGACTTGGCTACGACGTTGTCCGCATTGCTTCCGTGTTATTGGTTATATTACGAAATCGGCGAGCGGCTGAAGGATGCGAAACCGGATCACCCGATTTACGACAAATGGATTGCCACGTACAGTTCTGAATGGTTCGAACAGGCAACCCGTGAACAGATCGACCGGTTGAATAAACTGACGGAAGGTCTTTCGGACAAAAGGCGCGAACAATTGAAAGCTCATTTCATTAAAAGCGTCCACTATGAATTGCAGTTTTGGGAAATGGCATGGACACAGCAAACATGGTCTCTTGAAACAAGCGAGGTGCATGCATAAATGGCTCAATTTTCATTACTGAAAGAACTGCGTACGCAAAACCCGTTAGTCCACTGCATTACGAATATTGTCGTTGCAAACTTTCAAGCGAACGGCCTGCTGGCAATGGGCGCTTCTCCGATTATGGCGGATGCAATCGAGGAGGCGGCGGAAGTAGCCGCCGTTTCCTCCTGTACATTGCTCAACATCGGGACGCTGGATCCTTCGGCTGTTGAATCAATGATCGTTGCTGGAAAAGTTTCTTCCATTAAAGGGCGTCCACTCGTATTGGATCCTGTCGGCGCAGGGGCGACTGCTTTCCGCAAAGATACGGTCGCTACACTTCTGGAGGAATTGGATATTACGCTCATCCGTGGAAATGCCGGAGAAATTGCATCCATTGCGGGAGTCGAATGGGAAGCGAAAGGCGTCGATGCAGGGGCCGGTTCGGCAAATATCGAAGAGGCGGCGAAAGATGTGGCTCGCCGCCACCGTTGCCTCGTCGCTGTTACCGGTGAGACCGACATCGTGACAGATGGTGAAAAAATTATCCGGGTGACAGGAGGGCATCCGCTTATGAGCAAAATTACCGGAATGGGCTGCCTGTTAAGCGCGGTTTCCGCCGCTTTTCTTTCGGTCGGTAAGGATGCGCCGATCGATGCGGTTGCTTATAGTCTTGCATTTTACAAGAGGGCGGGTGAATTGGCCGCTGAACCGTCTTCAGGTCCGGGTGATTTTGCGGTTTATTTCCTGAATGCTTTACACCAATTAGATGATGATGCAATCGATGTCGGCCAATTCATTGTTGAAGAGGGGGTTGCCAAATGACTTCTGTTGCTCTTACGATTGCCGGTTCTGACAGTGGCGGCGGGGCGGGAATCCAAGCCGATCTGAAAACATTCCAAGAGCTCGGCACGTTCGGAACATCCGCATTGACGGCGGTGACCGCCCAAAATACGCTTGGCGTCCATGCGGTTCAACCGATTGAGACCGACATCGTCATTGCGCAAATCGAGGCGGTGCTGAATGATTTCACGGTTGGCGCTGCGAAAACGGGGATGCTGTTCTCTGCGGAGATTATTGAAGCGGTCGCTCATACGCTGGGCCGATACGAAAGAATGCCTCTCGTCATCGATCCCGTCATGATCGCGAAAGGAGGCGCTGCGCTTCTTCAACAGTCGGCGATTGTAGCTTTGAAAGAGCATCTCGTTCCGTCCGCGGCCCTTTTGACGCCCAATATACCTGAGGCGGAAGTGCTGACGGGAATGACGATTGTTTCGATGAAAGATATGGAGAAAGCCGGGGAGCGATTGCTTAGGATGGGAGCCGGCGCGGTGCTGCTGAAAGGTGGGCATCGGACAGATACTCCTGACGCGGAGGATCTGTTTTTGTCTTCGGCGGGCGATTGCTTTTTAATGAAGAGCAAACGGATCGACACGAAAGACACCCATGGCACGGGATGTACGTTTGCCGCAGCCATTACGGCGGAGCTTGCGAAAGGTGCTCCGATGCATGATGCAGTCGTTACAGCAAAGCATTTTATCCATGCAGCGATTGTGGATGGGCTTTCCATCGGCAATGGGCACGGACCGACAAACCATGCGGCACTTCGGAAGCGGGGACCGGTGGAACGGAAGGATGTTGAATTGATTGGGAAATATTGACCTTACGTTATATTTCATTATGGGATCGACAAATGCGGAGAAGCCACTGGCCGTCTTGGAAGAAGCGTTAAAAGGCGGGATCACTTGCTTCCAGCTGCGAGAAAAGGGGGCGCGTGCACTTGTCGGCAGGGAAAAGAAAGTATTTGCGGAGAGCTGCCAACGATTATGCGCGCAATATGGAGTTCCGTTCATTGTGAATGATGACGTCGACCTCGCTGTTGAGATTGACGCGGATGGCGTCCATGTCGGACAGGATGATGCTGAGGCGCGATTTGTCCGAAAAAGAATTGGAGCCGAAAAGATTCTAGGGGTTTCCGTCCATTCAATAGAAGAAACTGAAACGGCCCTAGCGACAGGTGCGGATTATGTCGGCATGGGACCCGTCTATCCGACGATATCGAAAGACGATGCAAAACCGGTTGCGGGGACGGCGATGATCGAGAAAGTGGCGAAGTTATATCCGAATTTGCCGATCGTCGGAATCGGAGGCATCACGGCGATGAATGCGGAGCCTGTCATCCGTGCAGGGGCAAGCGGAATATCTGTCATTTCAGCGATTGCCTCATCTACAAACCCTGAAATGGCGGCCCGGCAATTGAAGGAAGCCGCATTGCAATGGAGCCGCGGAAGGAGCGTGCTGCGATGAATACACGAAAACTTGTCCTCATGACCGTGTTCACTGCGATTGCGGTCGCCGGATCTGCATTCGTCTCCTTTCCTGCAGGCATTGCCCGCGCCTATCCAATCCAGCATGCCGTCAATGTCATCGCCGCAATCCTGCTCGGACCGATTCCTGCCGTCATCATTGCTTTCATGACCGGCTTAGTCCGTATATTGACAGGCACTGGATCGTTGCTTGCCTTTCCGGGAGGGATGATCGGCGCCGCGCTTGCCGGGCTGCTGTATAAACAGTCGGGAAGGGCATGGATGGCGGCAATCGGGGAAATCATCGGGACAGGGGTCATCGCATCCATATTCGCGGTTCCGTACGCAGCCGTCCTCATGGGAACGACCGTCACCGCCTTCTTCTTCATGCCGCCTTTCCTCGTCTCCAGCATAAGCGGGGCGGTCATAGGAATTGTCGTAGCAATCCGGCTACAGGCAATGCCAGCGGGCAGGAGAATCCAGAGTTATTAGAATTGTTTCGGTGCCTGTGCAACAAACAATTCAGATTATGCACTACAATTGCATAAAGTAAAAGGAGAAGCCGACCAAATCAAGACCTGGTCGGCTTCTATCTGTATTTATATTCCTTTTGTTGAATTGTCATAAATGTGTATTGCACAGGAACCGCAACGATTCTGAATGAAAAAACAATTCCCATATTATTACTGCGGAGAATTGGTGTTATTCTTTCGAGAGGGGGTATGTGGGTAATGTAGCGACTAAAAAAGGAGGAGAGTGTGTTGGAAGATATTGAGATAAAGGAAATGTTTAAAGGGCAGGTTCACGAACATTGCAAAATCAGTGTGAATGTGGACGGTTACGACTATAGCGCAATATATTTGGATGGTGAGCTTAACTGGTTTCGTCCGCATCCTAATCTTCACATGGGAGAGCATCAAGTGAAGGAGATCGAATCGAAAGCCTACGATAAGATTAAGCGGAACGAGGAGAAGTAGGGAACTGTAAACATCCATCTGAAAGGGAACAAGCTGAAGCGATGCCATATATCGGGCATTGCTTCTTTTATTAATTAAAGCCGCATCTTAGTTTGCGAGTTAATGCCACAAATATTAACTCTTCTTGAATTATTTTAATTAGTAAATACACGATAACATTCTCAAGTAATTGAGAATCGATGGATTGAATAAAAATCTTGCTTCTTTGTAATGAATACAGAATCGACACAGTTGAATAATCGCTAAAACAACTGATATGTAAGGTTTTGTGGGAGATAGAAGTGTATCTGTTGACAAACTTCGACATCTATATGATAATGAGTATGTAATTAGAATTATTATAGTTAAGCAGTGGAGATTACAGGATAATGTATACTGCAGTTTAGGTTTTGATGAAATAACCTAGACTAACTATGAAAAATCATCATTAGGAGGAATTTTTTTATGTCACTTATCGGAAAAGAAATACTACCATTCAAAGCACAAGCTTACAATGCCGGTTCAGGCGAGTTCATCGAGGTAACTGAAGAAAACCTAAAAGGTAAATGGAGCATCGTTTGCTTCTACCCAGCAGACTTCACGTTCGTTTGCCCAACTGAGCTTGGAGACCTTCAAGACCAATATGCAACTCTAAAAGAACTAGGCGCTGAAGTTTATTCCGTGTCTACGGACACTCACTTCACACATAAAGCTTGGCACGATCACTCTGAAACGATCAGCAAGCTTGAATATATTATGATCGGTGACCCTTCACAAGCAATCTCACGCAACTTCGATGTATTGGACGAGGAGTCCGGTCTAGCAGATCGCGGTACGTTCATCATCGATCCAGACGGCGTTGTTCAAACAGTCGAAATCAATGCTGGCGGAATCGGACGCGATGCAAGCACGCTTGTAGACAAAATCAAAGCTGCACAATACGTGCGCAACAACCCAGGCGAAGTTTGCCCTGCAAAATGGAAAGAGGGCGAAGAAACACTTAAGCCAAGCCTTGATCTTGTAGGTAAAATCTAATTTCGCGTTTAGCGGGATAACGGGGATGGCCCCCTTCCTTTTAGGATAGGGGCTCCCTTTATTTTTGAAAAGGTTTCGGCAGTTGTCTTAGATGTTGAAGTGAGGCCAATATGACACTGGTCATGCAATCGTTGAGACAGGACATCGCGCACTTAGATTGCGTTCCTTAATTCAATTCGACATCTAAGGCAATCATGCCGAGTTTCTATCGATAAAATACAAGTTGAGGAGTAGATTACATGATTTTGGACGCAGATATAAAACAACAATTAGCCCAATATCTTGAACTGATGGAGGGCGATGTTCTACTTAAAGTGAACGTCGGAGAAGATAAGGTATCACGTGAAATGGCTGCACTTGTGGATGAACTAGCTACAATGTCCTCACGCATCAAAGTGGAGCATGCTGAACTGGAAAGAACTCCGAGCTTCAGTGTGAATCGCATTGGTGAAGATACTGGGGTCGTTTTCGCGGGTATCCCGCTTGGACATGAGTTCACTTCGCTTGTCCTCGCTTTATTGCAAGTGAGCGGCAGAGCTCCTAAAGTGGATGAGAAAGTGATCGAGCAAGTGAAGAACATCAAAGACGAGCTTCACTTTGAATCATATATTAGCTTGAGCTGTCAAAACTGCCCGGAAGTTGTACAGGCACTTAACCTCATGAGCGTGTTGAACCCGAACATTACGCATACGATGATTGACGGCGCGGCGTTTAAAGAAGAAGTGGAAAGCAAAAATATTCTTGCCGTCCCGACGGTTTACTTGAATGGCGAACCGTTCACGAACGGCCGTAAGACAATCGAAGAAATCCTTGCTGAACTCGGAAGCGGTCCGGACGCATCGGAATTTGCCGATAAAGATCCGTTTGACGTCCTCGTTGTCGGTGGCGGTCCAGCGGGTGCGAGTGCGGCGATTTACGCGGCTCGTAAAGGGATTCGCACAGGAATTGTCGCTGAGCGTTTCGGCGGTCAGATATTGGATACGGCTGCAATTGAGAACTTCATTAGTGTAAATCGCACGGAAGGTCCGAAACTAGCTGCTAGCCTTGAAGAGCACGTGAAAGACTATAACATCGATGTAATGAATCTGGTGCGTGCGAAGCGTTTAGAGAAGAAAGACCTCATCGAGATCGAACTGGAAAACGGGGCTGTTCTGAAGAGTAAATCCGTCATCCTTTCAACAGGCGCGCGCTGGCGGAATATCGGCGTACCTGGTGAGGCGGAATTCAGGAATAAAGGAGTTGCGTACTGTCCGCACTGTGACGGTCCTTTATTCGAAGGAAAAGACGTTGCGGTCGTCGGCGGCGGAAACTCCGGTATCGAGGCGGCGATTGACCTTGCGGGTATTACGAATCATGTAACGGTACTTGAATTCAACTCGGAGTTGAAAGCCGATTCTGTACTACAAGAACGTCTACACAGCTTGCCGAATGTCACTGTCGTCACGAATGCTCAAACGAAAGAGATTACCGGTACGGATAAAGTGAACGGAATCACTTACGTTGATCGTGAATCAGGCGAAGAAAAGCATGTCGAGCTAGCCGGCGTATTTGTTCAAATCGGTCTTGTGCCAAACACGGATTGGCTCGGCGACACGGTTGAGCGCAATAAATTCGGCGAGATCCTTGTCGATAAGCGCGGCGCAACGAACGTTCCTGGTGTCTTTGCTGCAGGAGACTGCACGGACACCCCGTTCAAGCAGATCATCATTTCAATGGGATCTGGCGCGACAGCTTCGTTAGGTGCGTTTGATTATCTCGTTCGGAATTAATGGAAGAACGTTTATAAATAGAGAGGGGAACAGGTCTATACATTGGACCTGTTCCTTTTTTGTGTTGCTTTTTCCATAGGAATTCCTTCTCTCATTGTTGACAATACGTTCCAATTTAGATGAGTGGTAAGGGCTCTTTTGCGAGAATTCCGTTTAACTGATGAAAAATAGTGAATTGTATAGGTGTCAATACTTTACTAGAGGGAGTGTGTGGATATGAAAAAGTGGATTTGGATAACGATGATCCTTACCAGCGTTTTCGTTTTCGCAGCATGCGCCGATAAGAATGATCCGGCTCCGGCTGTCGAAACAGAAGGAACAGCAGAAGGTGAGATTAATGAGGAGACAACTACTACTGAACCGGATGAAGCAGAGAGTGATGAACTGCCATCCGTGAAAGTCCATTTGATGGATGGCAACGGAAAACCGGTTGGAACAGCGGAATTGACCGAGGAAGAGGACGCTTTACGCATCATGGTAGAAGCGGAAGGATTGCCTGAAGGTCCTCACGGATTTCATTTTCACGAAAAAGGGGTATGCGAAGCACCTGACTTTGAATCAGCAGGAGGGCATTTCAATCCGACAGGTGCAAGCCACGGACTTGACCACGAAGAAGGCCCGCATGCCGGCGACTTGCCGAATCTCGAAGTTGGTCCCGATGGCACTGTAAAGGAAGAGTTCTTCGTTGAAAACCTGACATTGACGCCAGGAGAGGAAAACTCCTTATTCCATGACGGCGGCACAGCCCTTGTCATCCACGCAGAAGCAGACGACGGAAAAACCCAACCATCCGGCAACTCCGGCGACCGCATCGCATGTGGAGTAGTGGAGTGAGGTTTTCAGAATCTTTTCGGTGCCTGTGCAGCAAACAATTCTGATTATGCACTACAATTGCATAAAATAAATGAAGAAGCCAACGAAATTAATCTTTCGTTGGCTTTTTTCTGTATTTATATAAGTTTTATTGAATTGTCATAAATGTGTGTTACACAGGCACCGCTTTGAGAATTGCTTTAATTTTACGGAGAAAGAATAGGCTCAGTTCCGTCCAGATCCAGCTGTAGAGCAGTGAGAAGTTGAGAATAAGGAGCAAGGAAATCAGATTGAATGAAGAGGAGACGGTTGGACCGAATACGGGAAAGCCGAGTGCGTACAAGGGGATGCAAATGCCGATACATAATAGCAGGCCATTTGTCAGGACAACTTCCAGCCGCTTGTTGAGTTTGTAAAGTGCCCATCCTAAGCCTAGTCCGAGTAATCCGGTTGTAAAAGGGAAAATGACTAATTCGGTCGGTTCAATTAAGAACAACAATAAAATCGTCACGATATAGGTGAAAATGCCGGAGCGCAAGCACATCAATGCGACGAGCATGATTGGGGCGGTGGCGAAGGGGCTGATGGCAAAGCCGACGGCGGGAAGCAAACCTCCTGCTGATTGCAATATGGCTGCAAGTGCTGCCATCAATGCCATGAATAGCAGTCTTTTCGTCGGAGGCCATCGATTGAGAATACGATGAATGTACTTTGGATGCGAAGGAAGTGAGGTCGTGAAAAGCATGGTATCTCTCCTTTGTAAGCAAGCCTTTCTCTAGTTTATTGGTGATGACTGCTTTCTGTGCGGGTAGTGGGTGATAGAGTATTAAGAATTGTTTGGGTGCCTGTGCAGGGAACTATTCTGATTATGCACTACAATTGTATAAAATAAATGATGAAGATTACCATATCAACGTTTGGTTGGCTGCTTTCTGTATTTATATTACTAATGTTGTATTGTCATAAATGTGTGGTGCACAGGCACCGATTAAAAGGTAACGATTAAATGGCATCAATTAATAATAGCAATTCTCAAAATTGTGTTAATATATATGGAAGCAATCTAGTAACTTTTTACAAGAGTTGTTATTTCATTCGAAAAGGAGCAACCATCATGACATTTCCCGAATTACAGACAGAACGGCTGCATCTTGTAGAGGTCAGTAAGGAGCATGCCCAGGGGGTCTTCGATAACTTTTCAAATCCTGCGGTCCTCCAATATTACGGAATGGACCCAATGACTGAACTGGCTCAGGCGGAAAAGCTGGTTGAGCATTTTAGGAATTCCTTTTTAGCGAGCCGCAGCATCAGATGGGCAATGGTCCGGAAAGAAGATAACCGTTTTGCAGGAACAATCGGCTTGAATAACCTTTCCAAAGGAATGAAACGGGCGGAAATCGGATTTGAGATCCACCCTGATTTTTGGCGAACCGGCATCACATCGGAGGCATTGAAGGCGGTATTGAACTATTCATTCAAAGAATTGGGCCTGCACCGAATGGGAGCCGTCACGTTTTTGGACAATGTAGCTTCCATCAATTTATTAAAAAAGCATGGGTTTGTCCAAGAGGGAATCCTGCGCAGCTATCTATTCCAAAATGGACAATCACATGATGCGCGGGTGTTTTCGGTTTTGAATAAATAAAGAGTTTTGATAAGGAGGCTGCCGTTTGAAAACATTGTTTGCGTACAATTGGCAAGTGCGAGAGGATTGGTATCGCTGGTGTGAAGAGGTGGAGAAGGCAGAGCTTCTTCGCACGCGGACTGGTGGAGTTGGCAGCATTTTAGAGACGCTCTTCCACATAATCGACGTGGAGTGGAGTTGGATCCGGGTGTTGGAAGGTAAGCCCGCTCCCCTAGAGAGCTTTGAAGACTTTAAAAGTCTGGCGAAAGTCCGGGAGCTAGATGCACGATTCAAGCCGGAAGTGGAGGCGTTTGTTCGAGATTGGAAGGAGAGCATGGAGCATAACTTGCTGCAAGATACGATGCCCGATGGCCGGATTGTGAAGGATGCGTGGGGCGAGGTCATGCGGCATGTGATTGCGCATGAAATTCATCATATCGGGCAGCTGTCGGTATGGGCGAGGGAAATCGGGAAGAAGCCAGTTTCCGCTAATGTGATAGGTCGAGGACTTATGCCACAGAAGGTTGATAATTGAATTGTGTCGGTGCCTGTGCGGAAAACTATTCAGACAATACACTACAATTGTATAAAATAAATGAAGAAGCCAACCATGTCAACATTTGTTTGGCTTCTAGATGTATTAATATGTCTTCTATTGAATTGTCATAAATGTGTGGTGCACAGGCACCAACTATTGGCACCAACTATCGATTAGAAAGGAGCGACGTATGGATCAGCTAATTTATATGCTATTTACCTTCGCTTATATGGCGTTACTCATTTGGGGATTAAAAGGCATTCATACACAAGAGTTTAGCAAGTGGACGAGTGTAGTCTACTTAGTCATCATAGCCCTCATCTATGATAACGGTATTTTAGCCATCGGTCATTGGATTGGAGAAGGTGCGGTTTTAGAAAACTTAAATGTGATTAGGTATTGGATGCATGCCATTATTACCCCATTGTTAGTGATTTTCTCTATTGGAACGTTGCGCGAAAGCGGCGTTTCTTGGGCAAAGAAAACATGGGTTACCACTCTTTCCATCCTTTACACCATTGTCGCAATCCTAATAGAAATTGTAACTGTCACTGCAGACCTTCATTTGCAAGTTGAGAAGGAATATGGGGTTGTCAGTTATACATTTGCAGAACCACCAAGTGGACCGCCGATTATGATTCTCTTCATTACCTTGGCTATGCTCCTTGCCGGTGGGGTGTTACGGAAGAAGACAGGATGGGCAGTGTTTTTCATCGGCGTGGTGATTATGACAATCGGCAGTGCTATCCCGTTTGACGTTGCAAGCAATGCCATTACCAACTTGTTTGAACTGATCTTGTTGACAGCTTTAGTTTGGACAAAACGGAAGCTTATTCAGAAAGAGCTGTATGTGAAAATAGTGAAGCCTCATTGAATCAGTGTGAGAGGGGAAATGTAGTTACGCCGATTTCACCTTCATTTTCCGGACTCGCTTTTCGTAGGATAAAAGGGAACGACAGAGTGATGAAATCAATTGAAAAGAGAAGGGAGGTGTGCAAGTTGGCGGAAAAATTGAAGCACATAAGCAGGCTGTTGTTAGGTATCATTTTTCTAGTAGCAGGAATAAACGGCTACTTTGTCATCTTCGGCTTGGAGCCGTTCATCGCAACAAGTCCTGAAGCAATGGCCTTATTCGAATTCAAATATCTATTAATCGTGGAAAAATCATTAGAAATCATATGTGGAACCTTGCTTCTAACGAATCAATTCGTCCCATTGGCCATTGCAATATTAGCTCCGATTGTCGTCAATATCTTCTTACTCCATCTGTTCCTCGATCATTCATTACTTCTTCTAGCTGTCCTCCTTGTTCTTGCCTTAGGATATTTATTGTTCTCATACAGAAAAAACTTTATAGGAATATTTGAAAGGAAACCGAAACCTTCATAGTAGTTTTCAGAATATTTCCGGTGCCTGTGCAGTACACAATTCAGACAATACACTACAATTGCATAAAATAAATGATAAAACCACCCAAATTAATGTTTGTCTGACTTCATGATGAATATTTAATACGTTTAATGAATTGTCATAAATGTGTGCTGCACAGGCACCAGTTTCAAGACACAGCCTATAAGAAATGGATGCGTAAGACTTGGAAGAGCATTAATCAGAAGGAGGCCATCCAATTGACAAATGAAGTAGTATTTCGATTAGCGACAGAACATGATTTGGAAAGCATCGTGGAAATGTTGGCGGATGACGAGCTGGGGACGACTCGGGAACAATTTGTACTGCCGTTGCCTGAAACGTATTTGAAAGCGTTTCGAGCGATTGACGCAGACCCGAACAATGAACTCGTCGTTGCATGTCTTGGCAATGAAGTCGTAGGCGTTCAACAAATCACATTCACTCCCTACTTGACCCACCAAGGTGGATGGCGGGCAACAATCGAGGGAGTTAGGACATCTTCAAGCGTACGAGGGAAAGGAATCGGAACGGAGTTGATCAGATGGGCAATTCGACGGGCCAAAGAACGTGACTGCCACCTCGTTCAGCTAACGACCGATAAAAAACGGGGAGACGCCTTGCGCTTTTATGAGCGTTTAGGATTTACAGTTTCACATGAAGGGTTGAAAATGAAATTTAGATGAAAACAAGGGGGGGAACTAGATGTACGGAATCATTATGTCACTCGCCATTCTCATCGCACTGCCGGCATTTTTCATTGCGACGCTGTGGAAAGCTGCTTTTAAGAGCAGATTGGAATGGCTGTTGGATGCGTTAACGTCGATTATCTTTCTAATTTGGTTGTTCCAGTCCGGCCATTGGAATTTGATTGGCTACTTTTTCCGTTATGTTTGGATTGGCCTGCTCATTATCGCACTCGTCATCTCTTGGAGAAAAACACGCGCCTTGCCGTTCCGAATAACATACACAGAGAAACAGAAAATGACGATGGGTGTCCACGTTGTACTTCTCCTCGTATTCGGCGCCTATAACGCATTCGTATTCACAAGTTACTCGGTCAAAGAAGAATCGATCGAGCTGGCATTTCCGCTCAAACAGGGCACGTATTATGTCGGTCATGGCGGAAATAACGTGCTAATGAATTATCACAACAAATATGAGGACCAGAAATATTCACTAGACATCTTGAAGTTAACGAAACTCGGAACCCGCGCAAACGGGCTCTACCCGAAAGACCTGCCGAAATACGCAATTTATGGCGATGAACTATACAGCCCGTGCAACGGAAAAGTTGTCGAAACGAGGAACCACCTGCCGGACTTGGCACCACCCGAATCAGATTCAGAACATCCGGAAGGGAACTTCGTCGCCCTTGTCTGCGAACAGCACGAAGCTACGCTATTCCTAGCACATATGCAAGAAGGCAGTGTTGTTGTGGCGGAAGGGGATGAAGTGAAGACGGGGCAGTTGCTTGGAAAGGTCGGCAACTCCGGAAATACAACCGAGCCCCATTTGCATATCCATGCCGAGCTGGATGGGGTAGGGGTGCCTCTGACATTTAAGGATAGATTTCTAGTGCGAAATAGTATAATTAAGTCGGGAAAGTGAGCGTTTCCCATATACAGCAGATCCTATAAGAAAGGGAGAATCAGATGTATATCCCAAAATACTTCAAAGTCACAGATGTGAATGAAATCTTGAACTTCGTACAAGAGAATTCATTCGGCACAATCGTCACGACAAAAAAGGGGAGACCGATTGCAACGCATTTGCCTTTCGGGTTCACGAAACATGAAGAGGATTTCTATATTACCGGGCATATGGCGTATGGCAATCCGCAATGGCGTACATTCGAAGAGACTGATGATGTTCTCATCATGTTTCAGGGGCCGCATGCCTATATTTCATCTTCCTGGTACTCTCAAGAAAATGTGCCGACGTGGAATTATCAGGCGGTCCATATGTATGGCAAGGTAAGCATTCAAACAACGGATGAATTAATGGAAGACTTAACAAAAATGCTTGAGAAATACGAGGGACATCGCGAAAATCCGGTGCTATGGGAGACGCTTTCCCCGAAGCTTCTTGAAAGTGAACTGAAAGGCATCGTCGGATTTAAAATAAAGGTAGAGGAGATTCAGGCTGCCTACAAATTAAGCCAGAATCGCAACGAAACGGATTATCACAACATCATTGAGCAATTGCAAAAGGAAGGAAATCCGCAGTCACAACAGGTGGCGGAACGGATGAAAAAGAGGTGAACTCTGGCGCAGATAGAAAGACCATCACATGGAAATGAACATTCATTTTCATTCCGCTCCATTTCCGTTATAATAGTACAGTTGAAGACAATTGCAAGCCGTTTATAAAGCGGCCGTTTAATAGATAAGGAAATTTTGAAAGGGGAATCATCGATTGACCGTTACAATAGAAGAAAAAATGGTTGCGGAAATCGACCACTTGGACAGAAAAGGAAATGGACAAGCGGTCATTTGGCGTGAGAATGAACTGGGCAACTTGAGAAAGTTGAAGCTCATCATCCCGCAGACGTTGCCGGGTGAGACTGTACAAGTTACTGTGGATGATCCGACTATGAGATGGAGGAAGGTATTGCCTGAAAAGATTTTGGTCGAAAATCCGGATCGCATGGAGGCGCCTTGCCCGCATTTCGAGCTTTGTGGCGGCTGTGTGTGGCAGCATTGGAGTTACGAAGGCCAACTGAAGCATAAGACGGAACATGTGAAGAAGGCGTTGGAAAGCGTCGGAATGAATCCGGAACTCGTCCAGGAAACGATTGGCATGGACGAACCTTGGCATTACCGCAATAAAATGGAGTTCACCTTCTCTCCTGAAGGGGACCTCGGTCTGCATGAGCAAGGGAATTTCCGTAACATCATCCCGCTTGAAACATGCCTGATCGCCGGCCGGAATATGGTCGATGCGACGATGGAAGTGAGCGAATGGGTGAAGGAGTTCGGTCTTCCCGGCTACAATAAAGATACGAAGGAAGGGCTTCTCCGTCACTTAATGGTTCGGGAGTCTTTTGAAACCGGCGAACTCATGCTTGCATTGTTTGCGACAGAACAGCCTGCCGGTGAATTGGCAGCGGCTGCGGAGAATTTGATTGACCGGATCACGAACAACTATCCGAACGTGAAAAGCCTCATGTGGCTCGTGAATACGGATATTGCGGACCGCACGCAATCCGAGGAGACATTCGTATTGGCGGGACGCGACTTCATTTACGATGAATTGGGCGGATACCGCTACCGCCTTTGGTTCGATACGTTCTTCCAGACGAATCCTGTCCAAGCGCAGAAGCTTGTCGATCTTGCGCTGGAGATGGGCAAGCCGCAGGAAGACGAAAAAGCGATCGACCTGTTTTGTGGCGTTGGAACGTTTTCATTGCCATTTGCCGCACGTGTGAAGGAATTGGCCGGCATTGAAATCGTCGAGACATCGATTGAATCCGCAAAACGGAATGCGGTTGACAATAATCTGCATAACACGACGTTCCTTGCTCGCGATGCTCGTAAAGGAATTGACGAAATTCATGAAAGCTGGGGCTTGGCGGATCTATTATTGGTCGACCCGCCACGATGCGGTGCTGGCGGCAAAGTGATGCGCCGAATCGGCCGCGCCCAACCGAAACGGATCGTCTACGTATCGTGCAACCCGGACACATTCGCAACGGATACAGCGGAATTACTGCAATTCGGCTACACACTCAAAAGCGTGCAGCCGGTCGACCTCTTCCCGCACACTGTGCATGTGGAACTCGTCGCGTTGTTGACGTTGGATTGAAAATCGATACAAATAGCAATAAGTAATCAATTCATAAAGAACCCAAACCAACCACGGTCTGGGTTCTTTCCTATTTATTCACACAAACGTAACTTCAACTTCCCCAATATGTGAGTACGAAACTTTATAAGTTCCTTCCTTAGCAACGAGCGGCGAAATAAATGTACCTGAAGAGATGACCATGCCTTTCCGCAACACTTTATTTTTCTTTGCTAGTTTCTCAGAAAGCCAAGCGACAGATGATACGGGATTGCCGAGCACAGCGGAAGAAATGCCTTCACTGATCTTTTCACCGTTATGAAAAAGCTCCATTTCAACATGCTCAAATTGATTGAATGTCAACGGCTCGATCGGGTCGGCTAAGACGACAAGTCCAGTTGCGGTATTGTCGCATAGTAAGTCCGCCAATGAGAAGTTCGGGAACCAGTCAATATAACGGGCATCCGGAATTTCGATGCCTGCACAAACCTTACTTTTCTGGATAATTTCCTCTTCACTTGCATTCGGTGACAAGTCCTCTTGCAAAATAAACACGATTTCCGGTTCGATTAAAGGGTCAAATAAGGAAGATAGCGCAATCGTATCTCCGCTCTGTTGAATATGTGTTGAAAGCAACGTTCCGTATGCAGGCTCATCCGTGTTGGCAATTGCTTGTGTTTCGGCGCTCGTCATGCTGACCTTATAGCCAGCAATTTCAGCGTTATGTATCGTCTTTTGTTTCGCAATGAGTTGTTCCTGCACGGAATACGCAGCCTCTTCGTCCAACTGATAGTCGTGACGAATAAATTCAATAGGCTGTTTTGTTTCATGGGCGCTGCTAATTTTGTCCACAATTTCATCCATTTTAATCATCGGAAAAACACCCCATTTAGAATTATGTAAAAACTAATGTACTATATTTTTAGATTTTAGTAAAGATGTCGACAATTTAGTTTGAAGGGAAACGAGAAGTGCGATTGTGTTGATTGCAGGCATCTTAACCGTCCAGTCTGTTATAATTAGAACGATTTTACCTGACATTTTATTGAGGAGAACAACATATGCATACATTGAAACAACAATGGTTCGGGAATATCCGGGCCGATATTTTAGCAGGAATCGTCGTAGGACTGGCACTCATTCCGGAAGCGCTCGCGTTCGCGTTCATCGTAGGAGTGGATCCGCGTGTCGCGCTCTACGCTTCATTTACGATTGCGGTCATCACTTCGTTCGTCGGCGGCCGTCCAGGTTTGATTTCGGCTGCAACCGGCGCGATGGCGTTAGTGCTTGTCAACTTGATGGCGGATCATGGCTTGCAGTACGTGTTGGCAGCCACTGTATTAACAGGGATCATTCAATTGATTCTCGGGGGACTCGGGGTTGCGAATTTAATGCGCTTCATCCCGAACTCCGTCATGCTCGGGTTTGTGAATGCGCTAGGCATTATGATTTTCATCACTCAGCTGCCCTATTTGCGGGGACATGATGCGATGACTTTTGTTTTTGCAATCGCGACATTAGTTGTAGTGTACGCGGTTCCGCGTTTCTTCACGGCTATCCCCGCGCCACTCATTGCGATAGTTGTCATGACGGGCATTGCACTTATTAGCGGCGTATCGATGCAAACGATCGGTGATCTAGGAAGGATGCCAAGTTCACTGCCGACGTTTTTCCTTCCGGATATTCCGCTTAACTTGGAAACGATGAAAATCATTTTCCCGTATTCATTAGCATTATCCATAGTCGGTTTACTCGAATCACTGCTCACTTCCCAAGTGCTGGATGATATGACGGATACGCCGAGCGATAAAAATCGGGAGGCACGCGGACAAGGGATCGCGAACTTCTTTACAGGATTTTTCGGCGGGATGGCAGGATGTGCGTTAATTGGCCAATCGATGATCAATATCAAATCGGGTGGTCGCGGGCGTCTATCTACATTTACGGCAGGTGTCTTCCTCATGTTTTTAATCATTGTGTTAGGAGACGTCGTCGTCAAAATTCCGATGCCTGTCCTTGCTGGCGTCATGATCATGGTCGCCGCGACAACTTTCAATTGGGGCTCGTTCAAGTTCCTGAAGCAAGCGCCGAAAACGGAATCGCTCGTCATGCTCATCACCGTCGCGATTATCTTATATACACATAATCTGGCGATCGGCGTCGTCATCGGTGTCATCTTAAGTTCGCTATTCTTCGTCGCTAAAATATCTCGTGTAACTGTGACGAACGAAGAGGGCATATACAAAGTAAAAGGGCCGTTGTTTTTCGCATCCACAACGAAATTCATCCAAGCATTTCGTGACGTGCAGGAAAAGGACATCATTATCGACTTTGAAAATAGCCAGCTTTGGGACGAATCTTCTGTCGGAGCTGTCGCCAAAGTGAAGCAGAAGCTCGAAGAAGAAGGGAAGTCGGTGACAATCCGAGGTTTCAACTCTTCAAGTGAACAACTATATGAAAAATTATTATGAGGGAAAGGGAGGAACGACATGAAAATAGGTGTAGCAATCGACGGGTCGGAAAACGCGCTGCGTGCTGCAAAACATGCCATAACGCTCGCACAACATTTACCGGAAGCGCAATTGGAGTTCATCTATGTCGCGGATTACAATAAAGCAAAAGATGAACGGCTCTTATCGCAAAACGAAGAAAGCCTCCTGCTGAAACGAAAGCATAAAGTTGATCCTGTTCTGGAGTTGGCGCATACGGCTGGCGTGAAAGCGAACATGACGATGCTCAAAGGGGACCCGAGCCTAGAAATCATCAAATACGTCAATGCCAAAGCAATCGACCAACTCGTCATCGGCAGCAGAGGCCTCAATGCATTCCAAGAAATGATCCTCGGCAGCGTCAGCCATAAAGTAATGAAACACGTAAACTGCCCAGTGACAGTCGTGAAATAGGGCGCCCGCCCATTTTGGTGCCTGTGCAGCACACTATTCGGACTATACGTTGCAATTGAATAATTTATTTGAAGAAGCCATCTATATCAACAACCAGGTGGTTTCTTTTTGTATGAATATACTTTTTATCGAATAGTCATAAATGTGTGTTGCACAGGCACCCGATCAATTCTGACAATACACTACAATTGCATAAGATAAATGAAGAAGCCAACTGAATCAATATTCGGGAGGCTTCTTTTTGTGTTTTTATGAATTTTAATGAATTGTCATAAATGTGTGGTGCACAGGCACCTGATTAAGGCTTGTTATAAGACACTTCTGGCCGGTGTCTGTGTGTTATATGTAAGTCTCTTAGTTTGTCAATAGATAAAGTTTGGTTTTTGTGGTTTTTGCAAAGTTGTTGTCACAAATTAGTCTTTTTTAGTTGCTTTTTTTCTGATAGTTTACTACTATTTAGTTGAACAATAATTAGTCATCTAACTATTAGGTTGCATAAATGAATTCCGCACACGGATAAGGTGAGTTCATTTCTTCTGTTCGAATGTTGTAACGGTTATTTGTTTTCAGCTTCAGATTACTAGCTAGAAAGGAATGACAATGATGGGCAGAGTAGAAAGAAAGATTGCGTTAGTGACGGGCGCCGCTTCAGGGATCGGCTTGTCTTCAGCGCAACTATTAGCGAAAGAAGGCGCAAAAGTCGTTTTGGCGGATTTCAATGAAGAAGGCGCAAAAAACGCAGCTGAAGAGATTCGCGCACAAGGCGGGGAAGCGATCGGCATCTTTGTAGATGCAGGTGATGGCGAATCAATCAAACATGCGGTTGAGCGTACGGTCAATCACTATGGGAAAATCGACATCCTCTTCAATAACGTCGGCTTGACGAATATCCGTAAAGACTTGGACATCGTCAATATCGATTTGGACGAATGGGATCGACTGATGAATGTCAACTTGAAAAGTGTCCTGTTAGGTTGCAAGTATGCCATACCACATATGATTGAAAACGGCGGTGGATCGATTATTAACACCGCTTCAATGGCGGGCTTTTTCAGTGATGCAATTCGCGTTGCGTACGGCGCGTCGAAAGCCGGCGTCATTAATATGACAAAATATGCAGCGACACAATATGGGAAACATAACATCCGTTGTAATGCAGTAGCTCCCGGATTGATTTTGACACCAGCAGCGAAAAACAATATGTCTGAGGAATTATTGAATGTTTTTGCGAAGTACAATGCATTACCTTATCACGGAGAAGCGGATGATATCGGCAATACTGTCCTCTTCTTAGCTTCTGATGAATCGAAGTTCATTACCGGGCAGACGATTCAAGTGGAAGGTGGCCATTACCTCGGGAATCCGACGGCTCCGGACTTCAAGGAAATGTTTCAGTAACTAACTATTTGCAAGTTGAGAAAGGGAAAATGAAAAATGAAGCAGAAATCTAACTTTCATTATGCATGGTGGATTTTAATTGCACTTAGTATCATCGTCGGGGTTGGAAAAGGGGCCATTAATAATACTTCAGGTCTTTTTCTAACGAGCGTGACAAATGATTTAGGGTTCGGGATGGGGAAATTATCGCTTTATTTCAGTGTTTCTGCAGTCGTGACGATGCTCTTCCTGCCAATAGGCGGAAAGCTGATGGCGAAATATGATACCCGTTTGATTTTATCGGTTGGCATCGTGTTGCAAGCAGGGGCTTTTGCATTGTTCGGTTTGATGAGCTCCGTTTGGGGCTGGTATGTACTGGCGATTCCTTTGGCGGTAGGCGGTGTGTTCATTACTGTCATTGCAGGGCCAGTCATTATCAATCAATGGTTCAAAAAGAGCAATGGGTTGGCACTAGGTGTGCTTAGCGCAGTCGGCGGTGGAATCGGTGCGATCGCACAACCGGTTGCAGCAGGTTTGATTGACGGGCTCGGCTGGCGCACTGCTTATATGATTGTCGGTGGCGCAGCAATTGTTATCGTCGTGCCGATCGTAATGTTGCTCATTAAACGTTCTCCTCAAGCTCACGGAGTAATACCGTATGGCGCAGAGGAAGTGACAGGGCAAGAACAACAGCAGCAAGCAACCGGCGAGGCGGGCATCGATATGGCGACAGCTAAGAAGTCAACAGCTCTTTACGCATTGATGCTGTTCTTCTTTTTCATCACATCGATTGCGAGCTTCTCCATGCATATTCCGACGTATTTAACGAATCAAGGATTTGATATTACATTTGCGGGGAACGTGATGGGGACGTATATGATCGGAATTTTAATAGGGTCGCTCATTCTTGGGTTCCTAGTCGATAAACTCGGATCGAAATATACTGCAATCCTGGCGATGGCTTCCGGCATCATAGCGATCAGCTTACTTCTATTCGCGAATAATAGTACAGCGATCATTACATTGGCGGTCGGTCTCTTCGGGTTGATCAGTTCCTCGATCGGTATTATCGCGCCGGCATTGGCTTCGACGATCTTTGGCAAGAAAGCGTATAGTGAAATTTACTCTACGTCTTCTCTAGGTCTGGCAATCGCTTCGATTATTGCATTGCCTGCATACGGTTTCGTATACGATGCAACAGGCAGCTATACGTCTGTCCTCTACGCAATCATTATTATGCTCGTCATCAATATTGGCTGTGTATTCGTCGCATTTAACAATAAAAACAAAATGGTTGCACAAGGTTTCTGGACAGATTGATGACAAACGATAAGGAGAGGAAAAGCATGAGATTACAAGGTAAAGTGGCAATCATTACAGGAAGCGCATCAGGGATCGGCAGAGGAATAGCGCTTGCAATGGCGAAAGAAGGCGCACAAATTGCGGTTGTTGATATCAATGAAGAAAAAGGGCAAGAAACGGTAGCAGAGTTGAACGAACTTACGGAAAGCATGCTGTTCATCAAAGATATTTCGAAACCCGAAAACGTCACTGAAGTTGTACAAGCTGTCGTAGCAAAGTTCGGTAAGTTGGACATCCTTGTGAATAACGCCCATGCGTCCCGACAAGCTTTATTCGCTGAGACGACGATGGAGATGATCGACTTATCATTTGGGACAGGCTTTTACCCGACCTTCCATTTCATGCAAGCTGCGTATCCTGAGTTGAAGAAGACAAAGGGTAAAGTCATTAACTTTGCATCGGGCGCAGTTTTGGATGGCCAGCCGACACAAGCATCTTACGCAGCAGCGAAAGAAGCGATCCGCGCAATTTCACGTGTGGCGGCGAATGAGTGGGGTCCTGAAGGTATCAATGTGAACCTTATTTCACCGATTGCGCTCACGCCAGGCGTGGAAGCATGGGCTCAAAGTGCGCCAGATATGTATGAAGCGATGATCAATCGCATTCCGTTGCGCCGTTTAGGTGATCCGGAAGGTGATATCGGCCGCACAGCTGTATTTTTGGCGAGCGACGATGCGGACTATATTACGGGACAAACAATTATGGTTGACGGCGGTTCTATCAAATTACGATAAGGAGATGTTCAACATGGGTAAATTGGACGGAAAAGTAGCGATCGTGACAGGCGGGGCATCTGGCATCGGTGAAGGAATGGTTGATCTGTTCCAAGCGGAAGGCGCGGTCGTCATTGCAGCGGATATTAACGAAGAAGCTTTGCAACGTGCAAGTGAAAAGGAAAATGTGCATGGCATGAAGTTGAATGTAGCGTCTGATGAAGAGTGGGCTGCATTTGCAAAAGAAGTGAAAGAAAAATTCGGCCGCATCGACGTTCTTGTAAACAACGCGGGGATTTCCTCTGAAAAACCGTATTCAGAAATCGGCATGGACGATTGGCAAAAGATGATGGCAATCAACAGCTTCGGCCCTTTTGCAGGCATGAAGCATGTAGCGCCAATCATGGCTGAACAAAAAAGCGGTTCTATCGTTAATATTTCATCGTATACAGCGCAAATCGGACAAGGGTTCAACCATTACTCCGCATCCAAAGGGGCTGTCCGTGCAATTTCCAAGGCGGCAGCGACAACATTCGGTCGACAAGGCGTGCGCGTAAATGCGTTATTCCCGGGGATCATTGAAACGCCGATGACGCAAAACTTGAGCGCATCGAAAGAGCTGCTTGACCAACTCGTTCGCGCAACACCTTTGCAACGTCTTGGAAAGCCGGCTGATATTGCAAACGCAGCTCTATTCTTAGCGAGTGATGATTCTTCATATATTACAGGCGCAGAAATTATCATCGACGGCGGATTCTCTGCACAATAATTGATTTACGAATGAACCCAAATTTCATTGAATTTGGGTTCGTTTTCGTATAAGAAGGCTGTATATGATAAAATGGAATTGTTTATGGAGAAAGCAGGGGTAAAAATGAAGGAAGAAACAATTTTTGACATCATACACAATATGGACAAGTTCACGAATAACTTGATCATTCAATGGAATAAAATCTTTAATGAAGACTTGGGTGTATCCCATATACTCCTTCTTGGCCATTTATCTTCCAATGGGAAAAGCCGGCCTTCCGATTTAGCGAAAGCACTTGGGTTAACCCCTCCCACAGTCACTCATTTAACAGAGAAGCTTGTAAAAAAGAAACTTGCCGTCCGCTCGACTGATGAAGAAGACAGACGCATTGTCTACTTAACGATTACAGAAGCAGGGAAAGAAATTTTACAACGCGCAAACTTGGAAGGGCAAGCTTTGAGAAGAAATCTATTTGAAAAGCTAACGCCCGAGGAGCAGCAGCAAATGCTCCGTATTTATCAGAAGTTGAATGAGTAAGAGTCGATACACTACAATTAAATAAACTACTTGCAGAAGCCAACTATGTGAACAATCTAGTGGTTTCTTTTTGTATTCATACACGTTTCACCTGCCTATATGCAAGGCGGAGGGAGAAAAAGAGGAACTGGGGGATGGCCATGGAGCTGGGTCGGTTGCGTCAATCATTTGAAGAGCTTGCTAAATTTACAGACGAAGGGGAAGGCATCAATCGGCTGGCCTACACCGAAACCGAGAGGAATGCCCACGATTATCTGATCAAGCAGTTCGAACTTGCAGGGCTGACAGTGCGAATCGACTACGCAGGAAATGTCATTGGCCGACGGGAAGGGCGTTCACCTGACCTGCCGGTTGTCGCGACTGGCTCGCATATCGACTCCGTCTATGCGGCAGGTGAATTTGACGGGACGGCGGGTGTCCTTGTTGCACTTGAAGTGATGCGTTCTCTTGCGGATGAAGGCGTGGAGACGGAGCACCCGCTTGAAGTCATCATTTTTGCATGCGAGGAATCCGCCCGCTTCGGCGCATCGACCCTTGGAAGCAAAGCAATGTCAGGCCGTCTGGACCCTGCGTACACCCGGTCGCTCACTGACAAGAACGGAATTACGCTGGCGCAGGCATTTGAAGAAAACGGGCTCGATTTGGAAGAGGTCCATTTGGCAAGGCGCTTTCAAGATGAAATCAAAGCATTTGTCGAGCTGCATGTCGAACAGGGCCCCGTGCTCGAAAAACAGGGGAAAGCAATTGGCGTCGTCTCTGCCATAGCGGCTCCGATCCGTTTTCATGTGCACATCGGAGGGACAGCGGACCATTCCGGCACGACGCCGATGGATTACCGTCATGATACTTTGCTTGGAGGCGCGGAAATCGCCCTTGCCGTCGAGAAGGGAGCCCTTGCGGAACTTGAGCATGGCACGGTCGGCACAGTCGGCGTCTTCTCCATACAACCGGGTGCGATGAATGTAGTGCCGGGTTCCGCGGATCTATACGTCGACATTCGTGGGACGAACCTTGAATCACGCCAGCGAGTTGTCGTTGCACTCGAAACAGCGGTCGAAGACGTGGCGAAAGAACGCGATCTGAACATATGGATGGACAAGATTTCAGAGGAAGAACCTGTTCAGATGGATAGCGCACTCGTTGCCGAACTAAAAGCGATATGTGAAGAAAGAGGAGTGGCGTGGCTCGAAATGCCGAGCGGTGCGGGGCATGATTCCATGAATATGGCTGCGCTCTGTCCGACTGGCATGATCTTCGTCCCGTCGAAGGATGGAATCAGCCATAATCCAGCCGAATATACGTCAATGGAGCAGCTGATGGTTGGAGCAGAAGTATTGCGCGCTTTTATGTTGAAGCAATCAAAAGTTCTCTGAATTGTGTGGGTGCCTGTGCAGCACACAATTCAGACTATACACTACAATTGCATAAAATAAACGACGAAGCCATCCGTATCAACATTCGGGAGGCTTCTTTTTGTATATTTATATCTTATAATGAATTGTCATAAATGTGTGGTGCACAGGCACCGTTGTAAGATTTTAATCAAACAAAAATCTTGAAAGTCAAAAAAGGTCAGTGTATAATAAAGTTATAAGTCAAAGATAGTCAATGTCAGTTTTAATATAAATGAATCAAAACTATAAGGAGGAAATGGCTTATGAAATGTCAACATTGTGGTAAGAACGAAGCGACAGTGAGCCTTCGCCTACATGTGAATCAACAACGTATGCAGATGCAAATGTGTCATACATGCTTTCAACAGATTCAAGGACAATTGAATGCAGGCAAGATGCCGTCATATGGCCATGATGCCAATCAATTTTTCCAAGCGAACGGCAAGCCATTCGCACAAACGCAAGTGAGAGAAGTCGATGAGAATCAAGGGAACGGTTTGCTTGACCAACTCGGGAAAAACCTTTCGAACGATGCCGAGGAAGGACAAATCGACCCGGTCATCGGCCGCGACAATGAAGTGAAACGCGTCATCGAGACGTTAAATAGAAGAAATAAAAACAACCCGGTGCTTATCGGAGAACCTGGTGTCGGTAAAACAGCGATCGCAGAAGGACTTGCAGTGAAAATCCATGAAGGCGACGTCCCTTCCAAACTATTGAACAAGCAAATTTATGTGTTAGACGTAGCGTCACTCGTTTCGAACACCGGTATCCGCGGTCAATTCGAAGAGCGAATGAAACAATTGATTGAGGAAATTGAAAACCGGCCGGATGTCATTGTGTTTATCGATGAAATCCATCTTCTGGTCGGGGCAGGTTCGGCGGAAGGCTCCAAAATGGATGCCGGGAATATCCTAAAACCGGCATTGGCACGGGGCAGCATGCAAATTATCGGTGCGACGACGTTGAAAGAATACCGTCAAATCGAAAAAGATGCGGCACTCGAACGCCGATTCCAGCCGATCATCGTTAAAGAGCCTTCTACGGAAGACGCGATCACAATCCTAAACGGAATCAAAGACCGTTATGAAGCGTTCCACGAAGTACGTTATTCGGATGAAACGATTCGCGCATTCGTCACACTGTCCCAACGCTATATCCAAGACCGATTCTTGCCGGACAAGGCAATTGATTTGATGGATGAAGTGGGGGCACGCTTGAACCTTCAACATGCTTCAGCGAATGTAGATGCAATCGGAAAACGGCTAGAAGAAGTCGTCCAGCAAAAAGAGCAAGCTGCAGAAGAGGAAGACTATGAAAAAGCGGCAGCATTGCGCCAAGAAGAGATGCAACTTCGTCAACAATTGGAGGACGCCAACCAAGGTGAAAACACACTCTATGAAGTGGCGGTTGAAGACATCGAGGAAATCGTGGAAGAAAAAACAGGCATTCCGGTGACGAAACTGCAAGCATCGGAACAAGCGAAAATGAAAAACCTTGCCGACAATCTACGGAAAAAAGTGATCGGACAAGAAGAAGCGGCCGACAAAGTCGCAAAAGCGATCCGCCGAAGCCGCGCAGGATTCAAATCAAAAACGCGTCCGATCGGATCGTTCCTATTCGTCGGTCCGACAGGTGTCGGTAAAACGGAAATTACAAAAGTGTTGGCGGAAGAACTATTCGGTTCCCGTGACACATTGATTCGCCTAGACATGAGTGAATACATGGAGAAACACGCCGTCTCTAAAATCATCGGTTCACCTCCAGGTTACGTAGGTCACGAAGAAGCGGGTCAACTAACGGAACAAGTCCGCCGCAACCCATATTCGATTTTGCTATTCGACGAAATCGAAAAAGCGCATCCGGACGTTCAACATATGTTCCTTCAAATTATGGAAGACGGCCGTCTAACGGATTCGCACGGACGGACAGTGAGCTTCAAAGACACTGTCATCATCATGACGAGCAACGCCGGAACAGGCGAGAAGAAAGTAAGTGTAGGGTTCAATCAAACCGCACATGAATCCGTCTCCATGCTCGAATCTCTCGGAGACTACTTCAAACCTGAATTCCTGAACCGTTTCGATGCGATCGTCTCGTTCAATGAATTGACAGAGGACAACCTACTCGAAATCGTTGACTTGATGCTCGTTGACCTGGAAGAAGCGATTGAAGAAAACGATATCGCGATCTCCATCTCGCCTGAAGCGAAACGGGAATTGGTGAAGCTCGGCTACGACAAACATTTCGGAGCACGACCACTCCGCAGAGTCATCCAAGACAAAATCGAAGATCCATTGACTGATCTCATCTTGGAAGAAGACGACATTGAAAAAGTCCATGTGGACGTTGTGGATGAAGAGATTGTTGTAAGTAAAGCGTAATGGCGTCAAATGCCAATTGAGCTTGCATAAATCTACTTGCATCGATGCAATAACAAAGCAAAACCCCTTCATAGCCGTGAAAAGGCTTGAAGGGGTTTTGCTGTTGGTACAAACAGTCCCAGTCTCGAAAAAGTTTCCTCATGGGGTAATCTCCGTTATACCGGTCAAATGGGAGCCGTTTATATACTTTTACACTAATTCTAACGACTGATCTTCAGACGCCTTTTCGAGCATACGCATGGTTGTTTTGCGGATCAACAAAGGCAAAACTCCGAATGAGTAAGGTTTATAGACACGTTCCGTCCATTTATGGCCGTCTTTTCCGTAGACACCCATATTTACGGATGGGATGTTCAATTTTTGAATGGTATGGAATGGAATTGTGTAAATGTTGTCCCATTCCGGCAAATTGTGAACAAGTGGTGCCAGTTCTTCCTCTGCCTCATGGATTGATAGAAAACTGCCATCTGCCAAATAAGGGAAGAATTTTTTTAACTCAAAACACTCGTCTGTCAGTTCACCCATTTCTTCCAGCACTTCCGAAATGGAAGATTGGATCTTTTTATCACGTGATACATCCGTCTTCAAATAATTATGCGGAAGGAACGGCGGTGCGAAGAATAAAATGACCCGAGCTTTTTTTTCAGGATCGGCTTCCTGCAAGGCGCTGACGATAGAGAAACTAACATCTCGTAAATCGCCAGACTTCTTTGCAAGCGCTTTGTCGATAATCGATTTCACATTGACGCCACGCTGAATCAAATATTGTAAGTACTCATCATAAGTAGTCACGTCAATTCCCCATGACAAATCTCGGGAAGGCAATTCGGTAAACTCGATATATTCTTCAAACTGTTGCTGCAAGTAACGCTCGGCTTCCTCACATGCCTCTCTTGCTTCATGCAACAATTTCTCGAGTATTTGCTCGGGAGTATCTTCATAAACGAAATAGTTGAAGTAAAGATGACTGCTAATCGCCGTTTGAACCGTATAAAGCTCTTTCGTGTCGCGTTGTTGTAGACAAGTCGGCGGCAGGACAAGCTCCCCGGGAATTTTTTCCGCAAGGGCATATCGGTTATGGATCCGTTCCGTCAATTTGGCAGCAATGAAATTCGGATCAATACCTGATAGTGTGTCACCAACATGTACTTCTTTACCGTAAATATGGAAGCAAGGAAGGATCTTGCCTGCGGCTCCCGTGTAAATATATCGGTTTGAATCGCCATCATACAATGGAGTGATGAAATCAGTATTGATAGCGGTGATAAAATCAAGACCCTGTTCCGCTTGGAGTCTATTTAATTCGGAAAGGGCACCGATAATGCCACGGTGTTCGCTTTCTTCATCCCCATTGCAAAGGAGGAGTACATTACCAGTCAGTTTTTCTGGATGTTCTGTAAAATATAGAGTATTCGCAATATGGACAGCTGCACCACTTTTCATGTCCACAGAGCCGCGTCCGAACATCCAATCACCTGAAAGTGCCTCCTGTTGGATTACTGGATCATTTTCATATCCACGGAAAAAATCTTCCATTGCATCCGTAGAAAAAGCATCCTTTTTCAAAGGTCCGAAATCTTCGACAGCAACCGTATCAATATGAGAATGAAATAAGACGGTTTGCTTCGAGAGTTTTTCGCCTTTTACTAAAGCGAAGACATTTTGACGGCCGATCGGATCACCTTCAATCGTCTGGAGCCAGAGATGGTCGGGATGTTCTTCGAAATATGGGAATGACCGAAGTATCCGATAGATCTCCTGAACAATCTCCACCTCACCAAGTGTCCCGTTAATGCTATTGATGCTTACCAAATGACGAGTCAACATCTCGACCTGTTGTGATAATTCCAAATTTCTTAGCTGATTGTACATATCTCTTGCCTCCTTGATGGATTCATTTTTTTCGTTCGATCGGATAGAGATTCATAAAATAGTCGTTTGTAATTTCTTTCACTTTACCGCTCAAGAATAGAACAGCGATGACGTTCGGGATGACAACCAAAGCGAGCAATAAATCGAGGAACTGCCAGATGAACTGCAATCCTCCGACTGCACCGACGATAATGGCACCGATATAAATAAAGCGCATCACCTTGGAGAATGTTGTCCCGAAAAGGAACTCAGCCTGCTTTTCACCATAGAAAATGATGACGACTACTGTGGTGATGACGAATAAGAATAGCGTTGCTGAAACGATAGTTCCGGCAAGTGATGAACCGAATACTGGCACAAACGCTTCTGTCACCATGGATGAGGCATCATCCGGTGACATGGTTTTCCAGACGCCAGACGTCAAGACGACAAGGGCAGTAATTGTACAGACGACGAGTGTATCGACGATTACTTCGAACACACCCCAGAATCCTTGTTTCGCAGGATGATTCGTAATGGCTGCTGAATGGGCAATCGGCGCCGTTCCCATACCTGCTTCATTGGAATAAAGCCCCCGGGCAAGGCCCCAACGAATGGCAGCCGCTACACCAGCGCCGGCAAAACCGCCCGCCGCCGACATCGGCCGGAACGCATATTCAAAAATCAGTCCGAATGCAGTTGGAAGTTCTTTTATATTCGCAACAATAACTACAAGTGCAGCAACAAGATAAATGACAACCATGAATGGAATCAACTTCTCCGACACTTTTCCGATTGTTTTAATTCCACCGTAAGTGACCAAGACAACAAGAAGTGCAACAAGAATGCCTGTAACAATAGGAGACAAGCCAAACGAACCTTTCATCGTTGTTGCGATGGAATTGGATTGCACCATCGTACTCGCGACAATTTCAATCATAAGTGCAAAAGCAAGGAAATAAGCGACCTTTTTCCAGCCAAGTCCTTTTCGTATGTAATACATTGGGCCGCCGACATATTCACCGACCTCGTTTTTCTCCCGATAGTGCATTCCGAGAACGACTTCCGAATACTTGGTTCCAATCCCGATAAGAGCGACAAGCCACATCCAGAAAATTGCCCCCGGTCCGCCGAGTGCGATAGCTACCGGAACTCCCACAATATTCGCTGCACCCATTGTGGAAGCAAGCGCACTTGCCGTCGCTTGAAATGGAGTCAACGTACCGTCCCCTTCACTTTTTGAAAATATCTTGCCGAAAGTCTGCTTGATAATATGCGGGAAGTAGCGGAATTGGAAGAAACCAAGACGCACCGTCAAGAAAACGCCACCCCCGATGAGAATGACCATGATCGGCATCCCCCATATGAAATTTGTAATATCCGCGATGAACTTTGTGAACCCTTCCATTTCTCCCACCCTCTCTATTTCTCTCTTTAGAAAGCGCTTTCACTTGTCGTGTTGAAATTCCGCATTGTGGAATTAATTCTACATATTGAAATGTTAATATTATTTTAGTTCTGTCATTGGATGAATGTCAATCCCTTTTTCTTTTATTTTGGGAAGGGTCTGATAATTAAAGATGCGGGGCTGGTCCAATATCTGCTACAATATGGGGAAGACGGGAGGCAAACGAAAATGATTCAATCGATAGACAGGGCCATGCTCATCATCGAAGTCATGTCGGACTCGCAAAAGGATAAATGGCTTGTCGCAGAGTTGGCGAAGGAGACGGGACTGCCGATTAGCACGGTGTATCGGTTGTTGCAATCACTTGAGTTGCATAATCTCGTTTCGCAAATCGAATATACGAAGCAATATGAACTAGGCTATAAATGGATGGAACTGGGCTTAAAAAAATACGAGAAACTGGACATTCGTCATGTAGCTCGGCCGATTCTCGAAAAATTGGCAAAGGAAGTAGAGGAAACCGTATACCTTAATACACCGAACGATGACGTATCTATTATCATAGACCGAATTGATAGTCCGCGGAATGTACGTATCATTGATAGTATAGGTGAACGCATACCGATGAACATCGGGGCCGCTAATAAAACGATGCTGGCATATGCGCCGCCCCATAATACGGATGCCTTGCTGCAAAGGCTAATTCCGGAAGAGGGGGAGCGGGAACAATTTAAGCAACAATTGCGCTCGATCAAACGGAAAGGGTTTGCAATCAGTATAGGCGAAAAAACGGAAGGTACACTAGCAGTCGGTGCGCCTATTTTTGATTTTGAAGGAACGGTGCTTGGGGCTATTAGTATCGAGGCACTCGAAATGCAAACAACTGAAGATCAATTGGATCACTTTATCGAAAAAGCAACCGAAGCTTCAGAAAAGATTTCTTCTGCGATGGGGCAAATAAAATAAATAGTGAAGTCATTGAGCTGGCAAAGGAAATGGGAGAGCTGAGATCGACTCATTTTACCGAAATAAAAGAGCAGAAGAGCGAAGAAGCGAAACAGGCGAGGGATGAAATCGACGCGAAAGTGGAAGCGTGGAAAGTGAAATGGTACGCAGAATTGGAGAAGGATGAATAGGTGCTAATACACCGCCTTGTTTTGTGAATGAAACAAAAGTAATCACCCTTGTGACAATGGGTGATTACGATTATTCATCTTCGACTATTTACGAATTTAAACTCTTTTCAATTCAATACTCGTAATTTCCTCAGCAATCGCTTTCGTTAGGTCCTGTGCTGTTTTCGGGACGAATGATTTTAAAAAGGCATTCACCATGGGTCCCATCACAGCCTATTTGGGCGTCATCATTTGGTGGCTGAAAAACGATATGCCCTACACTCCAGCGTATATGGCGAAGCAGCTGACGAGACTGTCGACGGTCGGACCATGGGTGGAAAATCCGTATCTATGAATAAACAGCCTCCCGAAAAATGCGGGAGGCTTCGTCAGTCAATAACAATACTAGCAATAACTATGTAAGAAAATATGCTTAGAAAAAATAATAAAATATAAAGTAGGGTTTTTATCTCTTTAAAATAGTTTCGAATCAAATAAAGCAAAGGTAATCCAAAATAAATTGAAATATCATCACCCATATTACCGAAGATATCAATTAAAAATTCGCTATCCATAGAACCAGCTATCAGTCCACTTAAAAGAAACAAGGATAAAAAACAATATAAAATTTGCATATATACACCTCTTTTTAATTTTACTTTTCCAGAAGGATTATTTAATTAAACAGATTAAAACATCCATTCTATAAATGTATAGACCCCAACTGATGCAAAAATAATTATGGAAAGTATTACTGAAAGACACCCAAAAATAATCAATTTGTATGTAGGCCCTATTGGAACATCTTGTTCTTCCACCAATTTTTCTTTTCCTTTATATTCACTAGATAAGAATGCGGGGTCTATATCCAGTCCTTCTAAAAGCTCAATATCACCTTTATACTTTAATGCCCGCGCGATTTTATCCATGTCATTGCCCATGGAGTTTTCAAACACTATACACGCTTTTTTCATTTGGGGAGTTTTATTCTTTTCTAAATACCAGTATCGGCCAGCCATCGCAGGATATTTTAATTCAAAATAAATGTCTCCCAACTTTTTACGAAGTTCCAATTCATTAGGATAGGTTGAGATTAACCCGTGCAATCGATCCCTCGCTTTTCCCAAATCATCGCTTTCAATATCCTCTTCTATTCGTTTTAAAGCCAAAGCAATTTTCTCTTTAATAAAAAACACCCTTTTTATCTTTTTTCCAACGTTTAAACTCTACGTATTCCAAAGAACCATAAGCTGTAATCATTGATAGAGTAGGAACAACATAATGCTTCGGTGGACCAAATATAAAAACAACAATAATAAACCCTGAAATGAAAATGGCGGTATATAAAAGATATGATTTTATTCGATACTTTAAATAGAGTTTTACCTTATACATTACTTCTCCTTTTACGCTGTTCTGCACCTATAGTTGAACAAGAAAAAAGAGCCGTCTAAGCATCCCAGTTAGCTTGGCTATTCCATCATCTTCCTTAATTGAAAATACACGAAGACAGAAATAATCAAACAAAGTATGCTTATTGTTATCCTGACAATTTTGAGGTCGAAAAACAACAGAGGTAGTGCTACAGCATTTATGATTAATTCCATGTGAGGCACATCAATCCCCATAATACCTAATATGACAGCACCTACAACGATACCAGCACTGCATAATCCAACAATAAATAACCATTTTACAATATGTAATAGTACAATAATCGTCCTCAAAATTATATAAACCTCTTTCTAACACAAACACAATTCTAGGCTACTTTCCAAACTAGTAACACAAGTAAATAAAACCAGTTCTGCCCCTTAACTAAACTTCAATTCGCTTGAATCGGGAGTGGAAATGTAACAGTAAAAAATACTTTGAAACTTTTCCCGAAAATCTACGTCTGTACGGTGCAAATAATAGTGTACATAGTAAATGGAGGAAGTTTCATTGAATAAAAACAAGATATTGAAAATGGCATTAGCAGCGGCGATCGCTATTCCTGCCATCCTCTTCCCGGTACAGGCGGAAGCGGCAGTGACGAATCCGTTTCCTGACGTGTCCAAGAACAGCCCGTATTATGAGATTGTCCATGAGATGCGGGACCGAAATATTATTAGCGGGTACGAAAACGGGGAATTCAGGCCGACTGAGGTCATTTCGCGGAAACATGCGGCGGCTCTCGTCAACCGCGCAACAAAGTTACCGGCAAGAAAGCCGTTTGTTCCATTCGAGGACGTATCCACGAAGAACGCCTTCTTCAATGATATAAAGAAATTACAGCAAGCCGGAATTTTCGAGCCGGATGCGAAAGGGAACTTCAACCCGAATACGCCGATCACTCGTGCGGAAATGGCGAAGGTGCTGACAATCGCATTCAATCTGAAAGTGAAAGTGGAGTTGGATTTCATGGACGTGCCGAAAAATCATCCGGCGAACAAATATGTCCGAGCGCTCTATTCGAATGGAATCACAACAGGGGATTTCGGATACTTCAATCCCGATAAACCCGTTACAAGAGTGCATTATGCCGTATTTCTGCATCGGTTGCTGCATATGAACAATCCTATCGATCCAGCGGCACCGGCGATGCGACTACCCGGACATTTTGCAGGAATTTCTGCACAACGGTTGGAGGAAAGTTCCATGACGATGGCTCAAACAATGCTGTCGATGCTTGGGCAGAAGGTGACGAGATATTCAGCCGATCAGCTCATTACAGATAAGTTGGAGCATGGATGGGCGGAAGTGAATAGCTATTCCGCAGGCCATTCAGCCGGACAAATGGCAAAGGAAAACATCCTTTACTTGAAGCGTTTTGTGAAGAAGGATTCGAGGTTAGAGGAGATTTTGGATAAATGGCTGCAAGGGGATTTCTCGCAAGTGAAAGATGACTATTTTTACTTGAGATTGACGAGTGATGCGGAGTACGGAAACTGTGATGTATGCGAGGATCATTCTTCCATTCATATCCGGACGAAGCGGGCGGAAGAGCATTTCGTGCGCACGCTTTACGGAGAAGAAGGATTGCAACGTCACCGCGAGCAGTGGTCCATAACAGAATAACGCGAACCAAGCACCGAAATTTCGGTGCCTGTGCAGCACACTATTACCAGACAAGAGAGGAATTGAAATAATAGGGGGTAAATGCATGAAAACAAAGTTCACTGTAACTCTAAATGATCAGGAAATGAAAAAACTCAAACTAGTAGCGGAAATGTATGGGAAGGACATTTCGGCAATCGCAAAAATAGGCGTACAGCTATACCTTGACCGATTTATCGATTTTGTAGTAGAAGAATTTGAAGAGTTAGAAGAAGGAAAAGAGAGATACTCCATTTTGCATTAAAACATCTTGGCGTGGCGGTGTCTAAAGAGGGCTGAGTTTAGCATTCGTGCATCAGATTCTTATTTTTGAAAAATGGCATTTGAACAGGCCTTGGGTCATACAATATATTTGAGGTGGATAAATGCCAAGAGTTAAATACCGGGATAATGATGTCAGTTTAATGGCAAGGATGATGAGGGCGGAAGCCGAGGGCGAAGGAAACCAAGGGATGTTGTATGTCGGCAATGTCATTGTGAACCGCGCTGTAGCAGATTGTTTAGACTTTCGAGATGTTCGAACGATTAACGATGTCATTTTTCAGGTGCAGGGAGGAAATTATTCTTTCGAAGCTGTTCAAAAGGGGAACCTGTTTTACCAACGGGCGAGAGAATCTGAAAGACGATTAGCAAGACGGAATTTGGAAAACTGGAGACAGCACCCAGCGAAATTCGCGCTATGGTATTTCAATCCATTCGGTCCTTGTCCTCCAACTTGGTACAACCAACCGTTTACGGGCCAATTCAAACTTCATTGCTTTTATGAACCAATCGCGGGAACGTGTGAGAGTGTTTATAGTGGGTAGGTGTCTAGTGCTAAAAGAGAAAGACCGGATGATACAGCATCCGGTCTTTCCTTGCTATATTGAGCTATTTACTAATCGGAGTTTTATTACAAATAAATCGACACGTGTTCGACAAGGATTCGGAACGGCGGTGCATCGAGATCAAAACCTCGATCGATTTGAATCATTTCGATTGGAGTAGGGTCGGGCAGTACGATTCCGTCCTCTTCTGCACATTCGACCATCATCTCGAGTATCTCTTTCGCAGCCTCAATTGCATCTTCTAGGCTATTCCCAACAGTAAAGGCTGGAAGGCCTAACGCTAATAGATCGGGGAACCGGACGTGGATCTGGTAATCGCCCTTCTTTGCATAATGATGCTCGTAATAAAATACAGCTGTTTGCTTAAACTCTTTCTTCATGAATAAAAAACTCCTTCGCATAGGGATTTTCCCTAGCCGGATGAAGCCGAGTCATAGGACTGACCGTCATCCGGCTAGAGACTGTCCTCTGCGAAATCAAGCATCGCATGGGTGCCGTTAATTTGTGTCATAGTGCATACTCCTCGATTTATGTATTAATTAAAATTACTATGAATGCCTCGGGATGGCAACCTTTCAAGAAGTTTAAACCTATCCTGTACTAAGGTATAATTAAGGGTAAATGAAAGAAGAGTGGGTGAGTATAGTGGAACCAATTAAGATTGAAGATAATGAAGTGAAAAAGGCGATTCAATCCGGTCATCCGTATATTCAGGTAGATGCGAAGAGATATTTGTTGATGGAGGTAGAAGAAGTAAATGATTATGCCGCCTATGTAGTCACTGACCCTGACGAAGAAGAACGCCTGAGGGCTGCATTGGATAAAACGAATCCAATCTTAACAGAAGATGAAATCAATAAGATGTTAGGAATTGATTCATGAATGTTATTTGGAGAAAATCAGCCATCGATTCCTTGTTGGAATTAGATCGATGGAGGAAAACGGTTGAGTTACCTAAGATTGCACCTTATCTAAAGGAAACAATTTAAGTATATTTTAGAGAGCAAAAGTTATCCCTTTATCTTCCCGGTCGACCGGTTTACCTTCAACAAGAGCGAGTTGATTTGAGAATGGTATTAATAGCTCTTGGAAAATCTGATCCCTACAAAGTCTTTTATCGTGTTGGGGAAGGAACAATAGAGATCTTTTTGGTCCGCCATCCTAGGCAGAAACCGATTTAATGTCAACGATAATCATATATTTATTGTTTACCCTTTTTAAATTAGTCACTTGAGAAGGGTTTTGTTTATAGTGTTATAAGATAACAAGCACCTCATCAATCCGAAAATATGATAACCATGAACCGACACCTTATCTGAGAACGCCTCCTGTAAGTAATCCGCATCTTAGAAGCATATTCAGACGAGGATGAAATACTGTCCATCCAGAGGTTCTAAGTTTTGGTGCCTGTGCAGCACACAATTCAGTAAATACACTACAATTGTATAAAGAAATGAAGAAGCCAACCGTATCAACTGCCGGTTGGCTTCTTCGTGTATATATATACTTTAAATTGAAATGTCATAAATGTGTGGTGCACAGGCACCTGATTAATTGATAGACCCTAAAGTATATGTCTCTTCACCAGGCTTACAAGATTGCAATTGCACTTGATCAGGAGACCAACTTTCAGGCACATAATAAATAAGGAAATCCCCGCAAGTCGTTTCGGTAAGGAGCTTGTTCTCCTCATTTCGAATTTGAACGTGAATTCCCGACTCATCCCGCTTCATACTATAAGTGAGGTTGGTCCATGTAGTCACTTTAATGTTGTCGATCCTTTTATCTTTAAAATCATAGAGAGAGCCAACATTTCGAATGTCGTAGGAAGAAATCATTGTCACATGAGGAATTTTTCTTGAGGGCCAATCATACAAAGACAGACCAATCGCCAGTACGATGACTGTAGCAAAGATTGTGATGGCGACTTTTTCTCTCTTAACCATTTGCATCGCTCCTATGTTAAGCAATCACGAGTACTGTTAAGTTATCATATTACTGTTTAGAAATATCCTGTTTAAGAGAATCAAGAAAAAGCCCAAAACGATATAAACAAATAAATAAGCAATAATGAACAATGCAACACTCTCATAGCTACCAACACCTACTGGAATTTCTCCAGTGGGATTCAAAAAGAAATAAGGATAAAAACCATCAACCAATCCTCGTAACAATGAAACGACACAATAAAGCAAAGGGAAGATCATCCAATAAAAGATGTGCTTATAGCTATATTTTTTCTTGGTTTCAAAAGCAATCCAATTCATAAATACAAATATCGGTAGTAAGTAATGAAGGGTAAAGTTCGTGACAATCCGAATTCCATCGTATTCTCCGCCACTGGAAAGAAGAAAATGATAGGTAGCTATACATATAAAAATATAAATGAGAGAACAATTTTTCAAGAAATCCAATAAGGGAGTCGGGGGCTTTCTCGCTATCATTGTGAAAACGCTCAGTAGAAAGGTGACGGATACAATAAGGTTCGATTGAATTGTGAATTTCGTTATAGAGATCCAAGGAGCAGGGGAATAAGCGATATGTAAGACAACACTGGTGAAACCTATGAAAGAGATGAGTATATGAAAAACCAACTTTATTTTGTTCATCATCACATGTCCTTTCTATTAGCAGATAGTGCCTGCTAACCAATACAAAATTTAACATTCCACTTAAACTATACTATTATTCTGTAAATAAAAAAGTAACCACGTATTGCTATGGTTAAAGTAGCAGGGTGGTTACTTCGGTTTATACTCTTTTCAATTCAACACTCGTAATTTCCTCTGCAATCGCTTCCGTCAAATTCTCCGCCGTCTTCGGGACGAATGATTTTAAAATGGTATTGATCACCGGTCCCTTCAACCCTCTTGCTGAGATGTCCAAATTCCCGTGCATTTCGGTTTTGAAACGTGAGATGGATTCCGCTTTAAAATACCCATTGCCCGAAAAGTTCTCATACAACCCGGTTAAATCGAATGTGACTAGCGTCGGTTCCTTCCATTTAGTGATGTCAATTTGCAACTTCACTGTCTTTTGCATGACGCCGAGATCACCTTTAAACGTCCACGTCGATCGCGTGTCACTTAGAATGTCATGCTCGATATATCCCGGGACGAGTGGTGCCCACCTGTTCATATCACTGACGAAATCCCACACCTTTTCAATGGGGATATCCAATTCTGTCGTGTGTGTTCCACTAGGCATCTGATCGTTCCTCCTTTATGTTGTTAGAACGTTTCCATGTCGCTTATAGTACGCGCTGGCACGCTACCAATATGCATAACAGAGCCAACCAATATCCCAATAGCCTCTTGCTTCCATATCAATACCCCTTTATTTGTCTGGAAAACGACTACATATAGTAAATTGAACCGATTCCTTGAATAGTACGTATAGTAAAGTTACGACGAACAAGAAGGGGAATGGGAATGAAAGTAAACTTGGCGCTTCGCTTTATGTTAGAAATGAGTGGCCTAGTTGCCGTGTCATACTGGGGCTTTCAAACTGGTAGTGGTTTTTTAATGAAGTCAGTATTAGGCATAGGCTCACCTCTGCTAATGGCGACAATTTGGGGTATCTTTATCTCACCGAAGGCTCCTCTGCGAGGCAAAGGTTCTGGGCGAGTAGTACTTGAACTGATCATTTTTGGTGTAGCGGCTTTCGCTTTATATGATGTTGGAAAACCATCCTTGGCAATTATGTTAGCAATCTTAGCGGTAGTAAGCAGTATACTGAACCACCTATGGGAACAACATAGGTAAGGAAGTATAGGTTCTGGTGCCTGTGCAGCACACAATTCAGTAAATACACTACAATTGTATAAAGAAAATGAAGAAGTCAACCGTATCAACGCCCGGTTGGCTTCTTTGTGTATTTATATACCTTAAATTGAATTGTCATAAATGTGTGGTGCACAGGCACCTGTTAAATAGTAAATATATTCTAGTCTAGAAAAATTAAAGGGAGGGTAGAGGATATATATAATTAGGAGGTAGTTTATATTGAATAATCATATTGTTGGTGTATATGAAAATGAACAGCAAGTGGCTGGAGTTATTGAGGATTTAAAAAAGAAAGGCTATACAACTGAAGAAATATCAGTGATTGCTAAAAACACAAAAAATCTACCTAACATCGCACAGGAAGTGAAACCTTCTACTAAGGACGGAGCGATTGCTGGAGCTGCAACTGGAGGAGCAATTGGTTTAGCAGGAGTGATAGCAGGGTTGTCCACTGTACTGATTCCTGGGTTTGGTGCTTTGTTGGCGGCAGGTCCTATCATTACAACAATTGGAGGGGCAGTCGTAGGGGCCAACTCGGGTGCTGGAGGATTAAAGCATGCGCTTATGGAAATGGGAATCACAGATGATGAGGCTGAACGATATTCAAAAGATGCTGAGGACGGTAAAATCCTTGTATTCCTACATCCGAAAGAGTGAGATTGGATTGGAATTAACTAAATAAGAGATGTATCATGAAGTGATTCACAATGAAGATAAGGATGATGACATTGCCTCCTACCCCCATCACAGCGAGGGAACGCCTCCTGGAAGTGATCCGCATCTTGGAAGCCTATTCAGACGAGGATGATATGCTGTCCATCCATGACATCCATAGCCGTTTCCCCGAGGACTCGCAAGTCGGCATCGGGGCGGTACGGGATGATGTCGCTGCACTTGAGGAGTCGATCGTCTTTCCGGTTTCTGCGATGCAACAGAAAAAAGGAATGCCGAAGCATTATTATTATGACGGCAGACCGTTTGAAATCCATGAACTCCGCTTGCTCATGGACGCCATTAGTGCCGCGAAATTCATTTCGCGGAATGAAACCGACCGTATGCTCATGAAGATCCGTAAGCTGACGAGCCGGAGACTAGCGAAGCAATTGACGAATGAATTGCATGTAGCGGAACCTTCCGCCCAAGGTGCAGTTGAAATCGTTGCAGCCGTCCAGCTGCTGCATGAAGCAATCCATGATAAACGGATGGTCGCGTTCCAATACGGGCGTTATGGAACAGACCTTCACTTCCATTTGAGCAATGAAGGGCAGGACTACCTCGTCCATCCGCTCGGTCTCATTTGGAACAACGACCGCTATTATTTGGTCGCCTATTTCCCTTCGGCAGATGAAATCCGGCAATACCGGGTAGACCGGATGCGGAACGTCCGTGTGCAGTACGAGCCATTTGTGCCCGACCCTTACTTCGATCTGCAGGAATATACGAAGAAGATGTTCCATATGTTCGGTGGCGAATTGATTTCATTGGAAGCGGAATTTGCCGATAAGCTCATCAATGTCGTCATCGACCGATTTGGTTTGGATGCCAATATACAAGATAATGAGGATGGGACGTTTCGATTGAAAGCGCAAGTGGCGATGAGTGAAGGCCTCGTCCGCTGGCTCTTCCGATGGGGCGGTGACGTCAAAGTCATCCACCCGAAAGAACTTGTCGGCAGAATGAAAGAGGAAGCGGAAAAGATTTATAAACATTATCACTAACCTTTGCGGATATCCGCAAAGGTTCTTCTTCGTGCCCCTCTACAATGAAGGAGTAAGAACAAAGGAGGGCTTTTGATGAAGAAAGTATTAATGTTTTGTAGCGTGTTATTTGCGATGATCCTGGCAGCGTGCGGGGATATCGACGAGAAAAATACACGGGAAGTAAAATCGAGCGCGGATGAGGCAACAGAGTCTCAAGAGGCGACGGAAACGGCAAAAGAAGAAGTGGAAGAAAAAGAGAAGCCACTCGGTACGCGGTCCAACCCATTGCCATTCGGTGACACGATCACTGTGAAAGAGAATATATATGATGACAGCTTCAATTCTTACGAATCATTCGTAGAAATCACACTCCTCGAAACGATCCGCGGTGAAGAAGCTTGGAAAATCATCCAAGGAGAAAACATGTACAATGAACCGGCCGATGAAGGATTCGAGTACGTGTTGGTGAAAGTGAAAGGGTTCCTAAAAGAATCCGAAACGGAAGACGACAGTCTCTATTTCAGCAGCATGAACTTCAACTTCGTTTCGAATGACGGGGAAGTATATGATTGGAAATCAGCAGTCATTCCGAATGAGTTGGACAAAGAACTTTACAATGGCGGCACCGCAGAAGGATATATTGTGAATCAAGTGAAAGTCGGCGATGACTTCAAGATTTCCTATGATTCGAGCGAGGGATCGCCTGTGTTCTTTTACGTACAGTAAGTAAATGGAGATGAAAATGATGAAGAAAAAACTGTTGGCAATCCTGTTGTTATCTTTACTCACCGTGGCGGCTTGTTCATCGAAGGATGATGCTAACGAAAAAGCGGATACCAGTAAACAAGAAGAGAAGAAGACCGAAGAAACGAGCGGCGCCGTGGCAGTCGACAAAGGGCTCCTGAACGTCGAAGTGACAATCCCAGCTTCATTCATGGAAGGGGAAGACATCGACACTGTCATAGCCGAAGCAAAAGAAGACGGCATCAAAGACGTCAAGAAAAACGACGACGGATCCGTCACATACAAGATGACAAAAGCGAAACATAAAGAAATGATGCAAGAAATGAAAACAAACGTAACGGAGTATGTCGATGAACTGATCAATGATGAGGACTTTGCCTCCATCAAGGATATCAAGCACAACAAAGACTTCTCCAAATTCACACTAGAAGTCGACAAGGAAGCATTCGAAAACAGCTTTGACGGATTCGCAGCGCTAGGCCTTGCGATGTCTGGGATGTTCTATCAGCTGTTTGGAGGTGTGGATGAAGAGAAGTTGAATGTGACGATTGAAACGTTGGATCACAGTACTGGGGAAGTGTTTGGTACGGTTAATTATCCGGAGGCGTTTGAGGATATGGAGTGAAAATCAGGGAGTCAGGGGCTTAATGCTTTTGGCTTTTTAATTATCCTTTTCTAGCTGGGTAAATCGAATAGAAGATTTCTTAATGTTCAATCGATAATTAATCATCGATTTGATAGACTAATAGTTGTAACGGCATATAGCGGATGGACGGTTGGCACTCCCCTAGGAAGGGGATGTTTACATGGTGACATATGAAGCAATGAACATGATGTTCCAATTTGGAATATTTATCGCAACAGCTGAACTAGCGATTGCAGCAATCATTGCTCTAGACACCAATAGAAAAAAGTAACCACCCACCGCTAACGACCAAGAAAGCAGGGTGATTACTTTTTGTGACACTTTTATTTCGCTACTGGTCAACCGCTCTTCTTGCGGTATGTCCGTTGCATCGTGATCGGATGTTGGTGCATCCGGTCTTTTTTATCTTACGTATAGTTTAACACAATTAGACGGAAGTTACACGAATATTGAGCGAACGAAGAGGATAATCATCTTCGGTATATAGACTTGTGGTAAAAGTGAAATTGAAAGACAATGGATTTAATGAATTTTTTAAAAAAAGTTGGTGTGTTTATGATCATATATGAATCTACAAAAGAACAATTTGTCGGGGACGTTGTTAATGAATTGCTCATTGATCGACATACTCAATTTTTAAAAAAACAGAAGGGGATGGTATAAATGCCAAAAGGGGACGCGTATTTGGGTTTGAAGAACCACCTGCAAAATTCTAAGGAAGAAGAAATTACACTTTCCTTCGAGGATATAGAAAAAATAGTGGGACGAAAATTACCTCAGTCCGCGTATAAACACCCTGAGTCTTGGTGGTCTAATAATTATGACCATTCACAAGCGATAGCTTGGATGGACGCTGGGTATAATACTGATTTTGTCACAGATACTTATGCCGATCGAAAGATAGTTTTTGTGAAAGTAATAAAGTAAATAAGTTTTAAAAGGTAGTGCATGAATACAAACGGGGAGCGTGAACACATGGGTAAATCAGTTATTACAGCAGTTATAAGTCGACATTCAGGAATTATGGATATACTGCGTACGAATATGGATAGCAGTATAAAAGAACAGGTGCTGAGGCAATTGGAGAGTCTGGAAGGAGTACCCGTAAATCGAGTCGTTATTGAAACTGAAATTAAACATTACATTATTAAAGTAGGGGTGGAGGAATAAAGTCAACCGGCGATATGGATAGTATGTCGATGAACTGATCAATGACTAGACTTCACCTCCATCCAGACATCACGTACAACAAGGACTTCTCCAAGTACAGACTAGAAGTCGACAATGTAGCAATTGAGAACAGCTTCGACGGATTCGTAGAATCTGAATGTGACGATTGAGACGGTGGATTATAGTACTGGGGAGGTTTTTGGCACGGTTAATTATCCGGAGGCGTTTGAGGAAACGAAGTGATGATAAAGGGGCTGGGGGCTTAACGCTTCTGGCTCTTTTATTTTCATCCATTTCGACGTCATTTGATTTGAAATGGGATTGCAAAATATTAAGGTGGGTGGTTTTAATCTTCTCGGTAGAGTAATCGTTGATAGATTTTCATTACCAGGCACTTAACCAATCCCGAATTATACGGGTTCCTGGCATTATTGTCCCTCCAAGAAATAGTAGTTTTTATGAGGGGCATTTTCTATGGTTGGAGCAGATGACTATCGATTCCCACCCTCATACCCATTGATTGGTAGCAGGCTTACCTAGAAATATTGCTGCAACACCAGTAGAATAGGGGATAAGGGTAACGTCCTTATTACCATATAACAAGTCATTCCGTAAATTCAGATGTTGTGTTTATTGTAATGCATAAAAGGTGGAATCATTTAAAAATATAACTACAATCTGCAATCTTAAAAGTGAGATATGAAATAAAGAAATTTGAGTGTAAAAGGAGAAAAAATATGATTACATCAGATGAAATAAAAAGAAGATTATGGGACGGTGCCAATGAGTTACGAGGATCAATGGATGCCAGTCGATACAAAGATTATATGTTGGGTTTAATGTTCTACAAGTTTTTAAGTGATAAAACGATTGATACATTTAAAATGACGAGTGGTATGAAACAAAACACCGAAGAAGAAATCATTCAAGCGTATCATGAGAGCTACAAGCAATACGGTGATCAGCTTGTTAAAATGATTTCTGACGTTCTTGGTTACTATGTCTTACCTCAACACTTATACCAAACATGGATCAGCGACATCCGTTCAGGTGAGTTTGAAGTTCAAAAAGTAACGGATAGCTTGAATCACTTTGAACGAACAATTGCTGTAACAGGAGACTCAGATGATTTTAAAGGATTATTCGCTGGTTCTGCACTTGATCTGACAGATACGGCACTAGGTAGCAACTTAAATGAACGAAATAAAAATATAAAAGAATTAGTCTTACTCTTTGCTGACCTCAATATGGTTGCCTTACAAAAAGGTGACGTGTTAGGAGATGCGTATGAATATTTAATCGGACAATTTGCGATGGAATCTGGAAAGAAAGCGGGAGAGTTCTACACGCCATCACAAGTGAGTGAAGTCATGGCGCAAATTGTTGCTAAAACAAAATCAATTCGCTCGATTTATGACCCCACAGTCGGTTCAGGCTCACTTTTATTAACGGTTAGCAACTACTTAACTGATGATGAAAAGAAAAGTTTAGCTTATTACGGTCAAGAAAAAAATACAGCGACGTATAACTTAACGAGAATGAACTTACTACTTCACGGCGTACGTCCAGAAAAAATGAACATTAATAATGGGGATACACTTGCAGAAGATTGGCCAGAAGATCCACAACGTCCAAATGAAGGGGTACAATTTGACGCGGTCGTAATGAATCCTCCGTACTCAGTAAAGAATTGGAATAGATCTAATTTAAAAGTAAGTGATCCGCGCTTTGAAATTGCTGGAGTACTGCCACCTGATTCCAAAGGAGACTATGCATTTCTTTTACATGGACTGTTCCATTTAGGTCAACAGGGAACGATGGCCATTGTTTTACCTCATGGCGTGTTATTTAGAGGAGGAGCGGAAGGAGAAATTCGTAAACGTTTATTAGAGAAGAATTATATCGATGCAATCATCGGTCTACCAGATAAATTATTTACGAATACAGGTATTCCTGTCACAGTTCTAATTTTGAAGAAAGATCGCCCACTTGGTGACCCTGTATTAATGATTGATGCTTCGAAAACATTTGTAAAGGAAGGGAAGCAAAACGTTTTACAAGAAAAAGACATTGCGAAAATTGTTGATACATACACTATGCGTAATGAAGAAGCAGGCTACAGCCATTTGGCAACGAGAGAAGAAATTATTGAAAATGAATACAACTTAAATATTCCACGCTACATCGAATCGATTACGGAAGAAATTCCACAAGATGTAGATGCACACTTGTACGGTGGAATCCCCTATGCAAATATTGCAGATTTAAAAGTTCTGCAAGAAACTGTCCCCACGATTATTGAACAGGCATTGAAAGAAGTACGTCCCAGCTATGTTGAACTGACAGAAACAATGGATGAAATAACAAAGAAAGTATTAAATGATGACCATGTAGTTCAAAAGTCTAAAGCAGTTGAGCAGCAACTGAAAGCATATACGGATAAGTATTGGGAGTTATTGAAGACTATCAATGATGTCAATGCTATCACTGAAATTCGTGATGCGATGTTAGTTGATATTAAAGAGTTATTGTTAGGATTCAATCATATTGATGAATATGACGGCTATCAAATCATTGCAGAGATTTGGAAAGATAAGCTGAATGAAGACGCAGAAATTATCGCCTCATCTGACTTCTATACTGCAGGTCGATCACGAGTGCCATTCATGGTTACGAAAGGTTCAGGGAAGACAAAAAGAGAAGAGCAAGATGGTTGGGTAGGTAGTATCGTCTCGAACGACTTAATCAAGAAACATTTATTTGCTGAAGAGGTCACTGCCATAGAAGAAAAAGAAGCAAGACTTCCTGAAGTCGAAACAGAACTCACTGAATTGGTTGAAGCTGCAAAAGTAGAAGAAAGTGATGAAGAAGTTGCGTTAAGTGAAGCGCTGAACGATAAAGAAGATGCCTTTACGATTGGCGCAATACGATTGCTATTAAAGGAAGCAGAAAAAGGAAGTACGGATTACACATTACTGAAAAAAGCAGAAGATTTATTGAATGAAAAAACAACGCTTAATCGTGAAGTGAAGAAATTGAACCAAGAATTAAAGGAAGCAACAGAAGCCCGTATTGAAACGTTAACGGATGAAGAAATTGATGACCTCATGCATGAAAAATGGTTCGGTAGTCTAGTGCCAAAAATCATGCGGTTAATTGAAAATCCTTTAACAGAAGAACTAGCAGTACTCGAACAATTACAAGCACGCTATTCAGATACGTTATCTACATTAGAAGAAGATAGTAAACAATTAGAGCAAGAGTTAGAAGAAATGATGCAGCAATTGGTGGTGACTGAGTCTTGAAAGAAAAGAAATTAATACCTAAAAGAAGGTTTAAAAGTTATCAAGATTCATGGATGGCATACAATTGGAGCGAGACTGTAGATATATCTACTAATATGGTTGATCCTAGAAAAGATATATATGATGACTTATTTCATGTCGGACCAGGAAACATTGAATCTTTTTCAGGTAAACTTTTAGATAATGTAAAAAAAGTAAAAGAAGAAAATCTGATTAGTGGAAAATTTCATTTTAAATCAGGAGATATTATTTACGGAAAAATTAATCCTCAACTTGCTAAATACACCATTGCAGAAGTTGAAGGTTTAGCAAGTGCGGATGCATATATACTAAATGCTCGAAACGGAGTATCCCAAAACTTTTTCTTTACAATATTACAAAGTAAGGATTTCTATAAATACTCAGTCTCCGTTTCAAGTAGAACCGGTATGCCAAAGATAAACCGTAATGAATTAAATCAATATCAATATTTTGCGCCTTTATTTAAAGAACAGCAAAAAATTGGTGAGTTTTTTAAGCAGTTAGACCAAATGATTACGCTCGAACAGCGCAAGTTAGAAAAAACAAAAGCTCTGAAATCTGCTTACCTTGCTGAGATGTTCCCTGCTGAAGGTGAACGAGTACCGAAAAGAAGATTTGCAGGGTTTACGGGGGAATGGGAAGAAAGAAGGTTGGGAAATCACACAAAATTAATAACAAAAGGGACAACTCCTAAAAACATGTCTCAAACTGGAAATGTTAATTTTATAAAAATAGAAAACATAGTAGCAGGCCAAATCATTCCCGCATTAAAGATTAGTAATTATGAACATGAAAATTATTTAAAACGTTCAGTGTTGGAGGAAAATGACATATTAATATCTATAGCAGGAACATTAGGCCGGACAGCGATTGTAGATTCAAAATTACTACCAGCGAATACTAATCAAGCACTTGCAATAATTCGGGGTTATGACTATGAAACAAAATTTTTATTAACTGCTTTAAGCGGGCCGGTTGTAACTAAATATATTAAGAGTAATCCGACAATTGGTGCTCAACCCAATTTGTCATTGGAACAAATTAGTAATATGGAAGTTGCAACACCAAATAAGGAAGAACAAAAATTAATAGGCGAATTCTTTGAAAAACTAGACGATAAAATTAACAATCAACAAAAAGTGTTAAGTAAATTAAAAGCGATGAAGCAGGCGTTTTTACAAGAAATGTTTGTGTGAGGGGGGATTGTGATGAGCAATGCACCAAAAAATGTGTCAGAAATAGACTTTCAAGACCGATTTGTGGAGCAATTAAAAAGGTTTAAATGGAAATCTCCAGAAGAATTAGATGGAACGAAACGGAAGGTCACGACGAAAGACCTAATTAATCATTGGCGTAGTGAATTGAATCGGATCAACGTCGATCAACTTGAAAGTGTACCATTAACAGATAATGAATTTAATCAAGTGATGGCACAAGTGAATCGGCTCGCCAATAGTTTTGAAGCGGCCAAGTTATTAGCTATGGAAGGGTCTAAAGGTAAAATTGATGGCATTTACCGAGACCCTGACCCTCGTGTTACGAGAGAACAAATTACGCTAACCATTTTCAAAAAAGCAGAAGTGCGCGGGGGAGATTCAAGTTACCGTATCGCAAGAGAAGTATCGACGCCGAATGGCAACCGTTTTGATCTTGTTTTACTGATCAATGGTTTGCCACTAATTAATATCGAACAAAAACGTACAGATAAAACACTCGATGAAGCCTTTAGCCAATTCAAACGCTATTACCAAGACGGGGAGTATACACTGAATTTCATGGCGTTTTCACAAATGATGGTCGTTACCTCTGAAGTAGCAACTCGTTATTTTGCCACTCCTAAAACGGTTCATGACTTTAACCCAAGTTTCGTCTTTCACTGGGCTGATAAACATAATACACCTGTGAATGATTGGGAAAAAGTCATTAGTCAATTTTTAATGATTCCGATGGCGCATCAAATGGTAGGCGATTATTTAGTCATAGATGAAGCGAGAGAGGAAGAAAATCGTCGCCATATGCTCATGCGTTCTTATCAAGTGCATGCTCTGCAAGCTGTTGAAGGAGCAGCATTTGGCTGGGATAATGATGAACGTATCCCTCACGGTGGTTTTGTGTGGCATACGACGGGTTCAGGAAAAACGATTACAAGTTTTAAAACTGCACTGTTTCTTTCCACACGAGCGGGCTTTGATAAGGTCGTATTTCTGGTGGATCGTAAGGAGTTAGACAGTCGAACGAGTGAGAACTTTAAAGCTTATGCAGCGTATGAGTCAGTCTCTGTCGATGATACGAAGCATACTTATCAGTTAAACAGAATCATGCATTCACCTAACAATGGAATCGTTGTAACGACAACGTTCAAATTGAATAGTTTAGTAAAAGATTTGATTGAAGCAAATGATACTCGTCTCGCTGATAAGTGGATCGTGTTTATCATCGATGAAGCTCATCGAACAACGATGGGCCAAATGATGGGGACGATTAAAAAGTATTTTAGTAAAAATAGTTTATTCTTCGGTTATACAGGAACACCATTGTTTGATGAAAATCAAGCTAAGGGAAAAATAAATGAAAATAGTGAAATTATTGATACGACAGAAAAACTATTTGGTCCGCTCATTCATCAGTACACCATTGAGGAAGCGATTGCAGACAAAAACGTATTAGGCTTCCACGTTGACTATATTAATACTGGTGAGTTTAGCAGCTATGAAGACTTGAGAGAAAAGCTTCTTGATTTGGCGAAGGAAAAGAATCCCGAAACCGAAGTAAGAGTGTTAGAGCGAGCGGTGCAAGAAATGACGGATTTAGAAGTTGAAAAGGCAGCAAAAAAAGAAGGGATTTTATTTTATTACGATGAAACACATATCCCGCGAGTAGTTGAAGAAATTTTAACACAGTGGGATGCGCAGTCTCAAAATCGAGAGTTTAATGCGATTTTAACTGTCGCTTATAAAAAGCGTGTCATTGCTTACTTTGAAGAGTTTAAAAAGCAGATGAAAGAAAAAAATATTCATTTAAATGTTGCGATGACATTCAGTTTCGGAAATGAAGAGGAGACTGGCCGTGTTGATCCAATAATCGTTGAGAATATGTTCAAAGACTATGGGGCGTTTACAGGCATTGAATTCGTGGCTGGAGATCAAAAGCGGGGAGAAGAAGCGTACTTTGAGGATGTAGTGGAACGAGCAACTCGAGGAGGAAGTGGGCGTAACCCTAAAAATATTGACCTCGTTATTGTGGCTGATCAGTTGTTAACAGGGTATGATTCTAAGTTACTGAATACGCTTTATGTCGATCGTTCATTAGAATTGCAAGGATTGATTCAAGCGTATTCGAGAACGAATCGAGTATATGGTTCAAATAAAGAATTCGGAACGATTATTAATTTCCAATACCCGAAAATCACGGAAGAGATGGTCAATATCGCATTAAGACTTTATGGAAGCGGCGGAACAAGTAGCAAAGCAATTGTGGAGCCCTATCCTACTGCAGTCGAAAAGTTTAAACTCGCACTTGTAGATATGGAAAATACTTTACCTGATCCAACGAGTTGGCAATCAATTGAACCGTTTGAAGAGGAAAAGAAACTGTTCGTACAAGCGTATAAAGCTGCTGCAGAACAATTTAACTTAGTTGAGCAGTATTATGAGTATAAGTGGGATGATGAAGCGTTTGGAATGGCGGAACGTACATGGTTTCACTATATTGGTGCGTACCGTAACCTGATTTTTGAAGAAGGAGACGATACACCTGTACACACACCTCCGACACTTTTAGGGAAAACGAAACTAGCAGGTACGCAAGTCATCGATGCAAATCATATCCTAAACTTAATCGGATCTAAAACAACTTCGAATAATGGTAGACAAACCGTTGATACCGAAACATTGCGCATCATCTATCAACAAATTACAGAATTGAGTAACCTTGGTGAACACGAACAAGCAGAATTACTTAAGGAATTTGTTGTAGAAGAATTAGAACCTGGAAATATTTCAAGCGACATTCATTTTGATCAAGCTTTTGAAAATTGGAAAAATGGCAAGAAGAAAGCACTGATTTATGAGGTTGCTAAAGAGTGGGGAGTAGATGGTAGAATTTTTGAGAAGTCTGTTGATGCCTATTCAATAACCTCACCAGAAGATATTCCGTTCATTGATGACTTAATAGGAAGTTTGGATTTCGCTTCCGCTACAAAAAAGCAAGGAAGTAATCAACTTATGCATAACTTCGCTTTAACGCCTTACCTGACAAAAATTGTGCCACAAATTAAAACAAAGTTTAAGTTGTGAGATAAGGCATTTACAACTTTTACTATGCTGATTTAAATAGGTTGTATTTCTCGTATGCGAGATTATAACACAGCCGATTATGAAAGTAACTTTAATAAGAAGTAGTACAAGTAAGCCATATATCTCTTCCTTGCACAAAATATAATAATCCATCTACGAGTTTTTCAAATCGTAGATGGATTATTATATTTTGAGGGGTTTTCCGCGGATTAGAAGGAGACGCATATGCCAATAAGGTAGTCATTTTGTGATTCAATAATTAATTCGTCACGATGGATCGAACTAGCCCAGCGGGAACCAAATACGATTAACTACACATAAGTAGTTCCATCTCTCTTCAAGGCAGATTGAGGATTCGTCGCTCCCTGGAAAAAGCGCGGTTGTTTGACTGAGATGAGAGATATGAAGGCTATATTCTTCCCTAAGAATTGAATGATGATCTCTAATCTGCAAGTTTCCTGTGAAATAAAGTACCTGCACTTCAATACATATTAGTCATCCGATTGTCTGATAAACTCTCTATTAACTATGATATAATAACTAGAAGATAAACAGGGAGGTATTATCTATAATTGAAACATACATTGGTTGAATTATTCGTAAAATGAAGATTTAATTGGGAGATTACAAGAATATGAATTGGACATTTAACTGTCGTCTGCGATGAAATGAAAAGTAGTTTATAGAAGAGAGGCGATATTGTATACAATTCAAAAGAATATGTAGAAAATGCTCGAGTGAGCCATCTGAATTCCACTATTATTATATCGCCTCATTTAGAAGGACAGGTGGTGTCGTTTGGAAAGTCAAGATAATGATTAGATTAGTACATGAATTTCAGACTAAAAAGCGCTAGGTGCAATAAACCGAGTGTATGATAGTCATTAAAAAATTAGATAAGCAACAATAGGAACAAGAACAATACCAATACCAATACCAATACCGAATTGAATTGGTGCCTGGTACCCCACACTTCAGGACCGGGAACATGTAATAAGTGTTAAAGTTGATGCCGGTCGTATATTAAACTCTTACCTGGCCTTGAAAATAAAATATATTTATTCCATTTTCCTTTGAAGAGTAAGATGGACAGTCTTTCATTTTTTGAATAAAAAGAATCTTTACTTGAATCACGATTATAAGTATCAAATAAATGAATGGAGATAGTGACTATAGTTACGAAAATCAAAAATTTGGGGGAATAGTTAAAATGAATTTTCTCAACCATAGAAATTATATTTCTGTGTAGACTATTGTATATGACTAGTTCTTAAAGGAGTTAGTAAAAATGAGAAGAAAAATTATTGCTGAGTTAGCTAAACAATATGTAAAAGAAGAAAGAGAGATTATCCAGAGTTTATATAAAAGTAAAAGAATAACTCCTTACATTACAAGAAATGTGAAAAATAGATTAGTTATTGACAAAACACAAATAAATATAGAAGAGCTAATTATTTTAGATTACTACAAATTGTTATTAAATAAATATTGTAATCTAAAATTTCCTAATAGATCTTATATAATGGCAGAGATTATGAATATAGTCCCAGATCTTCATTGCTACCACGCCTATACAATATATAAATTTGACTTCCAAGATTTTTTTAATACCGTAAGTTCTATAAAAAGTTTTGACTATCTATGCGAAGCATTAGATTTGAGGACTTATGAGTATGACTTCTTAAAAAAGTATACCAATACTATTAATAAATTAATTCCAGGGATAGGTTTACATAACACATTGGTCGAAATAATGGGGGAGAATTTTGATCTTGAGGTTAAAAAAGCGTTTAAAGAAAGCTGCTTATATTATGCTAGATATGTAGATGACTGTATTTTAATATTAGACGAAAGAGTTGACCGAAGTAGAATAGAAGAAGTGATTTTTAAATTGATGAGTCAATGCTTTGGTAATAAATTGAAAGTCAATAATATTAAGACGGACTATTACAATTCCTTAGATACCAAAATAAAATTTGATTACTTGGGATATGAATTTAAAAATGGTCAATCCGTTAAAAGTAAATTTCAATTTGGGATTGCTGAAAATAAGTTAAATAAATATACAGTTAAGTTAAATGACATAGTTTTAGAGTATAAAGAAACTAATAATATAGAAGTATTAAGTTACAAATTAGAGATATTTTTTAAAAGAATTGTTTATTTTGGAGTTAGGAAAAATAGCAATAAATACAGATGGCAAGTAAGAGGATTTAGCGATAGTTATAAAGAACTGAAACGATTTATGACTAATAATAACGATTTTTCGAGAATAACAAGTGATACTAAAAATTTTTTTACTCGCACTATAGAGAGAAGGTTTACAATAAATCAGGTTGCTGTGCCTGCCGAAATTAATAATCAATTAAAAAACAATAAATTCATATCTTGTTTTTTGAAGGATAGAACTGTACTACTACATCGGAGATTAGGATTAACACATGAAAAATTAAAGCAGAAATTATATATTCTTGATAATGGGAACAGTAATTTTGAGAATGATAGCTACAATGAATTGGCAAAAAAAATGTTAACTATTATAAATAAGTAAAAGTGGTGAGAAGTATCCCACCACTTTTACCTTTAAGAATTAGCAAGGGCCAATCCTTGATATTGTGTAAATATAATATAGCATTTTGAAAATGAGGTGTCAATATGACAATAAATTATAAATTTAATAGACAGAAAATAGATTATTTGCTGACGGATTTACTTCCATATGAAAAAGGAAACCAATATACTCATAGATATTTTTATGAATATCTAATGAAAGATAAAAAGACTTTAAAAAAAGTTTTCGAGAATACAAAACAAGAAAAAGAAAAGAAGTTTAATCCCAAATGGCATTCTTCTCCTTTAAAATTTAATGTATCAAAAAAGAAAGGGGGGTTTCGGGAGTTATCATTGATTAACCCTTTAGGGCTTATTGAATCCTTAACTTTTATACATATATTTGAAAACGATATTTTGAATATAATTCATAACAAAAATGATTTTTCTGTAAGAAAAGCAAATAGAGTCAATAGCTTAGTATATAAAAAAAATAAAAATCAAACTGTTTATTATGCGGATTCAACTTCAAAGGATCAATTGCTTCTTTCATTAGAGTCTAGTGGATCATATTTCAATCACTATCCTTATAAAAATATAACGAATCTTCTTAACAGTAAAAGGTTTACTTATTCACGTGATAAATATGATTTTTTATTAACTCTCGACATGCAAAACTGCTTCCCAAGTATTTATACACACTCGTATAAATGGTTGATCAGTAATAAAACATACGACTCGAAGAACCTGAAAGATTCAAATTCGGTGTATAGCAATATCGATTCTTACTTGCAAAATATAAATGGTTCAAAGACAAATGGTATCATTGTGGGGCCAGAAGTTAGTAGATTACTAGCGGAATTTTTATTTGTGCATATTGATCAACAAATTTTAGAAGAATTAGCAGTAAAGAATATTAGTTTTGGCAAGGATTATAATATTTATAGATTTGTGGATGACTATTTCGTTTTTTCGAAAAGTGAAGAAATTCAAAGTCACATACAGGATGTTATATCTACTATATTAAATAATTATCATTTAAAAATAAATGACTCCAAGATTTCTAAAAAAAGAAAAAGTGAAAACTATAATAATTGGTTGTTAGAAGTATTTCCTCTTACTGAAATAATAGACAGTATTATACAAGAAAGAGATAATGTTCAAAAACAACCGATGGAGAGCACATTAGTTGATATGGGATTGCCAACTGAATATATTCATATGCTACTTGAGGTAGCAGCAACAACTACTATTTCTCCAACCACCGGAAAAAGGAGAGATAAAAGTTATATTAATCTGAGAAATAGAGTATTAAATGCAATTAATACTACAAATGAAAGTGCACTTGTGTGTTCATATATACTAAGCACAATACTAACCAAAATTGAAAGAAGCGAAAAAGAAGAACTGCAAGTTAAAATGGGATTAAATGATCTAGTTATTTTTATCTTCTTTGTCTACTCCTTAAATATTAGTTATTCTTCAACTCAAAAGGTTATTCGGATTTTCTCTCTTCTAATAGATAAACATGGTTTGGATATAAGGCATAAGATTGAAAGAAACCTTGAAAGATTTGAAGATGATATATTTACTAAGTATTCAAGCGACTGGGTTGATTTACTTTTGTTCTTTGCGAATTACAAAGTAAATATCTCGTATAAATTAATTGGGAAAATAGTAGATAATTTCATTAGAGAAGAAAATCCTGTTAAATTGGCTGCATTATGTATATTTGTCGAATCAGGAATTATGAAGACGAATGACATATTAAAAAAAGTTAATTTAGTCATAAAAAGGAATATAGAAAAAATAAATTGGAATGACTTTTTTCAAGATGAACAGGGTTGGTGGGTATATATTTTTTTATCATACCCTAAGTTGAATAGAAATATAAAAAGAACAGTTTTAGACGAATTAAATGTGGTTAAAACCAAGTTGAAATCAAAACCAAGTGATGATGCCAAAAGACTGGTATTAGATTTCCTGCTTACTAACGACAAACATTTTATTGAGTGGAAGTTTACACTTGAAAAATATTACCACAAATATTATTTCTATACAAAAGACAGAACAGTTTTTAACCCCGATGTTATGGACGAAATTAGTATATCAAGATAATTAAATATAGTTAATTGTAACGCCAAAATTCTCCTTTTGAATTTTTTGTTACAAAATTCTCATTAAGTTTTGAATTCAGTCAATAATTCAGACACACTGAAATTCCGAATTGAATGGGTGCTTGGTATGTGAAAATTGAAAAGTAAAGAGATGTAGAAAAAATCCGAAATAATAAATACCCAAAGTTATGATGAAGGATTCGCGCAAGGAACTTAAAGTATTAGTGATTAAAAATATATTAAAATTCAAATAGAAGAGTTTTGTCGATTGTCATGTTGTTCCCAATATAGATTCGACAGGCGTAGATGCCCTGGAAAAATTGATGTCGAGGTCCAACACTAAGCCAGAGAGTGTTAGTTAGGATTGAGTATGGATTTTCACTGCCCTATAACTAGAATATGTACCAGGCACCCGACACTTCCAAATTGCACGGGCGCCTGGTACCTTTATTTTTTCAAGTGAACTTCAATTCACTTTTAAAGAAACAAGCGCGTTGTGTATGGCCTCGAGTTTCGTTTCAAGCCGGTGCAAGAGGTAAAATGATACGAAAATCGGAAATCCGATTTGTTGTATAATATTTATCCATTGTTCCATTTTAAATCCTCCTCCTTATTTTTTATGATAAAAGGCTCCCCAGCCAAATGAAACGGGTGCCTGTGCCAGATTTAATTCAGTTAATTCACTACAATTGATATACATGAATAGGAAATAGTTAAGTTGGTGGGTTTGCAGTTAATGCTTGTATAACTATTCAAATTGGTTGAATCGACGTGAATGTTTCTGGCACAGGCACCGTCAAAATAAGGGGATTTGGTCAGTGTAGTCGTGATGGTTTCTCGACTTAGTTAAGAGTAAGCACATGGGGAAAACAAGCAACAATGAATAGCGACAATTGTAAAAAGGAAGCCAAGTAACATTAACGGGTTCGGTTGATGGGGAGAAAAGTGCAATTAGCAACGTAAATAACAAGTCAATCAGCATACGTTTCAACAGTGAAATAGCTATATAAAAAACAAGTAAAAACGCTCAGATTTTCCGAGCGTTTTTTTGGGAATATATTACTATCCTTATTTTACTAAAGCACCCGTATATACTCGTCAAAATACTGTTCCTTAATATGTCGTTCAAAATGTAGAATCCCACCGCCTCCATAATTGAAGACATCAGTGAATGCTATTATTTGTTTTATCATTTCTCCCCTTTTTATTTGTTATCTTGTTGATGACATAAGTAGCAAACTCACCCATAAGCCAAATTGCAATTACACTTCCCACCAACATGGCTATAAAAGTTAAAACTGATTCAGGTGACATGAAAAACATAAATACCCACCCCTTTTTCTTAGTTTCTTCTCGCCCTCTTCAATTAAACTGTACAGTTAGTTGGACAATAACAGCCCTGATATTGATACGTTCAGAACGTTAATTCCCCATAAATCAAATTTCAACAAAGATATTTAACTAGCCCTTCAATAAAAAGACCACATTTCATCTTTACGTTCTTTCAACTCCTTAAGTACAAACGCTCGATACTCGACCAATTCGGGAAACTGATAAAAGAAGTTAACCTTTTCTTCTGGAATCGTTTGAGGGCTGTCATTGTACGGAGTTAACATAAAGTGAGTAAAAGACTCTGCGATATCTTCGTATGGATTAACTGATGCATATACTGTCACAAAGGAGTCCTTGTTTTCTTCGTAAAAAGCAAGTCGCCCTTCCACTGTACGGTTCTCATCATGCAACCATTGTTCATCATATTCATTCAAAAAAGCTTTGTAATAGAGATTCATATAACTGTCTGCGTGATAACATTCCCCGTATGGCTTCACGTAAAATAGTTCAGTTGCACATGTTTCTGAAGTGTCAAAATCCGCTTTATTCCATGTCAGGAAATGACCATATTCATGGATTAGTGTACTCACTGTAAATGACTGAAGCCAATGTGGTATCAAATTGGAAGGCAAAACCAATCTCCCTCTATAGGTATCGGAAAACGGGTATACGTTCTCGAGGAAATCAAGGTATTGAAAATTCACTTTGTCCCGTTCGTACAACGCAAACACCAAATTCGCTATGCTTTCGAAGCTAATTTCTTCCTCGCCTTCTGTCAATACAATTTCATTGTCTAGGAATTCATAGCGGGCGGTAATGAATTCATCATCTAGCACATCATTCTCAGTAATGGCGAAAATATTTTCATCTTCAACAGCATTCACATTTAGAAATGATAGCTGATTCGAGTGAGTGAGTCCCGATAAAAAACTGGAAAAATGTTCACTTCCGTATTCGTCCCCTAAATCGCGACATTCCCCTATTGTTTTACATATCTCCGAATCAATCGTCTGCGACCAATACTCATCGAATAATGTATCCTCTTCTTGATGGACTTCGACCTCTTCAACAATCTCCGTCTCCACCAAATCAGCAACCGCGATTTCTTCCTTCTCACATCCTGCAAGTAAAACTACAATTGCAGCGAGTCCCCCTATGATGCTCCATTTTATCGTACCCATATCCATCCCCCCGTGTTGATTTCTAATCGTTGGTTTTCTTATTGGTGTACTCTTCTTTCTTCTGTTTTGTACAAATCTCTACACTGAAAACATACCATTCCTTTTAATTTTACGATTGAAAACGCTTTAAGTTTCGGTTTTTCTTGTTAAACTTACCTGCTCAGCTAGTGAAAGAACGATAATTAATAATATTTAATTTATTTTAGCATAGATTTTTCTTCTTCCTGTAAAGAAGATATTTTATTTTCAGACCAACTTAACTACCTAAGATAAATGATATCTTTCAAGTCGAATCTTTTATCCGTGATTCCCAATCGTTGAGCGGGTGTTTCTTTTGTTCCATTCGAACTGTAAACGAAACAAAAATTGTAATAGGTCCTCAAGATGGTGATAGCCATTTGAGCATATTTAGGATTGAAATTGGAATAGATATAACTTTTCCCATCGCCCCGTGCAGTAGTTAAGGGTCTTTCTAAAATGGACAACCTTCTGCGAATTTGTTGAATGAAAGTATTGGTTGCATTGTCATTCACATTCATTATCAAGGCGGCGACATCTCTTGGTTCGAGCGATGATAAGTTCGTTGTACAATCAACGGAACGCAAGCCTCTATCAATGGTAGCGAGGGGATGCAGAATTGGGTTATCTGCATATTCCAGGTGTATTCCAGAAGCAGTTGAAACCTTCTTGTGGAAATGATGATGCGTAAACAATTCCTGTAATTGCTGAAACGCCAACGCTCTCAAAGAACTTGTTTCAATTCCACGCATTTCTCCCCATTCGTTCAATTCGATTCTAGCCTGGACAAATTCTTCGCGGGCTTGTTTTCTCGTTTTTGTCTTATCTGTTTGGCACAGGAAATGATGAGCATCAGATAGCTTTATTTCCTTTGAGAACACTCGGTTGATGGATGTTATAAGGGAGCTGTCCTCATCCGTCACAAAACGCCATTCAGGGGCATTTACAAGTTGTTTGATGAGCCACAGATGTGCAACCGTTGTATACGTCGAACCAACGTGCAATCCGTCTGTATAACTCGTTCTCCGCTCTGCTTGTGCCACTTCTTCATAGTATTCCGTATAGCTTTGGGTATCGTTTTTCGAAGGTGGCATTGGATAGTGTGAATGTCTTGGATATCTCGCGTATTTCTTTGCGAATTCATTTAGATGGTCCTCTTTTTGTAGGGCTGTATCAATGGCAATATCGCCAAGTGCAATGTCCCAATCATAGGCTACGTCGCTTCGAAATACATATCTTGATAACACATCAGCCGACACCAGAACGTGCGTCGGAAATTGACTTTCTTCCACGTCATCGTAACGACTGCCACCCATCCCTTTTTGTCGCACGTTGTTTAGATAATAAACCATCTTATCAGTGTTCAACCACATTTCTTTAAACTTCATCTGCACAAGAGGCTTCGTTTCGTGCCGTTCCAAAAACTCCAAAGACCTGCGGTAAAGGAATTCCATTTTAGCGTAGTAAGTCCCCCTGCCAATTCCCAATATTTCGCAAGTTCTTGTGACGGGCGTTCGGTTTAATAGAAGTTTGGCAAAAAGGTGATGAACATCACTTCGCTTGTGATTATATGTGATGGATTTCTTTCTGTTTGGCGTTAAAGTCGTTTTCTTTTTGCAAACCTTGCATTGATACCGTTGCATTCCCAATCTGCTTTTTCCTTGCTTATAAAAGCCATCGGGTTCATTAAATGGCGTAAAGTCTTCCGCAATGCAACCGCTCTTGTGGAATTCATATTCCTCTTCTTTGTCTTGAACGGAATTAATTCGAACCAATCGTTGTATCTCTTCTGCGATAGACCAATTGGAAAGCGTGGTGGTGTAACAACCTAATACCGTGTCACCAGTTACTCTTGTTGGGTCTGGGTTGCATTTTATTGATTTGTGGCTGGATGTCCCTGTCAGTTTATAGCGGGTAGGCTTCCCTTTGGTTTCGTACTTTGTTTGGGGCATTCCGTGGTATCTGCAATATGGATTAGCACAATGGTTGTATTGGATTTGATGTGTAAAGTCGTTCCAGGTGAATTCGGTAGGTGTGAAAAGCATATTCTTATATCTTGTTCCGAACTGCCTGGGTGTTAATATGTCGTAATCGTTATTTCTATCCATAATCTCGCTTGCTGAAAGGGGGGATAGAACAGCCACTAAATTATCTTCCTTGGTAGCCAATCTCTTCAACTTAGCCAATCTTTTCGTCACCTACTAATTCTTCGATTCCAAGCTGTTTGATTAACCTCCTGTTATTCCTTTTGGTCTCAATCCAGGCGATAAAATCTTCATCGTCCAACAAGTTTAGCAGGAATAAGTTGACCACTTCACTTTCGCTATGCTCCGTGTATTCCGCATAACTTTTTATGATGTTTCTGGCTCGCTCTGATATAAGCCAATCGACCTTTTCCGCATAGTGATTTTTGGGTTTGATGAACTCCACACTTACCAACTCCTGTAAAATCGGTGATGCTTTTAGTATAGCCAATCAGCAGGTGTTTTAACAAGCGAATTAGCAAAGGCACATAAATTTATGTGCTCTTGTTAATTCCTATGCTAATTGTGGTACCAATTGGTCTGTATAATTCATCTAAGCGTTGATTTAACAACAAAAACGGGGACACCAATTCATATGCGAATTGCGTCCCCGAATGCTATGCTATTTAATGTTTTCTCCCCATCAACCGAACCCGTTAAAGTAACATCGGCTTCCTTTTACGTCGTATACCTGTAGGTACGCATGATTATTCTTCTCGACAATCGCTTTCACGTCTTCCGCGAATCATCAGTCACTACGTTAATAACCCGAACGATGTCCCAGTTTTTTTGAGATGCGCGTCCCTGTTTCGAGTAATCGCGCCCGCATTGAGGCGAGGCGTTCTTCAGTCATGTGGAAGCTGGCGTAGCCGATGCTGACCGCGCCGACGACTTCCCCAAATCCGTTAACAATCGAGACGGCTATGGAGGAGGTGCCTTCCGTCCGTTCCCCGTGACTTTCTGCGTATCCTTGTTTTCTTATTTCTTCTAATTTCATTTCAAAGTCGGGGATTTCTTGTTCCTGAACGAGCCTTTTCAAAATAGCTCGCGTTTTTTCTTTCGGGAAGGCGGCTAGCATTACTTTGTTCGCTGCGCCAATGTGTAAAGGAATCCGAATCCCGAGTTGATCGTAAATGCGAATCTGGTTTTTTTCATTATCAATTCTTTCGATAATGATCGCGTCCAGTTCTGCTGGTTTGCTTAAATAGACGCTTTCTTCCACTTCCCTTGAAAGCTGGTCAAGCTCCACTCGGATTGTATTGACATAATCCATCGAGTCATATACTTGCAGGCCGTACTCCAGCCAAATGGTGCCGAGCCGATATAGCTTCGTTTTAGGATCTTGCTCCACCATTCTTTGTTTAATCATTGCTTTTAGTATCCGATGTAGAGTGCTGAGTGGAAGATGCAGTTTTTCAGAAAGCTCCGAAATTGATAACCCTGTATCAACAGTTTGAGTAGCTAATAAATTTGCAATGAGCATCGTGCGATCAATGGTTTGCACAGAAATTTACCTCCCTTGAGTAAGACAATTTGGATAGATAGATTTTATGATGTGAAAAAAGATAGATTACTTTCTTCAGACTTATTGACATTTTACCATAATGGCAATATATTTAATCTATTAAATTTCCCGACAATGGAAACAATTTCCGTTCAGTGGAAAAGGGGGGGTTGAATTGACGTACTGTTCTTCGATGTATGGACCTTTGAAACACGTGATTGTGAAGCATCCGAACGATGCATTCCGCAGTCAGTCGCATTTGGCGCGTGAATGGCGTACCTTCAACTATTTAGCCGAACCAAATTTTGAAGAAGCAATCAAAGAGTATGACAGATTCATTGACATTCTGAACAAGCATGTTGAACAAATTGATTATTTACCGCAGTCGGATGATGTCGGTTTGGATTCTTTATATGCCCATGACCCGGTGAAGTTCACACCTGAAGGGGCCATAATTTTAAAATCAGGAAAAGAGCTACGGCAACCGGAAGCTGCTGTCTATAAGCAGTTTTTGAAAGAGAAAGGTATTCCAATCATCGGTGAGTTAACAGGCGATGCTGTTTCGGATGGCGGTGATATCGTCTGGCTGGATGAACGGACACTTGTGGTAGGAAGAGGGTACCGGACAAATGATGAAGCCATCCGCCAATTAAAAGAAATGACTGCTCATATGGTGGACGAGTTCATCGTTGTACAATTGCCGCATGATTTAGGTGAAGCGGAGTGTCTGCATTTAATGTCTTTTATAAGTATGGTGGATCAAGACTTGGCAGTTGTTCACTCTAGATTGATGCCTGTGTTTTTCCGTCAGTTGTTGATCAATAGAGGTATTCAGCTCATCGAGGTTCCGAATGAGGAATACGACAAGCTAGGCTGCAATGTGTTGGCATTGGCACCGCGCGTATGTGTGCTCCCTATTGGAAACGATTACACGAAGGAGCAATTAGAGAATGCCGGTGCAACGGTTTATGGGTATAAGGGCGATGAAATTAGCGTCTTAGGCACGGGGGGACCGACGTGTCTCACCTGTCCAGTTGTCAGAACCTAAATAAAAAGGAGAGATTTCATATGTTTACAAATGTCATCGTAAAAACACCAGGTAACAGCTATTTAAAAGGACTAACAACATCGGATTTAGGGGAGCCGATTTACGATGTTTTGCTCGAGCAGCATAAGGCTTATGTGGAAGCTTTGAAGCAATGTGGAGTGAACGTGACTCATTTGCCTGCGAATGAAGCGTTCCCTGATTCCACATTCGTTGAAGATACGGCAGTCCTTACTTCAGAATTTGCTGTTATCTGTAATCCTGGAGCTGCTTCCCGTAATCGTGAAATCGAAGACATAGAGCCTGCCATCCGGAAATTCTATGACAAAGTCTATACTATCGAAGGATCCGGAACGGTGGACGGCGGAGATGTGCTCCAAGCAGAAAATCGGTTTTATATCGGAATTTCTGACCGTACAAATGAAGAAGGTGCCCGCCAGCTACAAGACATCCTTGTAAAAGAAGGGTATGAAGCTGAAATCATTCCGTTAAAAGAATTCTTCCATTTAAAGACGGGCATCGCTTATGTGGGAGAAAATCGGATGGTACTTGCTGGTGAGTTCGTGGACCATCCTGCTTTTGAGTCATATGAAAAAATCATCGTCAGTAAAGAAGATGAGTATTCCGCGAACTGCATTCAAGTGAATGATTATGTCATCATTCCAAAAGGTTACGAAGCAACTAAACGTCAATTGAATGAAGCCGGCCTGCAAACGATTGAGCTTGAAATGTCCGAGTTTCAGAAACACGATGGTGGTCTAAGCTGTTTGTCTTTACGTTTCTAAAGAATAATCCCCGATTAATTTCAGATGAATTTGTCGGGGATATTTTCCAACTACGGTAGACTGAATTTTAATTTTATTCAAAAGGATATGGGGGTGGATAGTATGAATAAAGTAGGGGAACAAGCACATAAGCCGCAATTGAATCGTTCGATGAAAAGCCGTCACTTGCTAATGCTGTCTCTTGGGGGTGTGATTGGAACAGGATTGTTTTTGAATGTCGGCTATACGATCAATCAAGCTGGCCCTGGCGGAGCGCTTCTCGGGTACTTGATTGGTGGGTTGATATTATATATGGTGATGACTTGCTTGGGGGAACTCGCCGTCCATATGCCGGTGACTGGATCATTCCAAGCGTATGCTACGCGTTATATCAGTCCTTCAGCAGGGTTTTCACTCGGTTGGATGTACTTTGTCGGTTCGGCTGCTACGGCGGGGGTCGAGTTTACAGCTGCCGGAATTCTCATGAAACATTGGTTTCCTGATATATCGGTTTGGGTGTGGTGTGCCGTATTCATGGCGTTGTTGTTCTTTTTGAATGCGCTCACAACAAAAGGTTTTGCGGAAGCGGAGTTTTGGTTTGCGGGCATAAAAGTCCTTGCTGTCATCGCTTTTATCGTAATCGGAGCACTTGCGATATTCGGGTGGATACCGCTGCAAGATCGTGTGGCGCCGCATTTCTCTAATTTAGCGCCTAGCAACATGTTTCCTGCAGGGATTGTCATTGTATTCGTGACGATGATGAATGTCATTTTTTCTTACCAAGGTTCTGAACTCGTCGGAATCGCGGCTGGGGAGACGGAGAATCCGAAAAAGAACATTCCGAAAGCCATTCGGACGATATTGTTCCGAATCATCGTTTTTTATATTGCATCCATCGTCGTACTGTCTGCGATTTTCCCGACATCTGAGTTAGGGCTGATGGAAAGTCCATTTGTCACATTGATGAAATTGGCGGGTGTTCCTTATGCGGCAGGCATCATGAACTTCATTATCCTTACGGCAATTTTATCGGTAGGGAACTCTTGTTTATACGCATCCACACGTCTCCTTTGGGCGATGGCAAATGAAGGGATGGCACCTAAGCTGTTCGGTCGCTTGACGAAGAACAAGGTGCCGCTCAACGCATTGATCTTCACGATGTTCTTCTCGTTGCTATCGCTGTTAACAAGTGTGATGGAAGCCGATACAGTGTTTGTGCTGCTCATGTCGATTGCTGGAATCGCTGTCACGATTTCATGGATGGGTATTGCACTGTCCCAATTAATGTTCCGTCATCGGTACATTAAAGGTGGAGGGAAGATAGAAGAACTGGAGTATCGAGTCCGCTTGTATCCTTGGATTCCGGCTTTCTGTATCGTCTTCTGTTTAGCCGTACTAGGCTTCCTTGCGAGTGATCCTACACAACGGATCGGCTTACTATACGGTGTCGGTTTTTTCATCGCTTGTCTATTGTTCTATAAATTCAAATTGGCAAAGAATCCTCCTGAGCGTGTTGAAGCATCGGAGCTTGGGCCGGAAATAAAATAAAAGTGTCTGGCACTGGAAAAGGAGATTGGGAATGATGAAAGAATCTTTATGGGCGACATCTGAGAACCTACGTGCTTTGTTATGTGAACTCGTCAGTTGGGATAGTCGAACACTGACAGAAGGGGAGCGGTTTTTTGCACCGAAAGTTATGGCGAAGCTAGGCGAGCTCGACTACTTCCGGGAGTATCCTGAACAGTTATCTATGCATGACGCAGGATTGGGCCGGAGTGCTGTCACTGCATTGTACAAGCATGCCGAAGCGACGGAAACGATTGTGCTGATCAGCCATTTTGATACTGTTCAGACCGAGGAATATGGTGTGTTGGAGCCGCTTGCTTTTCATCCGGAAGAGTTGACGAAGAAGCTGCATGACCATAAAGAGGATTTATCTGTGGAAGCGAGAGAAGATCTTGAATCCGGTAATTACTTATTCGGCCGCGGTACGATGGATATGAAGATGGGTCTTGCTCTACACATGCAACTGATCGAGAAAGCGAGTAAAGAAAAATGGCCGATCAACCTCGTGTTGACGACTGTTCCCGACGAAGAGGTCAACTCTGCAGGAATGCGAACAGTCGTTACGGAGCTCGTCCGTCTTCGGGAAGAGTATGGCTTGACATACAAATTGTTTTTGAATGGCGAACCTTCTTTTTCTCAAGGTCCAGCAGACAATAAAGAATACATCTATTCGGGAACGATTGGGAAAATCATGCCGGCTGCATTGTTCTATGGTAAAGAGACGCATGTCGGAGAACCACTTCGAGGGATGACGGCGAACTATATCGCTTCGTTTTTGACACAGAAAATGGAATGGAATGAACGGTTTCGGGAAACGGATCGAGGGGAGAGCACGCCGCTACCGGTTTCATTGCAGCAAAAGGATCTGAAGATGCAATACTCGACCCAAACACCTTACCGTGCGGCTGCCCTTTACAATGTGTTCTTATTCCAGCGGACTGCTGCTGAATTGATGGATCTTTTCACGGAAGTTGCAAATGAAGCGATGGCGGAGTGCAACGCGCATTATAAGGCAGTTTGTGAACGGGAGCAGCTGAAGGGTGTAGGAGATGTGAAAGTGCTGCGGTATGAGGAACTGTTGTCATATGCCTTGAACAAACTAGGCGTGGAGGAAGTGAATCGGCACAAGCAAGAAGCGCTTCAGAACGAGGAATGGGATGATCGGGAAAAATCGCTACGTATTGTGGATAATCTGATGATCCAGTGTCAGGAACTTGCTCCGGCAACTGTTCTGCTCTATGCGCCTCCCTATTATCCGGCCATCAATTCGTCAGATTCTCCGCTCGTTGAACAGGCGATCAAATTAGTACAGCAAACTGCAAGTACGTTCGACTTGACGGTGAATCAAATTCATTATTTTAATGGAATCTGCGATTTAAGTTATGTGAACTATTCGGATGAGGAGAACGGTTGGACAGCTTTTGAAAATAATACGCCGGTTTATGGCGAAACATATAGCATCCCATTTGAGGAGATGTCCGAACTGCAGGCACCCGTCTTGAATGTCGGCCCGTTCGGAAAAGATGCGCACCAGAAAACGGAGCGGCTGCATGTGGATAGCGCATTCAAAGAGATGCCGGTCATTTTGGAAACATTGGTAAAAAGCATGTCCTGATAGCAAGCCGCACATTCACTCTAGGGGGCCAAACAATGACGAAATCCTATGGTCCGTTCTAATTGAGAAGAGGTTGTCATATTGGCAATCCGCCATTTCTAAGTTCCGGCTACCAGGTTCTCATTGACTTTCAAATTGTTCAAGAACCTGGCACCCTTCACTTACTTCACATTCAAAGAAACAAGCGCATTGTGTATTGCCTCGAGTTTCGTTTCAAGCCGGTGCAAGAGATAAAAAGACACAAAAATCGGAAATCCGATTTGTTGTATGAAATTTAGCCATTGTTCCATTTTGAATCCGCCTCCTTATTTTTAATGATAAAAGGCTCTCCAGCCGAGCCGGAGAGCCTTTTTTATTATGCTTTTACAAGTTCATCCACGGTGCGTTCGATAATGCGGGCGCCTTTTACGGTTGCAAGAAAATAGCCATCCACTTCAAAAACCTGTGAATTGATAATCTCCTGCATGGCTGCCTCCACTTCGGCTGGTGTCAATCCAGCCCGTGGCTCGTCGACTGTAAGGGATGTCTGTTTTCCCGCAGCAGTCGTGAAGTTCAATTGTAACGTTTTCGCCATTCCTCATCTCCCCTTTCCAATTAGTTCATAATGTCTGCTGTTTCTACCCTTTCTGCTCCGATAAATGGATATTCGGAGAGCTGTGCCAATTGTGTAAGGGCGTTGTGTAGGTTGTCAGCCGTCGCCCCTTCTGCGATGTTACGGTAGGATTTCGATTTTCGGATCATTTTCCCATCATCCGTCATCCCGCCGTCGAAGTACACCTTTCCAACTGCACTTCTGAATTCGATTGTCGCCATTTGCTTTCCCCTCCTTTCACTTACTAGATAGACTAGAAATGATGAAAAGGATACTTTCTCTGTGTGTTTTATTAAAAAAGGTTTCAGGAATATGTTTTTAGGGCTTCTGAGAAGCCCGGTTGTAAGGGGAATCTTAGTATGGTGAAGGATGCACAAAGGGGGAATTCTTTGGGGGATTTGGCGATGGAGTTGCTTCATTACGAGTTTTTAAAAACAATAATTCAAGACTAATTGTCTGGGTGCCAGATACCTCGCACTAATGGTCAATGACCGATAAAGAAAACTATAGTAGATAGCCTTTTGAGAAGCTCCGCCAGTTCTGTGTAAGTAAGTCACGCACAAGTTTATTGTAGATAGGCATATGATTTTCTCCTTTGAGTAGTAAATTTCTATATTCTAGCATATAGATTTACGGTACGAATGGTTTAGTTGAGTATCTCCAAAATAAAGGTGATTTTTGTGTTGTATGGTACTCTTTTAAAAGTTAAAAGATAGATTGAAGTATTTGCTACTAGCCATGAAAAACATATGTCCAAGCAGGTTGCCTCACTTTTGAAAACTGTTTGGCCGAAGCGTAATAGGCAAATGACTTTGAAGACAGGAAGTATGCGTAGTTTTTCGGGTGTAGTTATTATCCTGTTTGTCGGTATACGTCGAGGGTGAATGCACGCACCATCGTTTTTAACGCAGGGAGGTACAAGCCTCCTGGAAGATGGGAAGGGGGTTCATTGAGTTAAGGAATAATGAATGATAAATAGTTTCGAAAAGGTTGTAGGATGAAGTAATTTACTTCTAAGCAATGGATAAACTGCATTTTTCGATTGGTTCAAAACACACAATGGTGTTATTTATTAATATATCCATATTTAACTATGCTGCTATATTACAATAATGGGCTGGAGCTGATGATAAATGTATCATGAGTTATACGTTGGGATTATCTCATTTTTACTTGTCGCCCTTATTACCCCTATAGTCATTTTCCTATTTAAACGTTTTAAATTTACACAGCCTATCAGGAGGGAATTACCATCGGATCAACAGCAAAAAAAAGGAACTCCATTGGCGGTAGGAATCGTATTTTATATAGGTATACTGGTCGCATTATATTATCAAACCAGCAGTTTATCGCTATTATTAGGTACCGTTTTTCTATTATTTGGGTTTGTTGGTTTTGTAGATGACTTTTGGAAGGCCGTGAGAAAAGACCCTGAAGGAATTTCAGGTAAATCTAAGTTGTTTTTTCAATTTGTGTTTACTTTTATTATCTTATATTTATTAGTTACTTATTTTAATTTTAACTCTGTGATTATTATTACAAAAGATTTTTCTTTCTTATTATCCTTGGCATTGTACTTACCAATAGTATCACTGTTTATTGTGGGCTCAGCTAATGCCGTGAACTTTACGGATGGAATGGATGGACTTTTGGCGAATGTATCTATTCCGACCTTGACTTTCTTTTTCCTAACCAGTAGCTATATTGAGGTTAAAATTATCTCCATAGCCCTTATAGGATGTCTTCTTGGATTTTTACTATTTAATCTTTATCCGGCAAAGGGATTTATGGGTGATACGGGATCTTTAGCATTAGGAGGAATACTGGCTTTCTTTTCAGTAATTGAACATGTAGAAATTCTCGTACCTTTCCTCTTTATTATTTATTTCGCGGAAGCATTTTCAGTGATTATTCAAGTTCGCATCTATAAATGGACTAGAAAAAGATTGTTTAAGACGGCACCGATCCATTATCATTTTCGTTATAAATACGGATGGTCTGAAAATAAGATAGTCGCGGTTTTTGGCTTCATCTCTTGGTTAGGTTGTGCTCTCTCTTATTTGTATTGGTACGAATTTATGTAATTTACTCTTCACAGAGAAAGGGTTCCTATGGGAAAAATTTATCAACATAAAAATAATCCATCCTTGAGTGTCTAGCTCGCATAGGATGGATTATTTTAATACCCGGGCTGATCCCCCTCGTAGGGATCCTGCTATTACTTATTACAGACCGCCTAATGTTGGTAGCATTAGGTGGTCCTCTTTAATTTATTCGTTGTAAACAAATATATACCTGTTATTTTTATGATAGGCTCTTGAATTAATTTTTGTAAGCCCTCACGGTGATCATTCTAATGTGTTGCTTTGGTGTATATATGGTATTGTGGAAAAAGTCTCTTGCGAACACTACACCAGTGCGCCATAAATAGCTAAATACTGTTCCTGCAATACAAATCCATTGTTTTTCCAGCTAAATGTATTGAGTATATAACCTAAGCCGTCCGCATGATATCTTCCGGATATTTTTTGATAAGCTAGCAGCTCGTAGACTCCATTGGCATCAAAATCCACCGGATATAAGCCGCTCAAAGGATCCACAAAACCTGTGATTGGGCTTTTCAGCTTGCCATTCCTATCGTATATTTCATTTAAATAATCTGGTCCTCTAAGAGATATATCGATAATATATCTCTCATTATTCGGTCTGCTGACAACTTCAACCTTATAATTGTCTTGATACGTGACGTCATATTGGAAATGATTATTATAAACATCAGAATCAAACAGTAGTTTTGCTTGATTTCCGGCAAAGGAAACAATGTAATAGTTGATGATCCCACCACTGCCACCTGTAGCCATGCCAATTAATATCTCATCTACGCCATTCCCTGTAAAATCGCCCAAGAACAATGTCGGATTATAGCCCGCATTGTTTTGAAGCGGAATACTTGTCGTTATCCCTGTTCTCCCGTCCCTGACGAGCAACGTTATATTTTGGATGTATGGACTATCCGACGTTTTTGTGCCAGTGAGATAGACTTGATCCATCACGTTATCACCCGTTACATCTCCACTAACAAATGCAACAATACCTGGTTGACCCGTACCAGCTGAAACACGTGAGTTATTCATAATACGCCCCTTTTTCATAAAGACTCTAGTTATCATCTATCCTATGGGTTATTGGACTGATTGCTACTAGTAGTAATGGGGGCACCGAGCAGTCTGAAGTGTTACCTGAAGCGTCAGCAGGTTGTCGTTAATTAAGCTTCCAACATAAAAATGCCTGGTACGAACGCAATACGCAATTGCATCAGTCCCAGGCACCTTACATTAGGCCCTATATTTTATAGCTAATCCTTTTAAGAAGTTCCGAGCGTATCGATCCAGGCACGGTTTATAATTCTTGTGCCCTTCTTTTCTCAATACAGCACTTAATTCGCCTTTTGATATTGTGATTCCTGCATCTTCTAAGATTTCAAGCATATCCTCACTTGTTAAAGCGAGTGCTATTTTCACTTTCTTTAGAAGGATATTATTAACACTTTCATTCGTTATTGCTGGCCCTTGAGGTTGGCCTGGTTTTGAATCTTGCTTTCCTCTTTTATAGATAATGAGGCCATTTAAAAATGAATCCAACATTTGATTCGTACACTTCATTTGTATTTCATTTTCCGTTTCATCATCAGTTGATTTTGTAAGCAACAGTATCACATCTTCTTTCGTCACTTCAACGCCACCAAGTTTAAAAATGTCTACCATCTCTGTATTACTAAAATCTAAAGCATATCGTAAACGAATTAATCTATCATTATTATTCATTTGTAGACCTCCTGTATATAGTGCTGTAAGTACAAAACGACTTCATCCTTATTATTACCCTTTTTGTGTGTTCCTATTATGTATTTAATCGATTTAATCCTAATAATAGCACGAAAATTGCGCGAACTTTAATAGAGCTAAGAACATACGTATGGTACACTGAAAGTGTAATAGAATAGATGACTCAAGGGTGGTCGGCCATTTCCCGTAGAAGGGAGGTGGTCGTATGACAATATTTGAAGCACTAATGCTCGTATTCACATTCGCAGCATTGATTGTAGCTATATTGTCGTTTAACCATAAAAAATAATCCATCCTTGAGTGGGTAGCTCATAGTGGATGGATTATTTTAATACCCGAGCTGATCCCCCTTGTAGGGAACCTGCTATTACTTATTACAGACCGCCTAATGTTGGTAGCATTAGGTGGTCCTTTTTAGTTTATTCATTTGGAACAGAAGTATTCTAATTACCTGTATTGTATTGCATATTGTAATATTTTTCAACCTATTTGATTGCTACACCATTCCATATGGTAAAATTAAACTACTAAGAAGCTGAAAAGAGGTCGGACTTAATGACAAATTTAGACGGTCTTTTTGATTGTAACCCCCTTGCGATAATTCGGTTTAATATCGATGATGTAAACGAGGAGCATGGAGAATACACGGGAAGCTTTTCGACGTGGGTATATGACGAATTGCGTGAGTACCTCGAGATGAAATTCGGAAAGGTGACGCTTGTCGAAATTACCGAGACCGAGGTTCGATACACTTACAAGCGAGGCAAAAGGGGGGGCTTAAGGCAGGGAAAGCTACTCGTAACATTCGCCGAAAAAGTAGCCGGGCTCTACGAGGATCGATCGGAAAAATATCCAGTAAAATATCCTTTTACATCTCAATAATGTTATGTGTTGTAACGCCATATTAGTTGAGGGAGTACCCGTTTGCTCCTTACAGAAAGTATAAGTAATCCTCTTGTTATACTCGTAGAAAAGTCGACTGGAGGCGATGAAGTGGGAATAAGTATAGGTGATTCCTGCACTCTTTATAAACGATGCAAAATATGCCAAGAATACAAGAACAAGATGAGTTTTCCGTCACTAGGCGGAAAGGGCAGGAGCGAAGGGAAAAGAAGGTCGTTTTGCTATGATTGTAAAGATCGCAGGCATGAAAGAATCATTGAACCAGTCAAGGAATATAGTTATGACACTTCTATTCTCGATGCGAACAGTGAAATAACAATCCGGGGACGCACCTTGAATAATCGCAGATATGAAAGTGTTATCAGCTATGAAAAAGCAAAGAGATTAGTGGAAGAAGGTACGGCAGGAATCTACCACAGTACGCTGATTCATCATTTTTATAATAGGAGAACTATAAAGGGATTTATATTAGAACGTGATGACTATACGTGCCACTATTGCGGAAAGTATGGAGATACGATTGATCATAAGCTCCCCAAGTCAAAAGGTGGTCTTAGCACGATAGCGAACTGCGTCTGTGCCTGCTCAAAGTGTAATACCAAAAAGGATGACATGGAGTATGACAAGTATATGGAAAGAATTCAGGGAATCATTTCCTGAGTTTAGGATCACCACTGCAAGTGCAATAGGTGGTCCTTTTTAGTTTAATGGACGTTGCAATACTGTCGTTCCACAATAAAAAATAATCCATCCTTGAGTGGCAGCTCATAACGGATGGATTATTCTTATACCCGAGCTGATCCCCCTTGTAGGGAACCTGCCATTACTTGTTACAGAACGCCTTGAAACTTGTACCAGGCACCCGACCAATTCAGAATTGATTGGGTGCCTGGTACTTTTATTTTCCGTCATTTTTCTAATTGTCCACCAACACTGATTTTATTACTATTTTTATTACAAATGCCTTGTTATTAAGCCTACATAAATATGTAACACTAATAAGATGTTTCTTCCTAGTTAGTAATTTTAAAAAGCTATTCAAATTTCAAATGATTTTCATTATACTAAGGTTTGGCTAAGAGGGGTTTTAATTGTCAGAGTAATTAATTGTATTTTTAACAGGAGAAAGGGGTTTCCCATGCAAACGAAACGTAAAGGGTTTTTCCAAAAGTTTTTAGATATGATCGAAACAACTGGAAACCGCTTGCCACATCCCGTAACGCTATTTGCATTGCTTGCGTTACTTGTCATTGTACTATCTGCTGTAGTTTCTTCCTTCGGGATCAGTGTTCCGCATCCCGGTAAAGAAGGAGAGTCTATTGAAGTTACGAACCTTCTTACCGTAGAAGGCATTCACTATATCATTACGAATATGACCGCGAACTTCATCGGCTTCGCTCCACTGGGCGTCGTGCTTATTACGATGCTTGGAATCGGATTAGCCGAAGGGTCGGGTCTGATCAGTGCGATGCTTCGTGGATTTGTCATGTCTGTACCAAAGCAACTGATTACGTTAGGACTCGTTTTCGCCGGTGTCATGTCCAGTGTTGCTTCTGATGCGGGTTATGTTGTACTTCCGCCATTAGGCGCCGTCATTTTCGCTGCACTCGGACGTCATCCACTTGCCGGACTTGCCGCGGCATTCGCTGGTGTTTCCGGTGGATTCAGCGCCAACTTATTGCTGTCGGGCACAGATGCTTTACTAGGTGAGCTGACAATTATGTCTGCGGCAATCATCGATCCTGTTTATGCAGACGGCATGAACATCGCCATGAACTATTACTTCATCGCAGCTTCTGTGTTTGTTCTTACAATCGTCGGAGCTTGGGTAACCGAGAAAATTGTTGAACCACGCCTAGGCGAATACAACGGAGAATTCCGTGAAAAGGTTGAGAAACTGACATCTATCGAGAAAAAAGGATTGCTATGGGCAGGTCTTTCATTACTCGTTGCAGGAGTTTTTGTCTCCTTGCTTGTTCTTCTTCCGGGTGCCCCTCTTCGCGGAGACGAAGTGGACATGCCTATTATTAAATCACCATTCATGAAATCACTTGTGCCGATCATCGCCTTCCTGTTCTTCGTTCCAGGACTCGTGTACGGTAAAGTGACGAAAGAAATTCGAAATGATAAAGATGTTGCAAGTATGCTGTCCGCAACAATGGCTGCTATGGGTACATTCATCGTATTGTCCTTTACAGCGAGCCAGTTCGTCGCATTCTTCTCTGAGTCAAACATGGGGCTAGTACTTGGTGTGTACGGTGCGAAGTTCCTTGAAAGTATCAACTTGACAGGTATTCCACTAATACTACTATTCATCGTCATTGCGGCATTCATTAACCTGTTCATCGGTAGTGCATCTGCAAAGTGGGCGATGATGGCACCAGTATTCGTACCGATTATGATGAAGCTTGGCTATTCACCAGAACTGACACAAATGGCTTACCGAATTGCGGACTCATCAACAAATATCATTTCGCCACTAATGACGTACTTTGCGATTATTATCGCTTTCGCACAAAAATACGATAAAAAAATGGGTATCGGTACACTGATCTCTGTCATGTTCCCGTACTCTATGTTCTTCCTGATAATATGGAGCATTACTCTCATTGTCTGGATGCTATTCGGCATCGACCTCGGACCTGGGTCTCCTATTCACTACAACGGAAACTAAGACTGAAGCACAACCTTTTATTATGGGTTGTGCTTTTTTTATCCGTGGAAGCTCTTTGCATTTTCGTCCTCATTAATTCCTAAATCCATGAATCTTTTCCTCTTCAATTCCGTAGTAAAAGTAGAGCAATTTACATGAGGAGGACCTTTGTATGTACATAGATAGTAAAGAACCATCAAAACGCTTGGCGAAAGAAATCATTCCCGCGATGAGATGGGGCGCTTTGAACGCATAGTTTATTATGAAAAGGTTCAAAATGTCCAACGACGCACATCGTTTTTACATAAGATCTTCCGAATGACAGCAATCTCTTTCCAGACTGGTGCAACCGGGGTGGATGCTAAAGTCGAATTTAAAGTGGTGACACAGCAAGAAGCTGACCGATTGGAATCGTTAGTAAAAGAAGCTGGTTCTACACCAGTTGAAGTTCCAGACACGGATACTCATTTCGTGAAATGGATAAAGAAGAAGTGCAACGAGTCATCCATTTCACACCAACACGTAAAGATGTCGTGAAAGCTTCTTTCACTTCCCTCAGTTTTTTGTTCCAGATTGTCATTGCCGCGTCTGCCTTTTCTAAAATCAAGGCATTCTTTGACGTTGAAGAAGCTGTAGAGGGATGGGTAATGTCCTAATTGACTTCCGGTTGGGTCATTGCGGGAATTGCAACGGTGCTCATTATCGTATCTTTTACAATCGGCTATATACGGACATTCATCACATACGGAAAGTATGAAATTGCTTCGGACGATACACGGATCTACATTTCCAAAGGTGTGTTGGATGAGTCCGCTTTTTCGATACTGAAGAAACGTGTTCACCAGCGTTCTCATTGAATTTGGAATTGTTTTAGAACCTGGTACCTTTCATTCCTTTCATTAATTTCGTAACAATGGGGTATGTATTTATTGAAAGTACAATAGAAATGAATGAAGTGGGGAGAACAAACTATGGCTTATATTTTATTAATTGTTGGATTTGCATTGTTGATAAAAGGAGCAGACCTCTTTGTTGACGGGTCTTCTAATATTGCGAAACTGCTTCGGGTTCCGTCTATTTTAATCGGGTTAACAATTGTGGCTTTTGGAACAAGTTCACCGGAAGCGACTGTCAGTATTATTGCAGCACTGGAAGGAAGTGCAGATGTTTCACTGGGTAACGTAGTTGGAAGCAATATTTTTAACATTACCCTTGTTGTAGGTGTAGCAGCTTTTTTATATCCCTTGAGAGTTGAAAGTGAAACTATTCGAAAAGAAATCCCATTTACCTTACTCGCAAGTGCAGCATTGCTAATTCTAATGAGTGATATTTTCTTGCAAGGGTCCAATAGCAACTTGCTTACACGGAGTGATGGATTTATCTTTTTATTGTTTTTATCCATTTTTATGTACTATATAATTGAACTTGGCCTAAAAAGCCGAAAAGATACAGCTGGTGAACCCGTTCCTGAGAACATCAAATGGGGTAAAAATATAGTAATTACCCTATTAGGATTGGCTGCAATTATATTTGGAGGAAATTTGGTAGTAAAAAACGGAACAGAAATTGCTTACTCCCTTGGGATGAGTGAAACACTAGTGGGGTTAACGATTATCGCTATTGGCACATCCCTACCCGAACTTGTCACTTCCATCTCTGCGGCACTGAAAAAAGAAAGTGAAATCGCGTTGGGGAATATTGTCGGTAGTAACATTTTTAACATCTTATTTGTACTTGGTGCATCAGCTACGATTTCTCCATTAGCGGTCAATAATAAAATGTTTATTGATGTCATTCTTATGATTGTCCTAACTTTGTTATTATTGGTTTTCTCAAGAACGAGCTTCAAGATTGGAAAGCGGGAAGGATCAGTGCTTGTCATCGCCTACATCATTTACATGGCGTATATTATCATACGGAATTAATAACAGGGACCACAAATAATACAACCATGAAAATAGGTACCAGGTACCCGAACAATTATTACAACCAAACCATTATAAAAATGCCTGGTACGAACGCAATTCGTAATTGCATCAGTATCAGGCACCTTACATTAGGCCCTATATTTTAAAGCCAATCCTTTTAAGAAGTTCCTGGCGTATCGATCCAAGCACGGTTTATAATTCTTGTGCCCTTCTTTCCTCAATACAGCACTCAGTTCACCTTTGGATATAGTGACTCCTGCATTATCCAAAATCTCAAGCATGTCCTCACTTGTTAACGCGAGTGCTATTTTCACTTTTTTTAGAAGGAGATTATTCACACTTTCATTCGTCACGGCAGATACGGATGGACCTTGAGGTTGTCCTGGTTTCGGATCTTGTTTGCCTCTTTTATAGATAATGAGGCCGTTTAAAAATGAATCCAACATCTCATTCGTACACTTCATCTGCAAGTCATCTTCAGGTTCATCCTCATTTGATTTTGTAAGTAACTGTATCACATCTTCTTTTGTTACATTAACGCCGCCAAGTTTAAAAATATCTACCATCTCTGAATTACTAAAATCTAAAGCATATCGTAATCAATTAATCTATCATTATTATTCATTTGTAGACCTCCTATATATAGTGCTGTAAGTACAACGACTTCATCCTTATTATTACCCTTTTTGTGTGTTCCTAATAGGTACTCAAGGGTGGTCGGCCGTTTCCCGTAGAAGGGAGGTGGTCGTATGACAATATAGCTACAATTAATGCTCGTATTCACATTCGCAGCATTAATTGTAGCTATATTGTCGTTTAATCATAAAAAATAATCCATCCTTGAGTGGGTAGCTCATAGTGGATGGATTATTTTAATACCCGAGCTGATCCCCCTTGTAGGGAACCCGCTATTACTTATTACAGACCGCCTAATGTTGGTAGCATTAGGCGGTTCTTTTTAGATTGGTTGTTTGAACCAATTATATGCCTGTTATCTTTATTATAGAGGAATTTATTGGTCGTTACAACCAATTCCCTTTCCAAATCAATTGATTCAGGAGAACGCACCAAGCCCATCAATCAACACGAATCCTAAAGGGCGCATTTTTTGAGTAAGAAGGCGTCTTTTTGTATAGACAACACGATTGATGGATTGAGTTTATAATGATTTATAAAAAATGATTGTGAAGTATTGTAATTAAAGTAACGGGTGCTTTACTTTAAGAACATTGGGCTACTGAGACAGCTCAATGTTCTTATTGAACTAACGGAGCAGGTTAGTTGAAGAAGCAATGTGGATTTTTGATAATACCAAATGGAATAATAATTGAAAATTGAAACCTCTATTCTTTTCAACCGTATTAAAGCAAAGCGGCAGGTTAGTTCAATAAATATTTTTGAACTTAATTCCAATTGGTTCGTATAAAGAAGTAAGGACATAAAAAAAGGTGGGTAGGATTATGAAGTATCTCCTAATTGTTATATTGAGTTTATTGTTAGTTGCCTGTACAGATGAAGAGGTTTTGTATTCAAATACTCCTGATAAGGCAATAGAGTTATTAGAATCAGAAGTTGGTTTTGTTAAAAATATGAACGTTATACTTATACAGGAAACAGATATAAATGTTAATAGAAAAATATATGTTTTTGAAGGAGAAGGAGCAATTAGTGATAATAGTGAAAATAAAACTCAATATTTTGTAGCACTTGTTGAAAAACAAAAAAAAGGTTGGGTTGTCTTAGAATCGCTCGGAATTGGAAAACCTTCAGACCGTAGTATTGCAACTGGAGGAAATTATATTGAAGCTGGCTTTATTGACATATCCGAAAATCTAGAACTGAAGAAAACTCAATATGCTCTAAATATACCTGAAAAAGATTATTCAATATGGGTAGAATTATTAGAATAGTAATTGTAGCTTTTAAACGGTGTTACTCTCCTACAAGGTCATTCTCTCTAAAATTAATGAAGAAATGTTTGTGAAAAGTTACACTTAAACTAACGGGTGCTTTACTTCAAGAAGGAGTAAAGCTTTTTTTCTTATTGAACTAACGGAGCAGGTTAGTTGAATAAGTATAATAATATGGATTGAAAAAGGGGATGTGTCTGTGATCTATCTAATCTTTCAGAGTTCTGGGCGTAATAGGGGGTATAAATTTGAGGACGTTTAAATTACTCAATAGCTTAATCGGGATATTTTCAATGTTGTTAGTAGGTTGTTCAAACGAAATTCAGAATACGGAACAAAGTATAGTAGTTGAAAAGCGCATTGGCGATGAAAATAACTATGAAGACTTCAGAGTGGTCACTGACAATGAGCAAGTTCAAAAATTGTTAGAGATTTTACAGGATGCAAATTGGATAAATGCAAAAGCAGAAAGGGTAAACCCTCCTGATTACAGTTTTGTATTTCGTTTTAAAAACCCTAACATTGAAGCGAAAGCGGTATTATATGAACTATGGATAACTCCAAACAAAGATAAAGTAGAACTCATTGGAGGAAATCAATATGTCAAATTAGACAAAAATAAGTCAGCAGAGCTATTTGAAATCGTTACAGGAGAAAAATTAACGGACCAGTGAAGCATCAGCAAATGAAATTGAACTTGTAGTAGCTATTCCACTAACGGATGCTTTACTTGAAGATCGTTAAGCTACTTGAGGCATATCTTTTTATTGAACTAACGCGGCAGTTTAGTTGAAGATGAAAATTTGAATCTCTTCATTTTCTAACAGTAAATTATAAAGTCAGGGAGTGATAGTGTGAGTACTTGGGGAGTAGCGGTATTATCAAATGATATAGCTGGAGATGTTAGCTTTAGATATAAGGATTTATTGGGGGAAAGTTATTCGAATGAAGAAGCGAGTAAAATAGTAATTGAAGAATTCCAAACCGAGTTAGATGATGAAGAAATTACTGCCTTTTGGTTGTCATTCGCTTTAATACAATGGAAATTAGGGAGACTTCATGAGAAAGTGAAAGACAAAGCAATTGAAATTATTGATAATGGCGTTGACCTTGAACGATGGGAAGAAGACCCGAAATTAATGAAGAAACGTGAAGCTGTTCTCCTAAAATTAAAGGAACAATTAAATTCCCCACAACCACAAGCTAGAAAAGTTCCAAAGAGATTTGTCGCTGATACATTTTTAAAAGCTGGTGATGCCATTTGCTATGAATTATTGTCAGGGGATTATATTATCCTTAAAGTCATTCGCATTATTGAACAATGGACTGGGGATAAATATCCTCTTTTCGAAATATGTGATTGGAAAGGGAAAGACATTCCTTCAAAAAAACAAATCGATGAATTGGAATTAAAAAAATGGACTTGGGACAACGGAAAACAAGAGTTGAAAGCATTAGCAATTTTTCCTGCTGGAAAAAGAGATAACCCAATAAAAAGATTAAAAGTGGTAGCAGAAGGAGTAAGTATAGTATTGGATATGGAATCATCGTACCCCCTGTTAACTTGGAAAGAATTTGATGATAATTTAAAGAAGTTTTACCATTTTGAATGACTCCCTCTTCAACTAACGGGTGCTTTCGTTCAATAAGGATGGCAAAATATTTCGCGAAAAAACGCTCACTTTGAGCGTTTTTTACTTTTTTTATATAGCGGTTTCACTGTTGAAACAGATTCTGATTCACTTGTTAATTACGTTGTTAATTGCACTTTTCTCTCCCTCAACCGAACCCGTTACAAATTGTCGGGTGTCTATTTCTTTTTTAAGTGAAGGGGGAAAGGTCTTGAAGATTAATCCTTGAAAAGAAAAGTTTATGCTAACATGGTCATAATAGAATAGTTTAGGAGGAACGCACCATGCCCAACCACCAGCAACAAATCCTGTCCCTCATTGAGGATTCCCAGGAGTTCACCTATTTACATAACCATTTCAACCGTTTCAATCCATTCAAAGTGCTTCAAGTCGACAATTATGAAATCCGGCATTCAAATGTGCTGGCGTGGTTGATGGATCCGCAACAAAATCATGATTTAGGCGCGTATTTCATTAAAAAGCTTATTGCGAAGGTCTTTGTCAATCCTGCCAATTATGAGGATGAGGACAAGATTGCCAATTATGATGTCCTGCAGCTGAGCCGTTATTCGTATCATGATCTTGTCGTGTATAAGGAGTTGGCGACGCCTAACAAAAAGCGGATCGATTTGTTGGCTGTCTCTCACTTGCATCAAGTTGCGGTTTTGATTGAAAACAAGTTTTGGTCCGTTGAATCTGAGGGGCAGCTTGAAGAATATATCGAGTTTGTGAGAAATGCCTATGATGGTTATAAAATCATCCCGGTATTTTTGACGTTACAGGATGAGGAGCCTACGCATGAGGACTATCTAATGCTTGGCTATTCGGATGTGTTGGACATCCTCAACAATGTGACAGACGCGAATAAAGAGTATATGCATTCAGACGTACATTCTTTCATTTCCTATTACATCGACATTTTAGAGGATCAGTTGGTTCAGAATGATGAGCTGAATGAGAAGGGGATGGCTCTCTATAAAAACCATAAAGAAGCTGTTGACCTTCTTGCTGCTGTTGGAAAGGGAAAGATTGTCGAAAGTGACTTTGCGAATGAACTAAGGCAGATCTACAGTCAATATAAGGAGACAATCGACTTCGTTGTGAAGGTCGGTAGCAGCTTCTTGCGGGAGGCTTTTCTTCGGTTTGCTCAGAAGTTGGCGTGGCCGGATCATTTGTATACGCCGCATTTCCGTGTGCCGCACTTCATAGAACAGACGTGGGACGAGCATTTTGATGAGAATGACTTGCGTAAGAAGTGGTGGATGAATAAAGGGCTGATCGCTTGGTTTGAGCAGGCGGACGACAGGTTGAAATTGAAGGTGGAGGTTGGACCTTTGCATCATGAAGATCGAGTGCGGCTTTTACGGGCACTGGTCGCAAAAGGGATTGACGTGAAGGAGCAGGCTTTTGAAGAAGGCAGGCAGTATACGAGGATCTATATGGATGCGGATCGTCCGACTTCTTGGGAGGATGTCGATTCGTTAGTTGAATGCATGCTGCGGCTATATCAGAAGGACTCTTTCCAGACGTTGTTGCGATTGGTAAACGAGGCGGTTTCAGGGAAGGGGGATGGCATTCCTTTGCTGGAACGTGCTGTACTGAAGGTGCAAAACCCTATGGAGAAGGCATTCACTTCGTTTGTGGATGAAAAGCGTATCGCATCCGGCTATTATAATGTGAATCACCTCGTTCCGAGTTTTATGGAGCCGGAGTGGACGGAGCTGCCGTCGGAGTATCAAGTGACGGAAAGGTATTGGCTCGGCTATCCGCTCATAGCGTGGTTCCGGAGACGGAATTCGACGGTCCGATTGATTGTTGAAGTGGGGCCGCTGCCGCATTTGGAACGGACGAATTTATTGACGAACATAGAGGAGCAGGGCATTCCGGTGCGTGCGCTTGCTTTTGAAGAAGGAAGGCGTTTTACACGGATTTATTCTCGGGCTGTGCCTGTTGAGAATATGGAGGATGCGGAAGAGTTGAAAGCGGCGATGAATGAGTTGGTTTCTGATCAGGAGTATGTAGTTGCACGGGATGGAATTGCGCGGGGTATTGTAGCATTGCATAGAAAGGTGATGTGAGAAGATGGATTGGATAATTTCTGCAAACCCTAATATTTATGATGTCCAAAAGGCATTCAGTGAAAACGAGCGAATCGATTGGAGACAAACTGCGTCGCAAAAAGTTGGCGATACTGTTTATATATACTTAGGAAGACCCGTTCAGGCACTTTTATATTTGACTGTTGTAGAAGAAGTCGATATACCATTCGATGAAGCAATAGCAGATACTGAATATTGGCTGGACGAAACTGAGCTAGAGAATAATGTTGATCGTCGCTTTATGGGATTAAGATTACTTGAAACCTATCCTGAAAGTGCTTTTCCGTTAGAGGTGTTAAAAGAACATGGGTTAAAAGCGGCACCCCAGGGACCGTTACGTGTAAAGAAAGAGTTGCTGGATTTTCTTAATACGGTTACTGTGAATCAAGTCGAACTAGGCTATAGAGAGGGTAAAAGTGTTTTGAGGGAACATTTTACTCGGGAACGAAACCGGAAGTTAATCGAAGCGGCTAAAGAAAGCTTCTTACGAAAAGAAGGACGGTTATTTTGCAAAGCATGTAAATTTGATTTCGAAAAAACGTACGGAGATTTAGGAGATAATTTCATTGAAGCGCATCATACAATTCCTGTCTCCGAAATGAGCGAAGACCATGTATCGAAAGTGAGTGATATTGTTTTGCTTTGTGCTAACTGTCATCGGATGATTCATCGGAAGATGCCGTGGCTTACTGTTAAGGAATTGAAAGAGATCCTTGAGAGGTGAGAGTTACGATGAGGTTTGTCTAACTTCATAACTTAATGTGGGTGCTAGGTTCTAATATAGAACCTAGCACCTTTTTTAATTTGAAATAAAAACTTCTTGATAATAATATTAGAAAATTGCGTGATAACAGCACTTTAAGTGAGTGCTTATGATAAACTAGATTCATATAACGATATTTAATCAAATGTTTTCGAGACTATAGTAGCAAGTAGCCAATTCTGGGTTTTATACATAAAACTCATATCTATTTACAAAACTAGATGAAATGAAGGGGTATTATGGCAAAGTGTAAATTAAAAATCAAACAAAACACTGAAAAGCATTCTTTTATCTTAACAGTCGATTATAAGGATTTTGAACGACGTCTCAATGATTTATATAAAACTAATATGTTCTTTTCTACATACTGGTTTAAGGAGCATTTGCATGGATTTATTAAATTAAACGAAGGCCTTTATGTAAGGTTATCAATCGTCCATCGATTAGGATCGATTGTTAAGATTGACAATACTATTCAAAATAAAGATCTGCTAAAAATGAAGGCATGCACAAAAAAACGTCACTTTGTCGTGTCCATTTTTGAATCTGAATTCAACAGGATGAAGGTTGATTTTTATGAGACTAAATTTCAAATCAATGTATTAAATGATTTTTATATTGACATAGCAATCGCTTCTAACTGCGAAATCATTGAGCAAAAATGGCACGAAGGAGCGACTGCGAATCGGGAAGCGTTTCATAAAGATTTTGGAGAATCCCATGACTCCCGGTTTACATGGAGTCAGAATACGGATGGCAACCGGAATCAGCGGGAGTTCTTTGCGGGAAGCGGGAGTAATATAGGCGGGAAGTATGGGAAGCAGAAGTTGAGGCCGCAAGCTGAGAAGAATAGAAAGACTAAAGTAAAAGTATAGGAAGTTGAAAGAAGCATTGCGATTGAATTCGGAAGTTTGAGTGAAAAAGCTGACTTTCAAAATGAGGAGCTACAATAAACATAAAGTGGGGGTGAATAGATTTGATGAATTTCCAACGTATAAATTCAATTAGCAACGCACATGTCGGAAGGGATTTCGAGGATATTGCATTAGCCTATTTTCACCAAAATGGTTTAGCGTTAATGAAAAACGTAGGAATATTTGTTGGGTTGCATATTAAAAAGCAACGCAATTTCGATTTGGGAAGTGTGCCGGATTCCAATGAGAAAGTCGTTGTTGAATGCAAGTCACATAAATGGACCTCGGGCGGAAATGTTCCAAGCGCGAAAATTACAGTATGGAATGAATCGATGTACTACTTCTATTTACTGCCCGTGGAGTATAGAAAAATCTTCTTCATTCTTCGGGATTTTTGCGAAAGACGGAATGAAACACTTGGTGAGTACTACATTCGAACCCACGGTCACTTGATTCCACGTGACGTTGAAATACTTGAATACGATGAAGAGACTCGTGAGGTCCGTGTGATAAAAGCGAGAGAGTAGGGGGGGAGTCACCATGTTCTTGATATCAAATGGCAAGGCCATTAAGCACGAAGCTACGAACTTTGCCGATTTACAGCTTAGGGAAGAGGATATTGAAGAGATACTCAGGAAAAATATCGATATGATATGCGACGAGGAAGAATCTATGTTGATCGTCGGGAAACAGGTAAGGAATGCGAAGCATGGAATCAGTGATCTTACTGCGGTGGATAACAAAGGGAATATCGTGTTAATTGAAATTAAAAGGGATCGAAAAGATATTGAGGGGCGGAAAGAAGCGTTTGAATTTCAGGCGATTCGATATGCTGCAAGCTATGCAACGATCGAAGACTCGGATGATTTAGTGAACAAGATTTATGCGCCTTACATTGAGAAATACCAGGATGAATTTAAGAAGGAGCACTTAACAAGTTCAGAAATAGGTAGTAGGAAACTGAATGAGTTTTTACAAGTGAATGGAGCCGGAGACAACTTCAATAAGAAGCAAAGAATTGTGCTGGCGGCTTCTGATTTTGACGAACAAACATTATCAGCTGTTGCGTGGCTTAATAGCAATAATGTCGATATTAGTTGTTATAAGCTGATCCCTTATAAGATTGATGACAACCTATACATAGATATTGAAAAACTGTTGCCTGTCACTACGTATAAAGACTACTACGTTAATTTCTTAGATGGATCCTTGAATAGCAGTAGACCGAGTAAAGGAATCACACGCCGGGTATTGCCGAAGATAGGTGACATGCTGGAATGGGGGATTGTGAAGCCTGGCGATATTATCACTGCCAAGGGAAGAAGAGATGAAGCGATCCTGCAAGAAGACGGAACGGTACAAGTGAACGGGGAAAACATGTCAATGCAAAAGTGGTTAAAGGATCTATTCGGATGGTCCAGTATTCAGACGTATGTCTTTGCGGTCCATAAAGAAACAGGGAAGACGTTGTCAGAGATGCGTGAAGAATACATGGAGAGCGAAATTTTGAAGGAGGACTGAAGGGCCGATTAATTATATCTAGTTAGCAAAGGGGAGGCTATGATGATTAACTATTACCTTTACTACAGAGCCGACGATTCCATCTACGGTTTTGATACACGAGATAACCGTAGGTCCTTCAGAAATAAGAATAAGAAAAAGGGGACACCTGTATTATTCGAGGTGCACAGATATGACGTAGTTGAGGATGGTAAGAAATCTACCCCGATTACATTGTACATGGAAGACGAGGAAGAGGATCCACTGGGCTACCTAACATCGTTTGTAGCAACGCACACTCAAAACGGGATTGTTGCTGAGTGGGGTAAATTTGAGAGCACTCCCTGGAATCGGAAATCCAAGCACTATCCAAGTATTGATGATTGCTTGAAGGATTATATTCCCACCCGAACAAAGTAAGATAACCTCCAAAAGATGGATATCTATTTATTGACCTCGAACAATATTTTTGTAGTATAATAAATGTGTAGCGAGTTGATCCGTGGGTGAACTGATCGGTATGGACCGTACCATCCTTTCGTGTTTTCGTTGTTGTCAAATTGTCCTCCCCACGGACCGACCGCTATTATTTTACCTATTTACTTCGATACTTTAATATATCGTGCCAGGCTTCTTATTAGATAGCCTGGCATTTTATTATGTAGGGCACTTAATTCCCCTACAAAACAAAAAAGACCTTTCTCTAAAAATAGAGAAGGGTCTTGTCCATTTTACTCATAAAAGTATTCTTTAATATCCTGCTGCATTAAATCTGTTTTGGATTTAACGTTTGGTTTTGGAATATCATAATGCTTTTCATATTTGCACATCTTGCAAGAACAATTCAACTTCGCTTTCGACAATTTGCCGGGATGCGTAATAAAAGGATGTTCGCTATCCTCCGCTTTATTTAATCCCCAGGCATATCTTACAATCTCTAGCTTCCGGTTAATTGTCCTCTTTCTCTGATGGCGATAATATGATCTTGAACGATTTTTCACTAGTGAAAACCTCCCTTGAGAATCGTACCTGCCCGCAGGAGTCCTCAAAGGGTGTTTAAACCCCTACAGGCAGGTAGTTAACGTTTTCACTAGATTTTTTTCTATATTCATTAGATGTCCTCCTAATTGTCTTTCTCAAACCGTTAATCATTTTTCGACTTAACATCTAGGACATTTTTTAATGGCTTTTGAAGTGCATCCACAATGGCTGCGATGATACTTGTTGCTAAAATACCCATTAGACTTAGTGATATAGGACCTGCTGCATCATCACCTGTGAATTGAGCATGCACCCTTATATAAACTATTGCTAACAAAATGAAGAAAATGACAGTAAAAGCGCATTTTTTTATTACCTTTAAAGATCGAAGAGATAACTCAGAGAAAGCATTGTTCTTTTCGATATAGGTTAAAAGTTTAAATACTTGATACAACGCTCCAGAAAACGTAATACATATTCCATATGCACATACCAAAAGTGGATATAGCGAATAATCACCCGGACGCTCTATCGCGTCTCTTCTGGCTGCTTCAGGCATCAAATATATACACACGGCAAGCAATGCAATTCCACTCAGAAAAATTATTACCTTTAAAAAAGTGGTTGAACCTCGTTTAACTTTCATTTAAACACCTCAATTAGTTAATAACAACATGATTTTATCACGATACTTATCGATTAACAATAAATTTCTATTGTCTTTCATTATATTATTAATTGAAATCAACCGAGGAGATAGCCAACCTTACAATGACAGCCCTCGAACAGTACCAGAAGAAAAGATTAACTTCTTTTATCAGTTTCCGGAACTGGTCGAGCATCGAGCGTTTGTGCTTAAAGAGTTGAAAGATCGAAAAGACGAGACGTGGTCTTTTTATTGAAATAATACGTTTGACCATAAAAAATAATCCATCCTTGAGTGTCTAGCTCGCTTAGGATGGATTATTTCACCTCGGGCTGATCCCCCTTGAAGGGAACCTGCGTTACAGACCGCCTAATGTTGGTAGCATTAGGTGGTCTTTTTTAATTTATTCGTTGTAAACAAATATATACCTGTTATTTTTATTATAGAGAGCAGTTAATTGGTCAGTACAACTAATTCACTATCCAAATTTTACTGACTAGCTGCAGAAACAGAGGTACCTACTTATTCTGTCGTTTGTTAACTTCAATCGTAATGAACTCCGGCAAATAGTCGGGCGTACATCCTCTTGACACCATATCACCTTTGTAAAGACCCGTTTCCTCACCAATTTTAATACAGCGCGCACGATTCTTTTCATCATAAACGCCTATCCAGCCTGCGGTGAAATTCATAGCCCATTGGACTTCTGGTTCTTCCTCCGCAATCGTAGCTTCTATTGCAGCTAGCAAGTCTGCGGTGTTATCAGGCGGTGTTTGCCCGGTCCATCTTAATCGTCCTTGATAATACCAGAAAGCTCGCCTTTGAAGAGCAGAAGGGCTATTTTCCCATGACTCCATCAAAAAAATCGTCTTCTTGTCTTTGGTGAGCTGATTAGCCATTAACCAATCCATTAAGTTATTTCGCTCATCAAAAGTGTGAGTCTGCATATCCTTATCAAGCTTATTTAGCACATCTTGTGTAAGGAGTTTTTTGTCCATAATTAAGATTGCTAATAGTCTGGGCAAAAACTCATCGGTTGACCAAAGTTCCATAGCTAGTTCGTGATCTTTTTTAATGTCCTTCGCGATTTTTCGTAACTCGCCTAGCTTAGTTTTACTATTGATCTGAGAGAGGATGTTTTCTGCTTTTGAAGAGCGTTTTATTTCTGTACCTTTATTTTCATTCATTTTATACAACTCCTTCATTAAAGCACTGTTTCATAAGATGTCTATGAAGAGCAACCATATGGTGACCATCGTGCATAACTTCAAATGTTTTTTTCATCTTAATATTGACCTCCTTTCGTGCTGTTTTAACAAGTACGTTCCTTTTTCACTTAATAATGCGCTAGCAATCCTTTTTTCATAGCGATTCGTTCACAATAAATGAAAAATAGAAGGCCTAATGCAAGATACACTATCGCGTTAAATCCGAGAATTAAAAAATCCACCACTGTAAACTGACTTAATGTGTAACCATGAATCATCACTTGGCGGACCAGATCTACACCTTTCACAAACGGAAGAAATGCGAAAAACGGTGCAACGTTTAAGGTTACGAACGTTAAAGCGGCCAAAATAAATTGCAATATTTGTAAAAAGGCTCCTACTTGCTTGACGATAATCGAGATTCCCGCAATCATGAATCCTACACCAAACATGCTAATGAGCGTTAAGATAAGGATGGGCATAATGGAAATGACGTCTATATTTAACCATTGATTCGTTGTCGCCATTGATAAGTAGAGCAACCCGATAATAATTAAAAAATAGATTGCTGTTGTTGCGATGAGTCGTGTCGCCATAATTCGCCATACGCCCATTGGAGACATGTAAAGTTGTTCGAGCGTTCCGCGCATTGCTTCGTTCGTTATCGTCCACCCGACACTGTTCATCACCATCATCGCTAAAAACCAAAAAATATAGTTGACGATGGCATATTGGATGTTTGCCTCTTGCGTACTCGGGTCGCCAATCAACTGAATGCCCATAAACATTCCTAAAAAAATAAAGTAAAACGTAAAAACCATAGCAATTGTATTTGGCAAATAACGTTTCAACTCGATATATTCTTTCCGAACATTTGCCTTCAGGAGGTTAGCCCAATACATACTCTTTTTCCCCTTTCACGATTTTCATAAAGATTTGCTCGAAATTTATCGTATCGCGGTCAATCGATTCGACCGTAGTTCCTCCCATTTTGAGCACGTCAAATAACTCGTAAATTTCATCGCTTTTTGTTAGATGAACTTGGATGATATGCTGCATGGAATCTGTAATATAGTTATAGTCCGGGAATTTTTGTAGCAACAATTTCTGTTGATGCTCACTCAAAGCGTCCCCGAGTGTTATTGAATAGGCACGAACTTCAAATAGCTTCATCAAATTCTCCACTTTATCATCCACAATGACTTTTCCGTCATTAATGATCACTGTTCGATCACATAATTCTTGAATGACGTTCATGTCGTGCGAGCTAATGATGATTGTTCGGTTGTATTCATCGACAATCGTACGTAACAATTCGCGCACTTCATACCCTGTTTCCACGTCCAATCCAAGAGTTGGTTCATCCAATAAGATGACATCACTATCCGCAAGCATTGCGACGGCAATCGCAAGTTTTTGCTGCATTCCACGTGAAAGCCGATTGACGAGTTCATTTTCCTTCTCTTTTAAATGAAAGCTTGTTAACAAGACTTCAATTTGATGAGCAACATCTTTTCGTGAAGCACCGCGGTTTCCAGCAAAATATTCAAGGTTTTCCCTAACCGTCAATCGCCAGTACAAATTCCGATTCCCCTCCAACACTGCACTAATATGTCGCAATGCCCCGAGCCGTTTCTCGCGATTGTCCATCCCGTTAATCGTAATTGTTCCAGCGTCAGGAATGAGTAAACCGCAAATCATTTTAATTGTCGTCGTCTTCCCAGCACCGTTAGGCCCTAGTAACCCGACAATTTCGCCTTTATTCACTGTAAAAGAGATGTCATTAACCGCTTGAATGTATTCCTTCGACTTCCGCTTTTTATAGGATTTCATTAAATTTCTAGCCTCAATAATTGGTTCCATCACAAGCATCCTTTCTGCTAAAAAATACCTACTCTACTCAACTTCTACATGACGATATTATTTCCCTGCTTTTAAAGACTAATTCTACTAAATATTGTAATAAATATTTTTGAACAAGAAAAAAGAGCCGTCTAAGCAGCTCCGATCTTCAAGTAAAGCACCCGTTAGTTTAATTACCCTTCCTTCTTGAATGACACAATAATTAAGAGAATGCCAACTAGGAAAAATAGCCCTGTAAAAAGGTTT